>CALUML010000121.1 GCA_944321745.1 uncultured Bacteroidales bacterium
CGGAAAGCGGGTGCAAAGGTAAGAACTTTCACCGGACCCGCAAGCGGGCGGCGCGGTTTTTTTCGGAAAAATTTCACAGGGAAGGGCAAGGGAGGGCGCAACGCGCTGGGGGAGAACGGCCACGGGAGGGAGGGGGCCCGGGCGCGCGGGGGAATTATTTTTCCGCAGTAACGGAAATTTGCCCGCGTAGTAACGGAATTTTGACTGCGCAGTAACGGAATTTTGATTCCGTGGTAACGGAAATTTCCGTCCATTGGAACGGGAAAATTTCTTCCGGCGGCATAAAATTTTCAACCGCACATCTCCCCTCCCCTGCCTTGTACACCTCCCGTAGCCCGCCAATCCATCTCTTCCTCAAAGCCCCCTTTTCATTCCCCGGCGAGCAATTGCACGAAGAGTTCGCGCAAACCGGACTTCACGTCCGCCATATCGACCTCGCGCCCCAACTCGCGCGCCATGGAGGTAACGCCCTTATCGACAAACCCGCAAGGATGGATGTAATTGAAATAATCCAGGCAAGTGTTCACATTGAGGGCGAAACCGTGCATGGTGACGAAATGGGAACTGCGCACCCCGATGGCGCATATCTTGCGGGCCGACGGCCCGTGCGCATCCAGCCACACCCCAGTAGCCCCGTCGAGCCGCCCGGCCCGCACGCCGTAGCGGCCAAGCAGGCGGATGACGGTTTCTTCTATTATATATATGTACCGCTTCAGGCCAAGCCCGTAATGCTCCAAATCGAGTATCGGGTAGCCGACCAACTGGCCGGGGCCATGATACGTGATGTCGCCCCCGCGGTTGGTACGGACGAACCCGGCATGTTTCGCCCTCAATTGGAGCGCATCGAGCAGCATGTTCTGTTCCTTGCCGCTTTTGCCCAGCGTGTACACGTGCGGATGCTCGCAAAACACCAGGCGGCCGGTCACCGGGAGGCCCGCCTGCTTGCGGCGGACGGCCTCGGCAAAAAGCCGCTCCTGCCTGTCCCACGCCGTGCGGTAATCCACCAGCCCCCAATCTTCACATACCAACGCGCTTTCCATGTCCATTCAACGGGGCAACAGTTTGAAACGCACACGCCAGCAGCCGTCCCGGTAATCATGGCTGATGACGCGGAACTCGCCTATCTCCGACGTATTCTCCACATGGCTGCCGATGCAGGCGCAGGCGTCGTAATCGCCCACCCGCACCACGCGGAGGGTGTCACCCGCTTCGTCCGGGAGCCTGGAGAGGTCGACCAGGGCCTGCGCCTCGGCGCGGGTCATCAGCTCGGCGGTGACCGGCAGGTTGCGGGCGATGACCTCGTTCACCCGGCGTTGCAGCTCGGCGACCTGCTCGTCCGTGGGGCATTGCGGCAGGTGATAATCGCATTTCGACTTCTTGCGCTCGATGTGGGCGTTGCGCGAACGCCCGCAACCGAACATGCGCACCATCGTCTGGTTCAAGATGTGCTCGCAGGTGTGCATGGGCGGATATTCCTGCTTGTTGTGTTCGTTCAGCTGGATGTTTTCTTCCATATTATATAATATATGTCATGTTTCCTGAAAAACGGTTGCGAATATAAACAAATCTTTTGAAACAACCGGCATGGCACGCCGCATCCAAGCCTTCAACGGCGCATTCCCGCCCCCACAAGCCCGGGAAGCCCCCTGGCGCACGGAAATTTCAAGTAAAATTTCTCCATGTAAAAGAAAATCTCTACTTTTGTCCGTCAAAAAAAAGGAATGTTCATTTAACAAACAAAAAAGCACTGGTATTATGGCTAAACAAGCGAATAATAAGAAAGATGAATTCGAGGCAGTCCAAGAGGCGTTAGGCACGTCGGAAGCGTTCATTGAAAAATATCAAAAACAGCTTTTAATCGGCGTGGGCGTCGTGGTGCTGCTGGTTTTAATCGTGCTTTCCATCCGCAATTTCTATCTGGCCCCGCGCGAAGTCACGGCGGAGAACGAGATGTACAAAGCGCAGACCTACTTTGCCACCGACTCGTTTGCCTTGGCACTGAACGGCGACGAAGTGGACTGCATCGGCTTCAAGAACATTGCCGCCGACTACAGCATGACCCCGTCGGGCAACCTGGCTTCCGCCTACGCGGGCATCTGCTACTACAGGCTGAACGATTATCAGAACGCCCTCAAATATCTGTCGCAATTCGACGGTGACGATTCGTACCTGACCACCGCCGTGATCGGACTGATGGGCGACTGCTACGTGGGGTTGGGCGACAACGCCAAAGCCATCAGCTATTTTGAAAAAGCAGGCAGCTTGAAGAACAACGTCATCAGCCCCATCTACCTGAAAAAGGCCGGGCTGGCCTACGAAGCCGACAAGCAACCGTCCAAGGCCGCAACCTGCTACCAGGCAATCAAGGACACATACCCCGAAAGCCAGGAAGCCTCGGATATTGACAAATACATCGCCCGGGTGGCGCAGTAGCCCGACAGCCACGCACGGCATAAACCCAATCCTGTTTATATGTCTACTCAGAATTTATCTGCTTATAACGAACAAGAGCTTCCCTCCCAGGAAGCTCTTGCCGGTCAAAGGTATGCCATCGCCGTGGCCGACTGGAACGCCAACGTGACCCACGCCCTGCTGGCCGGAGCCTACGACACCCTGACGGCCCACGGAGTGAAACCGGAAAACATCACCGTGGTGCACGTGCCCGGCACGTTCGAACTGACCTTTGCCGCGGCGCAGCTCTCCAAAAACCATCCCAAGCCGGATGCCGTCATCGTGCTCGGCTGCGTGGTGCAAGGCGAGACCCCCCACTTCGACTATGTGTGCCAAGGAGTGACCACCGGCGTCACCAAGCTGAACGCCGAGGCCAACGTGCCGGTCATCTTCGGCGTGCTGACCACCAACACCATGCAGCAAGCCTTGGACCGCGCGGGCGGCGTGCTCGGCAACAAAGGCGTGGAAGCCGCCGTCACGGCCATAAAAATGTCGAACATTATTTGGTAGTGTCCGTCTAAACACCTACCTTTGCACCGCTTTTGGAAAAAACGACCGGGCAGTTACCAGAGTGGCCAAATGGGGCAGACTGTAAATCTGCTGGTTTTTACCTTCGGTGGTTCGAATCCATCACTGCCCACAGCAACCAAAAGCCAAAGACAAGTAGCGGGAAGCGCAACATGGCGTTTCCCGCTACTTGTTTTTCAGGCACACCCTTCCCCGCCAAACAGATGGAAACCGGAAAAACGTCCGCAGAAAAAGAGGAAATTTATTGGAAAAGCCCTGTCCGGTCAAACATTCGTCCCCGTGAAAGCGTTATAAGGATGACATCATTCATGGAGGACTGCCTATGTCGGACAAACTTGTAACCCTCGCCATCCGCACCTACCAGCGGGCGCAGATGATAAAGACCGTGCTCGAAGAACATGGCATCGAGACCATTATCCACAACCTGAACCTGGAACATCCTGAGATGGCGGTCGGCGTGCGCGTGCGCATCAAGGAAAAGGACCTGCCCCAGGCACTGGCCATCGTGGAGCAAATAGAAAAGGAATGGGAAAAGGAAAACGGAGAGGAAAAGCGGGAAAAGCCGCCCATTCTCATCCCCATCGACTTCTCGGACCAAGTAGCCAAATCCATCGACTTCGGGTTCGAATTCGCACGGAAGCACGGCACCGCGGTGAAGTTCCTGTACGTGTACTACACGCCCATGTTCACCATTTCGTCGAACAACGAGGTAAGCACCTACAGCATCAGCGACGGGGAACTGCTGCGGCGCATCGTGACGGCGGCCAATGCCGACGTGGAAAACATGACGAACCTGATTAACAAGCGCATCGACCGGGGCGAGCTGCCCAAGGTGCCGTTCTCGTTCGACCTGAAGGAGGGCGTGCCCGAAGATCAGATACTCGACTACTGCAAGCGGTTCGAACCTGCGTTGGTGATAATGGGCACGCGCGGCAAGAAAATAACACAGACCAACGCCTTGATTGGCAGCGTGACAGCCGAGGTCATCGACTCATGCCTGCGTCCGGTGCTCGCCCTACCTATGGAAATGCCCTTCGACTGCCCGGACGACATCCGCCGGGTGGCCTTCCTCACAAACTTCGACCAAAAGGACTTGATTGCCATCGACAGCACCATCAAGCTGCTGGGCAACGAGGAACTGGAAATACACTTCATCCACGCCACCGAGAAAAACGAGGTGTGGAACGAAGTGGTGCTGGGCGGCATCAAGGCCTACTTCGCCGAACATTATCCGAAACTGACGGCGAAGTACGAAATCATCGGCGGCGCACAACCCGACATTCCCCTGCTGGATGACTACCTGGCCAGGCAGCACATCGACATGCTGGCGTTCAACGCCCGCCGCCGCAACCTGTTCGCCCGCCTGTTCAACCCCGGGCTGGCCTACAAGATGGTGCTGCACTCCAACACCCCACTGTTCGTGACGCATATCTGAAAATAACGATTAACGGTTAACGGTTAGTGATTAACGTCAAGCCCTCATGGACTAATCGTTAATCACTAACCGTTAATCACTAATTGCCATACCAATAGCGGTGGGGCGGGGCGGCATCGTGGGAATGGCTGCGATACCCACGGCGGCAACCATAGCCTCGCCCGCCCGTAACAACTTTTGAATAGCTACCTAAAAAGTCGTACATTTGCCCATTCAATCCAACATCACTTTGTTATGAAAAGACGTTCTCTTTATCTGTCGCTCATTGCGGGAACGGTCGCGGTGCTAAGCTCGTGCCAACCCGCTGAAATGAAAACCGAAACTTACCAATTGGCTCACAGCTTCCTGCTGACGGAAGATTCCACCCAAGGCCAGCTGGAAGTGGACTTGCAAGCAACTTTGCCGGTGGCCTTCCGCAACGAAGCGGTACTGCAACGGGTGCGGGAAGACCTCGTGACCGCAGCCTTCGGCGAACAATACACCGACTGCCCCAACCCGGACCTGCTGCCCCGCTTCGCCGAAGACATGTATGCCGACTACCGGGCGGTGAACCTGCCCTACGTGCAACGGATGAACGATGAAGAAACCGCCTTCTCACTCAACAACGAATTCACGCTGACCATCACGACCGTGCCGCAAAACGACGGACGCATCTACTCGTGCGTCATCGAACAATACAGCTACACGGGCGGGGCACATGGGGTGACGAACTTCCTGTGCCGCTCATACGACCTAACCAGCGGCAACCGTCTGACGGAGGATGACCTCTTCAACGACGGGTACGAACAGCCGCTTACCGACCTGCTCATCAAACATATCGGGCTGGCCGCCAAGGAAAACGGTTTCTCCATAGATGATTATTGGACAGACGATATCGCCCCCAACGGCAACTTCACCGTGCACGACAAGGGACTGCGCTACGCTTTCAATCCCTACGAAATAGCCCCCTACGTGGTGGGCGAAACCGTGGTGGACCTTCCCTTCGAGGAACTGCAAGAATTGCTGAAAGACCACAACCCGGCAAGCTATTTATATAATTGAAAGTTGATAATTGAAAATTGAAAGTTGACAATTGAAAATTGAGGATTGCAAACCTGCATTCGTTTACTCATTTACCCGTTTACTCATAAACTCAAATCATAATGGACAATTTTGCTGAATTAGTCAAGCACCGCCGCAGCATCCGCAAGTACCTGCCGAAAGCGGTGGAACCCGAAAAGATAGAACGCATCACCCGCACGGCCCTGATGTCGCCGGCATCGAAGCGGAGCAACCCCTGGGAATTCATCGTGGTGCAGGACCGCGACATGCTGCGCCGCCTGGCAGAATGCCGCCCCTTTGGCTCCAAGCTGGTAGAGGGCACGCCCCTCGGCATCGTGGTCACCGCCGACACCACCAAAAGCGACGTGTGGATGGAAGATGCCTCCATCGCCGCCCTCATGCTGCAATTGCAGGCACAGAACCTGGGCTTGGGCAGCTGCTGGGTGCAAGTACATGGCCGCGAAAAGGAAGACGGACTGACCGCCGAGGAATACGTGCGCGGCCTGCTGGGCATCCCGCCCCACTATGCCGTGCTCAACATCGTGTCCATCGGCTATCCCGACGAGGAACGCAAACCATACGATGAGGCCAAACTGCCTTACGACAAGATACACCAGGAAGTGTTTTAACAAGCCCCGACATGAAAAAAGACAGCCGCCTGTCCTGGGGCATCACGCTCCTCTTTTTCGGCATCCTCTACCTCGTGAAGCAACTGGGCATCATCCCGCCCCACGTGGCGCATGTGCTGTACGATGTGAGGAATTACCCTATTTTCATCGGTATCATCTTCCTGATATGCTACCGCACCAAGAGCGTGGGATGGATATTGCTGCTGATGGGATTCCTGCTGCGGGTGAACGAGCTGGTCAAGCTCACCAGCCAATGGTCCAACTACATCTGGCCCGCACTGCTCATCGTGGCCGGGAGCATCCTGGTGTTCGGAGTGAAGAAAGGCAAAAGCTGAACAATACGCAGGCAACATGGACAGAATAATATGCATCGGGGCGGGCAACGTGGCCTGCCACCTGGCTTCCGCCCTGCACGAGAGCGGATATGAGATAAGCCAGGTTTTCAGCCGCACGGAGCCGTCTGCCCGCAGCCTGGCCGGGCAAGTCGGGGGCAGCCATACCACCGACCCTGCCGCCATCGACCCTACTGCCGACGTGTACCTGTATGCCGTGACCGACAGCGTCCTGCCCGAACTGGCCGCCCGCATCGTCGCGCCCGATGCCCTGCACTTGCACACGTCGGGCAGCACCGGGATGGACGTGTTTGCCCGCCGCGCCCGGCACTACGGCGTGCTTTATCCGTTGCAAACCTTCTCCAAGAGCAAGCCCGTGTGCCTTCCGGAAACAAACTTTTTCATCGAGGGGAACGATGACTTCGCACGGGGCAAAGTCCGGGAGCTGGCCTCCGCACTCAGCCATCACGTGCAGGAGCTGGACTCCACCGGGCGCAGACGCTTGCACCTGGCTGCCGTGTTTGCCTGCAACTTCACCAACCACCTGTATGAAATAGCCGCCGAACTGCTGGCCGAAGCGGGCATCGACTTCAGCGTAATGCTGCCCCTCATCGACGAAACCACCGCAAAAATCAGAACCCTCAGCCCTTACAAAGCCCAGACGGGACCTGCCGTGCGCAATGACCGCAACATCATAGACAAGCACCTGGCATTGCTGGCGGCCAAGCGGGAACTGGCAACCATCTACCGCCTGCTGACCGACGACATCCACACCATCCACCACAAAGGACAGAACCCATGAGACCCTACCTGCAACTCATCCGCATCCCCGGCCTGCTTTTCATCGCCTTGACGCTGCTGCTCATGCGCCAGGCGGTCATCGTGCC
>CALUML010000122.1 GCA_944321745.1 uncultured Bacteroidales bacterium
GTAGCCCGCTACACTCCCTCTTCGGACAGGAAAAAACATCTCCAAAATAACGGGCAATATGATAATAATTAATTTTGAACAGCTACTTAAAATTAAAGGTAATCATTTTACTTAATCTGCTTTTATATTGCAAACGCATTCTTTTTATACGTAACTGCCAAGTTAAGCCTTGACTAATTCATAAATTTGGGGCAGATGCCCCTGCCGTCTTTACCGCGAACTCGTGCAATCCTTCGTCTTCACCCCGCAATCGCGCAAGGCGCACCTGCCGCTGCACCCTGCACACGGGCTGCCGGACTTCTTCTTGCCCGCCAACAGCCGGTACGTGCGCCACGCCACGCATCCGAATGCGACAATACCGATGATGACAACCGCTATCTGTTGCATAAAAGTTATTTTTAGCTACAAGCTACGAGCTACAAGCTACTAGCTACAAGTGCCATGCGGGATGCTACCCGCTACTCGTAGCTTGTAGCTTGTAGCTCGTAGCTTGTAGCTCGTAGCTTGTAGCTTGTAGCTGAATCATCCGAATACCTGGAACACGGCAAAGGCCACCAGCCATGCCAGCACCAGGCTGTATCCCGCCGAGAACAACGCCCACTTCCAGCCGCCCGCCTCGTTCTTGATGGCGACTATCGTGGCAATGCAGGGCAGGTAAATCAGCACGAACAGGAGGAACGCCAACGCCACCACGGGGGTGAACACAGGACTGCCGTCCGGATACGTATCGGCCTGGATGCGCTCGGACAAAGCGGCATTGTCCTCATCGGCATTGCCGGTGTAAAGCACCCCGAGCGTGCTTACCACAATCTCCTTGGCCGCCACGCCGGAAAGCAACGCCACGCTCATCTTCCAGTCGAAACCGCACGGAGCCATCACCGGCTCGATGGCACGGCCGATGCGCCCGATGTATGAATTGGCCTGCTGCTCCATCTGCTCCTGTGCCGTGAGCTCGCCCTCCGCCTCCGGGCGTGGGTAATAGCCGAGAAACCATATCACGATGGAGGCCAGCAGGATGACCGTCCCCATCTTCTTCAGATACTGCTTCCCTTTCTCCCACGTGTGGATGAAGATGGAGCGGGCGGTGGGCACGCGGTAGGGCGGCAGCTCCATGACAAAGGGCGTTTCGTCCTTGGGGAACAGGAATCGCTTGAACACCCGCGCCATGACCACGGCCAGCACGATGCCCGTGAAGTAAAGCCCGAACAGCACCAGCCCCGCATGGTTGGGGAAGAACGCCCCGGCCAGCAGCAGGTAGATGGGCAGCCGCGCACTGCACGACATGAACGGGGTGACCAGGATGGTAATCATGCGGCTGTTGCGGTTCTCAATGGTGCGGGTGGCCATCACGGCAGGCACGTTGCAGCCGAAGCCCATGATGAGCGGGATGAACGACTTGCCATGCAACCCCATGCGGTGCATGATTTTGTCCATGATGAAAGCCGCCCGCGCCATGTAGCCCGAGTCCTCCATCAGCGAAATGAAGAAATACAATATCAAGATGTTCGGAAGAAAGACGATGACACCCCCTACCCCGCCGATGATGCCGTCCACCACCAGGTCGCGCAGCGGGCCGGGAGACATCGCGCCGCCCAGCCATTCGCCCAGCCAGGCTACCCCGGCCTCAATCCAGTCCATGGGGTACTGCCCCAGCCAGAACGTGCACTCGAACATCACGAACATGAACAGCAGGAACAGCGGGTAGCCGAAGTACTTGCTCGTCACCACCGCGTCGATTTCCGAGGTGCGGCGGTACTTGTCCTCACGCTTGCCCTCAATGTACGTCTCACGCAACGCCCCGGCGATGAAGCCATACTTGGCATCGGCTATGTACGACTCGATGTCCTCGCCCAGCTCCGGCACGAGGCGGCCGATTTCCTCGTCGCGGGCACACAGCAGCTCGTCGCCCGCCTTGGCCAGCCGATGCACGCACGCCTCGGCGTCCGGGTCCTTTTCCAACAGTTTGAGCGACCAGTAACGGGGCGGGAAGAGGGCCGTGAGCGCCGCCTCCTGCGCCAGCAGCGGCTTCAGCCGCCCGATGCTCTGCTCCAGTTGCTCGCCGTAATTGATGTGGATGTGCCGCACGGTCTCGTACACGCCCTGCCCGTCGCCCTCCAGGTCGGCCAGTTGCGCCCCCGCGGTGTGGCGGTGCGGCACGTCGGCGGCGTGGTGGTAGTCGTCCAGCAAGGGGTCGTGCTGCGCCGGGTCGATGAGCATCCCCTCGGCATCGAGCACGTCGCTGCCCTCGTACAAGCGGATGGCCATCGTCAGCAGGTCGTCCAGCCCTTGCCGCTTGCGTGCCACGGTGGGCACGAAGGGGATGCCCAGCAGCTTGCCCAGCCCGTCGTAGTCCAGCCGGTCGCCCGAGGCCTCCAGCTCGTCATACATGTTGAGGGCCACCACCGTGCGCAGGTTCATGTCGATGAGCTGCGTGGTGAGGTACAGGTTGCGTTCCAGGTTCGAAGCCGCCACCACGTTGATGATGACATCCGGCATCCGTTCGGCCAAATACTGCTGCACGTAGCGTTCCTCGGGCGAATAGGCCGATATGGAGTACGTGCCGGGCAAGTCCACCAGCGTGATGTGGTAGCCCTTGTAGTCGAACTGCCCCTCCTTGGCCGCCACCGTCACGCCGCTGTAGTTGCCCACGTGTTCATGCCCGCCCGATGCGTAGTTGAACAGCGTGGTCTTGCCGCAGTTCGGGTTGCCCACCAGGGCGATGGTGATGCTCTTGCGCTTGTCCAGGGCGGCGCGGCGCACCTGCTCCTCCTCCACGATGGTCTCCGGCGAGGCCTGCATCGACTGCGTCACCTCCTCCTCGCTCACCACCTCGATGAGGGCAGCCTCGCTGCGGCGGAGCGACACCTCGTAGCCCATCACCTTGTATTTAATCGGGTCGTTGAGCGGGGCGTTGAGCAACGCCTCCACCACCTTGCCCTTCACGAAACCCATCTCCACGATGCGCTTGCGGAATCCCCCGTGCCCCGACACCTTCACGATGGAGGCCTTCCCGCCCGTCTTCAGTTCCGATAATTTCATACTTCCCTTGCTTTTTCAAGGCTGCAAAGGTCGTACATTTCGGCAAACTGTGCAATCACCACGAATAGGTATTCTGCAGGAACTGCCGTGCAAAGGCCATGGATTTCCTATTTTCTGATACGATCTTTTGGTTTGCCTGCGCTGAAAATAGTTCGTACATTTGTGCCGGGTTTTCCTATCTGGCAAAACCTGATGATTTGACTTTAACATGGTTCCATTATGCCCAGAATAGCCTTGTTTGCTTCCGGATCGGGGAGCAACGCGGAGAACATCATCCGCTATTTCGAGGGACGGGCGGATTTTTCGTTCCCCCTCGTGGTGTCCAACCGGGCGGATGCCTACGTGCATGAACGCGCCAAAGCGTTGGGCGTGCCGTCCGTCACGTTCCCGCGCGAGGACTTTGTCGATGGCACGCGGGTGCTGGAACGCCTGCAGGCCGAGAGGGTGGATGCCGTGGTGCTGGCCGGCTTCCTGCTGAGGGTGCCGCAGGTGCTCATCGACGCATTCCCCGGGCGTATCGTCAATATACACCCGGCCTTGCTGCCCAAATTCGGAGGCAAGGGCATGTACGGCCATCACGTGCACGAAGCGGTGAAGGCGGCAGGCGAGACGGAGAGCGGCATCACCATCCATCACGTCAACGGGCAGTACGACGAGGGCGACATCATTTTTCAGGCACGTTGCCCTATCAGCCCCGACGACACACCCGACGACATCGCCCGCAAAGTGCACGAGCTGGAATACGAGCACTACCCCCAGGTGATAGAACAGCTGTGGGAGAATAGCTGATTATTAAAAGCAAACACCCTTTCCCAGACTTCAACCAATCATCATGGATTTCATTCAAAGCCTGCTTGCCGAGGGCTATTTCGCCCTGTTCCTTATCATCGCCATTGCCTACGTCATCGGGCGCATCAAGGTAAAAGGCGTGTCGCTCGACGTGTCGGCAGTCATCTTCGTAGCACTCGTGCTGGGGCACTTCGGTGTGACGCTGCCCAAAGTCATACAGGATATCGGGCTGGTGCTCTTCATTTTCACCATTGGCATCCAGGCGGGACCGGGCTTCTTCGACGCACTGAAGAAACACGGCATCAAACTGGCCGCACTATCCGTGGTGCTCATCCTGTCGGCAGGTGTCGTGACGGTGGCCACGCATTATCTCTCGGGCTACGACATGGGCATCCTGGCAGGTCTGCTGGCGGGTGCGCTCACCAGCACGCCGGGATTGGCCTCGGCCACCGACCAATTCGGCGACATTGCATCCATCGGCTACGGCATAGCCTACCCTTTCGGCGTAATCGGGGTCATCCTCTTCCTACGCCTGCTGCCCAAGTTGCTCCGCACCGACATCCGCCAGGCGGAGACCGAATGGGAAAGGGAATCCACCGCCGAACATCCGGCTTTGAACTTCGAACACATCCGCATCACCAATGCTAACGTGGACGGCAAGACGCTGGCCGAACTGAGTTTCCGCCACATGACCGAGGCCACCATCTCACGGGTGATGCATGAGGGTGAGGCCTTCACTCCCAACCGCCACACCCGCCTGCACACGGGTGACCTGGTGCGGGTGGTGGGCACGGAAAACGCACGGAAACGGGCCGAGGTACTGCTAGGCGAATGCACAGACGCAGAAATTCCACTCAGTGGGAAATACGACGTGCAAGCGGTGCTGGTAACAAACAAGAAAGTGGTGAACAAGACGCTGGCCGAGTTGAATCTGCAAACCTCCTACGATGCCACGGTGACGCGCATACGTCGCAGCGGCATCGACATCACACCCTCGCCCCGCTCGCGCATACGCTTCGGCGACAAACTGATAGTGGCCAGCAGCACGGAAAACATGAAACTGGTGCAGAAGCTCTTCGGCAACGACAACCAACGCTTGTCCGACACCGACATCCTGCCCATCGCCCTGGGCATCGTGCTGGGAGTAGTCGTGGGCAAACTCACCTTCCTGGGGCTGACGGGCGGAGTACTGCTCGTAGCTCTCGTGCTGAGCAAACTGGGCAAGACGGGTCCCGTGCTGTGGACCATGTCCGGATCGGCCAACGTACTGCTGCGTGAAATAGGATTGGTGTTTTTCCTGGCCGTGGTAGGCACCAGCGCGGGAGCTACCCTGGTAGACACGTTCCGCGAATACGGCTGGCAACTGTTCCTCATCGGCGGTGTGCTTACGCTCGTGCCCATGGTAGTCACCACGATAGTGGCAAAATATGCATTCAAGGTCAACATCCTCACCCTGTTGGGCACATTGGCCGGAGGCATGACCAGCACGCCGGGACTGGCCGCCGTCACGTCCATGACCCGCTCGAACGCCCCCCAAGTGGCCTACGCCACCGCCTACCCCATCGCCATGGTGTTGCTGGTGGCGGTGGTCAAGTTGTTGGGACTGGCTTAACGGAGAAAGGGGAAAATAAGAACAGCGGTCAGTAACCAAAAGTTCCCGGAATAAATTCTATCCGTAAGTTCCGATCATCGGCACGCCTGAGGCAAAACGTCTGCATATCTAAGCCATAGGTTGAACAATCTTGCACTTAACTGTGCGCACACTTGGGCTTAAATATGCAGATGTTTTGGCTTAATCACCCAACATCTGAGTTTAGGTGTCGTAACAGGCCAGTAACGCACATCGCAGCAATGATTTCATGCTCCGTTTTTTATTTGTACCTTTGCCGCATCATTTGAAAAAGCAAGAAACGGTACCGGCTCAACCCTACCCCGCAACTTGTAACCCACAACTCTATAATTTGTAACTAAATATGGCTCTTCAATGTGGCATTGTCGGACTGCCCAACGTGGGTAAGTCCACCCTGTTCAACTGCCTGTCCAACGCCAAGGCCCAGGCGGCCAATTTCCCCTTTTGCACCATCGAACCCAACGTGGGTGTCATCACCGTACCCGACGAACGCCTTACCCGGCTAGCCGAATTGGTACACCCGCAACGTATCGTGCCTACGACGGTAGAAATCGTAGACATCGCCGGACTGGTGAAAGGCGCAAGCAAGGGCGAAGGGCTGGGCAACAAATTCCTAGCTAACATTCGAGAAACGGATGCCATCCTGCACGTGCTGCGCTGTTTCGACAACGATAATATTACCCACGTGGACGGCAGTATCGACCCCGTGCGCGACAAGGAAATCATCGACACCGAACTACAACTGAAAGACCTCGAAACGGTTGAAAGCCGCATCAGCAAAGTGCAGAAACAGGCTCAGACCGGCGGTGACAAGCAAGCCAAGGCCGTATACGAAGTGTTGGAACAATACCATCAAGCCCTGCTACAAGGTCGCTCAGTGCGCACGGTAGAGATTGACCCAGAACAACGGAAACTGGTGAAAGACCTCGGCCTGCTCACCGACAAGCCGGTGATGTACATCTGCAACGTGGACGAGGCCTCCGCCGTAACCGGCAACCAGTACGTGGAAGCCGTGCGTGAAGCAGTGAAGGATGAACATGCAGAGATACTGGTAGTGGCCGCCGCTACCGAAGCCGACATTGCAGAATTGGAGACATACGAAGAACGCCAGATGTTCCTCGAAGAAATGGGCTTGCAGGAATCAGGTGTGTCGCGCCTCATTAAGTCTGCCTACAAGCTGCTCAATTTGGAGACTTTCCTCACCGCCGGACCGCAAGAAGTGCGTGCATGGACCTACGGCAAGGGCTGGAAAGCCCCGCAATGTGCCGGTGTTATACACTCCGACTTCGAGAAAGGCTTCATCCGAGCCGAAGTCATCAAGTACGACGACTACATCGCCCTCGGATCGGAAGCCGCTTGCAAAGAGGCTGGCAAGATGAGCGTGGAAGGCAAAGACTACGTGGTACAGGACGGCGACATCATGCACTTCCGCTTTAACGTATAAGTCTCATCCAACCACTGAATACGGGAAGAGGAAAGGCAGAGGGCGTTCCGCCCTCTGCCTTTCCTCTTTCATCCCCACCGCCGCAAGACCCGGGCGGTGCGGTGCGTCCGCGCCCGCAAGTGAGGACCACAAGCACTACAAGCACCACAAGGGCCACAAAAACCAGGGGGTTCCCCTCCCGCAGGCAACGCCTGCGGGAGGGGAACCCCCTGGGAAAAAAACGGCGGCGACCTACTCTCCCGCCTTGCGGCAGTACCATCGGCGCG
>CALUML010000123.1 GCA_944321745.1 uncultured Bacteroidales bacterium
TAAAGGGGTCGCACCCTTTTGCCTAAAGGGGTCGCACCCTTTTGCCTAAAGGGGTCGCACCCTTTTGCCTAAAGGGGACACCCCCAACCCCTAAAGGGGGCTTTGGCTTTTGACTAAAAGGGAAGCAGCCCCCTCAGCCACTTCCGAGGGGAACTCCGGCTTCAGCAAAACACTTGCGCCATAGAAGCGGGCGTTAAACTTTTGAAAAAAAAGTTATACACCTTTGCCGGTGGCTACGTTGTGCCAACCGGGGATATAACTTTGCCACGAAAGCATTCAAGCCATTCACCCAAGCAATCCATGAACGTATTCCGAACTTTACAGAAACGCGGGCTGCAAGCCAGCCTGTGCAAACTGAAACGCCGCGTGCTGCTCGACGACCGCCAAGCCACCGAGCGGCTCGACTTTTTGGGCGCATACGACTACATGAAGCGGTATGCCTACGCCACCCGGAAGGCCGAAACTGCCACCGCCGCCTCCTTGCCCGCCCCGCACCCCGGCAAGATATGGACCTGCTGGCTGCAAGGCATGGAGCAAGCCCCCCACATCATCAAGCGGTGCACGGGGACCATGCGCGCCCACCACGCCGACGACCTGGTAGTGCTTACCGATGAAAACATCCCGCGCTACGTGGATATGCCCGAACACATCACCCGCAAACGCGCACAGGGCATCATCAGCAACACGGCCTACTCGGACATCCTGCGCCTGCTGCTGCTGAACCGCCACGGCGGGGTGTGGCTGGACGGCACTAACTTCTTGCTGGGACCGGTGCCCGACTACATCCGGCAGGCCGATTTGTTCATGTTCCGCAATGACAATTCCATCCCCAGCGTGGGAGTCATCGCGGCATGCCCGCACCATCCCATCATTGCCCGCGCAAGTGCCGTGTTGCTGGAATATTGGCGAAACGAGCACCGGCAAGTAGCCTACACCATGGCCGCACTGGCCCTGCAAGTGGCGGTGGACAGTATGCCCGAAACACTCGCGCCTGCCTGGCGCAAGGCTACCACCGTGCCCAACAACAAGTGCCTGCTGCTGGAATGGCTCTTCAGCCCCTACGACCCGCAGGTGATGGACATCATCCGCCAACAATGCGTCATACAACAACTTTCGTGGAAACCGCCCAAGGAAGCATTCGAACGAAAAGGCACGTTCTACGACGTGGTGGTGCGGGGCAACCCGCAGCCGGCTTCAACCCAGTCTCCATAGACACACGGCCAAATCTCCGCAGGCACGCCGCCCGGACGCGCCGACTTTCCGCCTTCGCCAAGCCTGGAGACGCGCCCTCCCACGGGCGCGGGAAGAGGCCCGGACGAGGGCGAAAAACTACATTTTCCCCAAAAAGAACGCTAAATGTTTTTCCGTCAAAAGAAAAAGCTCTATATTTGCAGTCCCTTTCGGGAAGATGACATAATATAGACATATATAATATTCATTTAATAAACTTATCGCAATGACTAAAGCAGATATCGTAAACGAAATCGCCCTCAAGACGGGCATCGACAAGTCTACCGTGCTCGACACCGTAGAAGCGTTCATGGAAACCGTGAAAGGTTCGCTGGCCAAGAACGAAAACGTGTACCTGAGAGGTTTCGGCAGCTTCATCGTAAAGCACCGCGCCGAAAAGACCGCCCGCAACATCTCCAAGAACACGACCATCATCATCCCGGCCCACAACATCCCGGCTTTCAAGCCCGCCAAGACTTTCATGGGCCAAATCAAATAATTGTCTAACTTCTTAATTACATCACGGCTATGCCTAGCGGAAAGAAACGGAAAAGACATAAAATGTCTACTCACAAGCGTAAAAAAAGACTGAGAAAGAACAGGCATAAAAAGAAATAACAAGCCCTTAGCGGTCAGTTAGTAATTTACCTGCCGATTTTTCTACAAAGTCCAGGACGGAAAACAAACTTAACAGCACAAGGCATTGGCTTTAAGTTTGTTTTTCTTTTACAACAGAAAACCCAAAAAGAGATCAGAACGTGGATAGCGAATTAGTAGTAGATGTCAAACCATCAGAAATTACGATTGCGCTGCTCGAAAACAAACGCCTGGTAGAACTGCACAAGGAAGGACGGGAACAACAATACGCCGTCGGCAACATCTACGTGGGACGGGTCAAGAAAATCATGCCCGGTTTGAACGCAGCCTTCGTGGACATTGGTTACGGGAAAGACGCTTTTCTGCACTATCTTGATTTAGGTTCCAATTTCAATACCCTTACCCAATTTACGAACCAGGCACTCGGCGACCGGAAGCGCGTGCCCTCCATGTCGAAAACCAAACTGCTTCCGGAAATTGAAAAGAACGGCGCCATTGCCGACACGCTGAAGACGGGCCAGGAGATACTCGTGCAGGTGGTCAAGGAGCCTATATCGACCAAGGGCCCCCGCCTCACGGCCGAAATCTCCATTGCCGGGCGTTACATGGTGCTCATCCCCTTCGCCGACAAAATCTCCATTTCGCAGAAAATCAAGAGCGAGGGGGAACGCGCACGGCTGCGCCAGCTCATCCAGAGCATCAAGCCGAAAGGGTTCGGGGTCATTGCCCGCACCGTGGCCGAAGGCAAGAAGGTGGCCGAGCTGGACAACGAACTGAAGATACTGGTGAAACGCTGGGAGGAATCCGTGAACCGCGTGCAACAGTCCAAGGGCGTGAGCCTCATCATGGAAGAGATCGGGCGCACCGTGGGCATCCTGCGCGACCTGTTCAGCCCCGACTTCAAACACATATACGTGAACGACCCCGAGGTGTACGCCGAGGTGGCGCACTACGTGGGACTCATCGCCCCCGAGCAGCAAAACATCGTGTCGCTGTACAAGGACGAGATACCCATCTTCGACAGCTTCGGCATCACCAAGCAAATCAAGTCGTCGCTGGGCAAGACGGTCTCCTTCAAGAACGGGGCCTACCTCATCATCGAGCACACCGAGGCCCTGCACGTCATCGACGTGAACAGCGGCAACCGCTCGAAGGCCGACGGGCAGGAAAACAACGCCCACGAGGTGAACCTGGCAGCCGCCGAGGAAATAGCCCGCCAGCTGCGCCTGCGGGACATCGGGGGCATCATCGTCATCGACTTCATCGACATGCACGACGGTGAGCACCGCCAGAACCTGTACGAGAAGATGCGCGAGTTCATGGCCGAAGACCGCGCCCGGCACAACATACTGCCGCTAAGCAAGTTCGGCCTGATGCAAATAACCCGCCAGCGCGTGCGCCCGGCCATCGACCTAGATCTGGACGAAAGCTGCCCCACCTGCCACGGCAAGGGCACGATAAAACCGTCCATCCTGTTCACCGACCAACTGGAGAACAAAATTGACTACCTGGTACACACGCTGAAGGTGACGGATTTCATCCTCTACATCCATCCCTACGTGTATGCGTACGTGGACAAGGGGTTCTTCTCCCTCAGAAGGAAATGGAGAAAACAATTCGGCAAAGGTTGCCGGGTAGTGCCCTCGCAGCAGCTGGGCTTCCTGCAATACAAGTTTGTCGACAAAAAGGGTATTGAAATAGACCTGCAAGAAAAGGTGGAAAAAATCTCGTGACAACGGGAACATGCTTCATTGCAGCAAAAGAGACAGGGCGTGCCACGCGTGGCACGCCCTGTCTCTTTTTGATTCCAGATTTCAGATTTCTGCCTCTTGGCCTCTTGGCCTCTTGCCTCTTACTCCTTACCTCTTGCCTTACTTTTCCTTCTTCATCACGAAAGCCGAACGGGCGGGAATGTACAGCTTCAGCCATTGCTTGCCACTGGGGTCGGGCGGCTCAGGCAGGGTGTAGTGGGTCACCTCCTCGTCCATCAGGCCGAACCCATCGTACAACGGATTGTCCGTGTTCAGCACCACCTTGTACGCACCCGGTTCGGCCAAAATGCCGTAGTCCGTGTAGGAATGCACACCGCTGAAGTTGAACACAAACACCAGGTCGCCGCGCTGATAGGCCAGCACCTGGTCGCCCTCCTTGTCCCACAACTGCTGGAGCGGCAGCAGGTTGAAGTGGTCTGCCGATCGTATCAGCTCGATCATGGCACGGTCGAACTCGCCCAGGCCGTGGTACAGGTAGTTGAGGTTGTCAACCAGATCCCACTGACGGCGGGCGTACTTGTACGACCAGCCATTGCCCTCGCGCGGGAAGTCTATCCACTCCGGATGGCCGAACTCGTTGCCCATGAAGTTCAAGTATCCGCCGTTCATGGTCGTGGCCGTCACCAGGCGTATCATCTTGTGCAGCGCGATGCCGCGATCCACCAGCAGGGTATCGTCGCCCTTCTGCATGTGCCAGTACATCTCGGCATCAATCAGGCGGAAGATAATCGTCTTGTCGCCCACCAAGGCCTGGTCGTGGCTTTCGGCGTAGCTTATTGTCTTTTCATCGGCGCGGCGGTTGGTCAGTTCCCAATAGATGTGCCCCACCTTCCAGTCCTCGTCTTTCACCTCCTTGATGTACTTTATCCAGAAGTCGGGGATGCCCATCGCCAGCCGGTAGTCGAAGCCCATGCCGCCGTCATCCACCGGGCGGGCCAGCCCCGGCATGCCGCTCATTTCCTCGGCTATCGTGATGGCGTGGCGGTTCACTTGGTGTATCAGCTTGTTGGCCAAAGTGAGGTAACAGATGGCATCACCGTCCTGGTTCATGTTGTAATAGGCATCGTAGCTGCCGAAGTCTTCGCCCAGCCCGTGGCTGCGGTAGAGCATGGAGGTCACGCCGTCGAAGCGGAAACCGTCGAAGTGGTATTCCTCCAACCAGAACTTGCAGTTGGACAGCAGGAAGTGCATCACCTGGGGCTTCGCGTAGTCGAACAGCAGCGAGTCCCACGCCGGATGCTCGCGGCGGTCGCCCCCGTGGAAATACTGGTAGGGCGTGCCGTCGAAGCGTCCCAGTCCCTCCTGCTCGTTCTTCACCGCGTGGGAGTGCACCAGGTCCATGATGACGGCAATGCCCAGCCCGTGCGCATCGTCAATGAGATGCTTCAGGTCGTCGGGCGTGCCGAAGCGCGACGAAGCCGCAAAGAAGCTCGACACGTGGTAGCCGAACGAGCCGTAATACGGATGCTCCTGTATGGCCATGATTTGGATGCAGTTGTATCCCAGCCGGGCAATGCGGGGCAGCACCGTGAGGCGGAATTCCTCGTAGGTGGACACCTTCTCCTCCTGGCTCGACATGCCGATGTGGCATTCGTAGATGAGCAAGGGGTCGCGCTGCGCCACGAAGTTGGGATTGCGGAAGCGATAGGGTTCGTCCGGGTCCCACACCTGCGCGCTGAACAACTTGGTCTGGTCGTCCTGCACCACCCGCCTTGTCCAGGCCGGGATGCGCTCGCCGCTGCCTCCGTCCCACTCCACCAGCAACTTGAAGAACTGCCCGTGCTTCATGGCATCGGCGGGCAACTTGATTTCCCAGTTGCCGTTGTCAATCCGCTGCAAAGCATACTCCTCCCGCTTCTCCCACCGGTTGAAATCGCCTATCAGGTAGATGGCGGTGGCGTTGGGTGCCCATTCGCGGAACACCCATCCCCCCGCCGTCTTATGCAACCCGAAATACAAATAACCCGAGGCGAAGTCCGCCAACGTCTGCGTGCCCCCGGTCAGCTTCTTCTCCATGTGACGGGCATATTCATACCTGCCCCAAATAGCCTCCGCATAGGGGCTCAAATAAGGGTCTGACTTAACGATAGGTAGTATTTCCATACAATATTATTTAAAGAATGACATAAACCGAAGGAATAATTGAAGGTTGATTAACGGAATAACTGACAGTCCACCGTGTTTTGGTCATATACCACTTGCATCCATTCCTTATTCCTTTATCAGTTATTCAGTTATTCAGTTATTCAGTTATTCAGTTATTCAGTTATTCAGTTATTCAGTTATTCAGTTATTCAGTTAATCAGTTATTCAGTTAATCAATCATTCAGTTAATCAATCATTCAGTCATTTCTCCACTCGTCCACCGTGTAGTTCAGGAAGCGGTTGAAAGGACAGGCCACCCGGAACAACCGCACCACTTCGTCCACGAAACGGTCGGAAGCCAGCAACGCGTCCTCCAGGGGATGCTCCACCACGTAATACTTCAGTTTCAGCAAGTCGGCCTGCGGGAAATCCTTCGGGAAACCGCGCGGCACCGTCTTCAGTTTCCCGTCCTCGTAGAAGTCCTTGAAATACCGGGCAAAATCCGGCTCATGCAGGATGTCCTCCAGCTCGTCGATGTTGTCATACACGCTTTGCCTCAACGACTTCAGCAAGTCAGGCTCCGGACACCACACGCCCACCGACAGGCACGATGCCCCCGGCTCCAGGTGCAGGTAATAACCGCTGCGCACGCTCTTGCGCCCTCCGGGAGCTGCCAGGTATGCCCCGAAGTGGGTCTTGTAAGGCGACTTGTCGGGCGAGAAGCGCACGTCCCGGTAAATGCGGAACAGGCATTCCTTGGCCGTCAAATGCTTCAGTTCCTCGTCAAACACGGCCATTTGCGTGATGGCGGCCTCCACCATCCGCTCAAATCCTCCCCGCACACGGTCGTACCACGCCCGGTTTTCCTGAAACCACTCCCGGTTGTTGTGCACCCGCAGCTGGGTTAAATATTCCAATATCTCCTGAACTTCCGTCATGTTTTTTTACTAAAATGCCGCCACCCATCATGGTGTCGGGCGCAAAGGCACGTGATTTTCCGCTCACAAATATAGGAAAAGTCGGGCGCAAAACAAAAAAAACGAGACCATATTGCCTTGTTTTTCCCCCACACGATGTTTTTTAAGAAAACACACCTGCTGCCAAGGCCGGGAAAAGCCCCGCCGCAACTCGTGGGTAGAAGTTCAGCAACTCGTGGGAAGAAGTCCAGCAACTTGTGGGTAGAAGTCCAGCTGCTCGTGGGTACAAGTTCAGCAAGTCATGGAGTACAAGCTCAGCAAGTCGTGGGGTAGAAGCTCAGCAAGTCGTGGGGTAGAAGCTCAGCAAGTCGTGGGGTAGAAGCTCAGCAGCTTTGGGGTAGAAGCTCAGCAGCTTTGGGGTAGAAGCTCAGCAGCTTTGGGGTAGAAGCTCAGCAGCTTTGGGGTAGAAG
>CALUML010000124.1 GCA_944321745.1 uncultured Bacteroidales bacterium
GGAGGACGACCGCGGCGTCATCGGCGACAACTGCCCCGACTTCACCTTCGGACTGTACACCACCGTGTCCTACAAAGGGCTCTCGCTGTCGGCCACCTTCGACGGGCAATACGGGGCGGATGTCATCAACTTCTCCCGGTACTACATCTGCAACATGGAGGGGAGCGTGAACACCATGACCGTCGCCAACACGCGCTACCGCAGCGAGCAGGAACCCGGCGACGGACTGTACTACCGCGCCAACCGCCAGGCCAAAAACCTGAACACGAAGTTCTCCACCTACTTCGTGGAAGATGCCTCGTTCTTCCGCTGCACCAACATCACGCTGGGCTACGACATCCCGCGCAACAAGGTGTTCGATGCCCTCAACATCAGCCGCCTCAACGTGTACGGCTCGGTGGACAACCTCTTCATGCTGACCAACTACTTGGGCTACAACCCCGATGTGGACTACAACGGCTCCAGCAACCTCACGCCGGGCGTGGACTTCGGCACCTACCCGCTGTCGCGCACCTTCAGCGTGGGACTGAAACTGACGTTTAACTAACACTTGCACTTATCGGCTTTATGAAAAAGTTTTTGATTTATATCTGGGCAGGCCTGCTGGCCGCTGGCTTCTGCTCGTGCGACCCCGACTTCCTCGACTTGTCCGACCCCGACTCGTTCGACGTGCCCAAATTCTACCAGACGGAGGAAGACATGAACGATGCCCTCTCCGCCGTGTACCAGGCCACGCGGAGGTTCTACAACCAGATGTTCTTCGTCACCGAAATGAAATCCGACAACGCCTCGACCACCGCCACCGGCGTATCGAGCGGGCTGTACTACAACTTCCCCTCCTACAACGTTTCGTCCACGAACACCATCGTGGCCAACGTGTGGAACGGGCTGGCCTACACCATCAACCGAAGCAACTGGGTGCTGCGCTACCTGGACGGCGTGGAATTTGCCGACGAGGCCGAACGCGAACGCATACGCCAGGAAACGTACTTCCTCCGCGCCCTGGCCAACTTCTACCTGGTGCGCCTCTACGGCGAAGTGCCCGTGGTGAACAAGGTGCTCGAAACGACCTCCGAGGTGAAGGCCTTGAAACGCCAACCCGTGGAGCAGGTGTACGGGCAAATCATCGCCGACCTCCAGCCCGTGGCCGACGGCGACGTGCTGCCCGCCTTCATCGCGGCGGACGATGCCGACTTCGGGCGGGCCACCAACACGGCTGCCGCCGCCCTGCTGGGCAAGGTGTACCTCACCATGGCCGCCACGCTGGGCAACGATGCCTACTACGACGATGCCATCACCTACTTGCAGCGGGCCTGCACCCTGCGCGGCTACACCGAGCTGGGCACCACCTTCCCCCGCGTGTTCGGCGTGGCCAACGAGGGCAACGAGGAAATCATCTTCCAATGCATGTACCTCGAAGGCAACGAGGACGAAAGCTCCGCCTTCGCCTATTACTTCCAGCCCCTGTCGGTCACCGGTGTCACCTCGCAAGCCCAGGGGCGCGGCTTCAACAGCGGCGAGGAAAACCTCTTCAACGAATACGAGGAGGGCGACCGCCGCAAGTCCACCAGCATCGTCGAGTACGGCAACACGTACTACACCCGCAAGTACTCCGACATGACCAACGCCCTGGGCTACGGCGGCAACAACTGGATTGAACTGCGCTTTGCCGACGTGTTCCTCATGCTGGCCGAGGCCTACGAACGCACCAACAACGAAGACCTGGCCAAGGACTACCTCGACCGGGTGCGCAGCCGGGCCGAGCTGCCGGGTTACGACGAGAGCGACGCCGCCTACCACGCCGCCTACCCCACCCTGCGGGAGGCCATCTTCCACGAACGGCGCATGGAGCTGGCGTTTGAAAACCACCGCTGGTTCGACCTGCAACGGCTCTACCCCACCCCCGAGCTGCTCAACGAATACATGCACCGGCTGGCAACCGACTATCCCCGCTTCAACGCCTTCCACGAACGGGACTTCCTCCTGCCCATCCCCTTCGACGAAGTACACATCAACCCCGAAGGCATGTACCAGAACGAAGGATACTAAGCGGGCGGTTGGGAGCTAATAGCTAACAGTTAATAGCTAACAGTTAGTAGTCAGCCCTAATCATTAAACATTGAACATTGAACATTGAACATTGAACACTAATCATTAAACATTGGATATGAAATCAAAACATCTATTGGCAATTTCCTTACTGGGTGCGGCCTCGTGGCTGGGTGCCCAAAACCTGGACTGGTACACCTACTGGGGCAGCGATGCCGCAGGCAGCGAAATCACCCCCCGGAAGATACGGGTAGACCGGCAAGGCGACATCTACGCCGCCGCCACCTTCGGCGGTACCGAAGTGGACATCATGGGTGAAAAAACGGCCAGCAACTCATCGGTGAGCAACGGCGATGCCGTCATCGTGAAGCTGGGTGCCGACAACCAGCTCATCTGGAAAAAGACCCTCGCCGGAAGCGGCACCGCCACCGTGGCCGACATGGAACTGGACGCGGAAGGCAACCTCTTCGTGGCAGGCGACTTCTCCACCCTGCTCCAACCCGACGACAGCCACTCCATGCCGCTGAACATGCCGACCGGCTATGAAATGGAAGCCGCTTACGTCATCCGCTTCTCGCCCGAAGGCGAAGTGCTCCACATGTGGCAAATGCCCTCGGAAGGCATCCAGGTGTACGACCTGGCCCTCGATGCGGAAGGCAACGTGTACGTGGCAGGGTGGTTCGACAGCGAAATGACCTTCGACGGCAACCCGGACAACCTGCAGGGCAGCACGTCGAAGACCGCCCAGCTCTACGTGGCCAAATACAACGCTTCGGGCGAACTGCAAAGCCTCGTCATGGACGACCAGGCTACCTACAGCAACGCCTTTGTGGACGTGGACACGGACGGCAGCCTCTTCGTGGCCGCCACCTTCATGGGCACCACCACGCTGGCAGGCACGACCCTCACCACGCCCTCTACGGCGGGCAACATGCTGCTGGCCAAATACGATGCCGAAGGCAACGCCCAATGGGCAAAGCGCATCGGCGGCACCTGGACCGACTCCGCCATCGGAGTGGAAGTGAGCAGTTTCGGCGACGTGGCCATCTGCGGCAACTACCTGAGCGAGGACATCACCGTCACCGGCTTCGGCGACGATGAGTACTTCAACAACGGCTTTGCCAAGCTTGATGCCACCGAGCGCATTTATTACCACATCGGCGTGTTCACCTTCAACAAGGAGAACGGCGACTACCGCTGGTGGTACACCTTCGGGCAGGGCAGCACCGCCACCGAAGGCAGCTGCATGGCCAACTACATCCACTGCACCGACGAGGGCGTGTGGTACGTGGGCGGACGGGCTTCCAGCCGCTACGGCGACAGCTCGACCATCAACTTCGGCAACGCCAAGTCGGGCATCCGCCTGATGGACGGCACCTGGGTGCAGCACAACACCAACGGCGGGGCCGATGCCCTCTACCTGGTGCTCAACCGCGAAGGGCAACTATGCTCCATCGGACGCCCCGGCTCGGCGCAGACGGAAGACATCATCGATGCCGCCCTGTCGCCCGACAAGAGCAGCATCTACCTGTTCTACAACATGCAGACCCGCGCCAACCAGGTTATCTACACGTACATCGACAACTTCTGGGACAGCTTCACGGACATCAACAAATTCGGCCGCACGGGCAACTACACGCAAGTGCGCGTATTCTCGTCCGAAGCCCCCGATGCCGACAACAAGTACCAGGAAGTGGTGGGCTTCTCCTCGGCCTTGATAGCCAAGTACGACTTCCCCGCCATCAACCCCGGCAAGCTCCCCGTCTATACGCCGGGCGAAGCCTATTCGCAAGCCTTCACGCAAGACAACGCGCAGGGCACGTCCAAGTTCTACACCCTGCTGCTGCCCGAAGGCCTGGCGTTTGACGACAGCCACACGTTGGCAGGCACCCTGGCCGAGGACTCGGTGTATTACTTCGGCGTGGTGCTCACGGACAGCACCGCCCTGCCGGGCGAAATCACCTACTACGCCCAGGACCCCAACCACGAATCCATCCGGGGCAACAGCGCCGTGGTGCGCTACCTGAGGCTCGCCACCACCGAGGAAGAAGAACCCGGCCTGTCGGGCATCGAAGCCGCGACGGGCGAGGCCGACGGCACCTTCTTCCCCACCCTGTGCACCGACCAGCTGCACGTGCAGACAACGGAAGCCAACTACCAAGTGGTCATCTGCGACCTGTCGGGAAAGGTGGCCGGGCAATATGACAACGCCCGCAGCATTTCCGTGGGACAGTTGCCCGCAGGCATTTATTTCGCCCGCTTGCTGACCCCCCAAGGTTGCGCGGCCGCCACGAAATTTGTCAAACGATAAGAAACAAGGCACAGGAACACGGTCGGCCACCGGTCACCATCCGGCGGCAGGCTGTGTTCGCTGTGTTTTCCCATTCGCCAGCACAAGTTTTCCGAATCGTGAGCACAACTTTTACTGCCCACAGTTATGGGTTGTACAACCCACAGTTATGAGTTGTACGACCCACAGTTGTGGGTTATACAACCCATAACTGTGGGCAGTAGAATATGTCCGTACTTTCCGGAAAACATCCGATAGGAAAAAGGAAAAGATGACGGCAGAATTTAACCCAAATCGACCATTAGGCTTTGCCTGACTTCTGTTCTTGTGGCGAGCGGTTTCTGATGGCTTTTCTCGCAGGCATAGCGGGTTATGTCAAGAGAAAAGGCATCAAAAAACGCCGTCACAAGACGGAAAGCGGGCAAAGATATTCTCCGAATGGTCTAATGACCGATTGGGGTTTAAAAACCATCCAGCATGAACAAAGCGTTATTATCCACTTCCCTCCTGCTCCTGGCCGCATCCGCAAGCCACGCGGTACTGGCCGACACACTCTCCGGCTATGTGCACACCACCGGCGGGCAACCCGTGCCGCAGGCCGTGGTGAGCGACGGCTACTCCGTGGTGCAGACCGACAGCACGGGCTTTTACACGATGGCCCGCAACGACTCGGCGCAGTTCGTCTTCCTGTCCGTGCCCGAAGCCTACGAAATGCCCGTGGACGAAAACGGCAGCCCCCTGCTCTACGCCCGCATCGGGGGTACGGGCGACTTCACGCACGACTTCACCCTCACGCCCTTTGCCGACGGCGGGGCGGCCGACCGCCGGCATGTGTTGCTGGCCATCGGCGACCCGCAGGTGCGCAACCCTTACGACCTGTGGCGGCTGCGCAACGAGACCGTCCGCGACATGAAGGAGTTGATGGCCTCGTATCCGGAGGGGACGCACTTTTACGCGTCGGCATCGGGCGACCTGGTGTGGGATGCCTACAAACGCCACCCGCAGTACAAGGCCGTGTGCCAGGAACTGGGCATCCCCATGTTCCAGGCCATCGGCAACCACGACCACGACAAGAACACGTGCGGCGACCGCGCAGCCGACCACTATTTCAAGGACGTTTTCGGCCCCACGTACTACTCGTTCAACCGGGGCAACATCCACTACGTGGTGCTCGACGACATCGACTACATCGGCTGCCGCTCCAAGAACTACCAGGAGAGCATCACGCCCAACCAGCTGCGGTGGCTGGAACGCGACCTGTCCTTCGTGCCGCGCAGCAAGGCCATCGTCATCATCGCCCACGCCCCCTTCGAGGGTACCACGGTGGGCAACCGCCAGCAAGTGTACAACCTGCTGACCCCGCGCTACCCCAAGCACCACATCATCACGGGGCACCAGCACATCGTGGCCAACCGGGAAATCTATCCCAACCTGTACGACCACACTTTGGGCACCTCGTGGGGAGCGAGCTGGTCGTCGGACTACAGCGTGGACGGGACGCCCAACGGCTACGGCGTGTTCGAGGCGGGCGACACGGGCTTTGAGAATTGGTACTACAAAAGCACCGGACGGCCACGCGACTTCCAAATCAACGCTTATCCGGCGGAAGGCGTGGATGCGGGCGACGGCAAGACGCACTGCATCGTGGCCAACGTGTGGAACTACGACAGCCGCTGGAGCGTGTCCATCTACGAAAACGGCGTGAAACACCCCATGACACGCTACACCGGCACCGACCCCATGGTGCACGACCTGCTGGGCGAAAGGGGCGACACGCGTCCCAACTACCCGGGCAGCGACGGCGGCACGCGTGCCTCGCAAAACCCCGGTGCCATCCCCACCGACCACCTCTTCTGCTACGTGCCGAGCGACCCGGACGCACATTTCGTGGTGGAAGCCACCGACCGCTTCGGCCACGTGTACCGCAGCGAGCCGGTGCTGAGGAACATGATGGTGGCTTCGTTCACCCAAGAGGGGGACACCTGGACGTACCGCAACGACTTCGACGCGCTGCCCCGCTTTGCCAACCACTTTGTAAAGGATACGAAACTGGCCAAAGGCACGTTCGTGCAAGGGCACACGCCCGCCGGGTGGTATGCTTCCGCGCTCGGCGACACGACCGGCTGGGGGCAATTCAACTACTTGCGCATCAACAACGGCGACCAAAGCGAAGGCGGCCTCTACTCCTACGGCGGCGGCGACACGCAGCGGCAGGTGGAGCAGGAGGCCGACCGCGCACTCGGCTCGCTGGCCACGGACTCCCTCCCCGCCGTGTGCTTCGGCGTGGTCATTGAGAACAACACAGGCGACACCCTCCGGTCGTTACAGGTGAGCTACACCGGCGAGATGTGGCGGGCGGGCCGCCACCCCAAACGGACACAGACCCTCGCCTTCGCCTGCACCACGCTGCCCCACCACCACGACCTGCGCGACCGCCGCGTGTGGATAGGCGAACTGCCGGGCCTGACAGACGTGCCCGCCCTCGACTTCCATTCGCCCGCCGACAACACCGCCGCCCGCCAACGGCTGCACGACACGCCCATCGACGGCAACGACCCCCGCAACCGGACGGACGTGCAAGGCATCATCCCCGTGCGCCTCGCCCCCGGCGAAGTAGCCATCCTGCGCTGGAGCAACCGCCACGCGCAAGGCCACGGCCTCGCCATCGACCATTTGTCCATCAAAGCCATTAAATAATAAAGAAA
>CALUML010000125.1 GCA_944321745.1 uncultured Bacteroidales bacterium
CCTGGGACTGCACAAATACGCAGGCAACAACTTCAGCCCGAACGGGCATAAATACATCCGCCAGTTCGACTGCGAAGTGACCTCGCGCACCACCTACCGCGTGGGCGGGGTCATCCTGATGAAGGAACGCCTGCTGTCCACCTTCGAGCCGCGCGTGCTCATCAAATACACCCTCATCGAGGCGCACTCGCCCACCACGCTGCGCTTCAAGCCTTTCCTGGCCTTCCGCAGCGTCAACGAGCTGACCCACGAGAACGGGCGGGCCGACACCTCGTTCCAAACCGCGCCGCAGGGCATCAAGATGCGCCTCTATCCCGGCTACCCGGAGCTGTACATGCAGTTCTCCAAGCGCAACACCTACCACCACGCCCCCGACTGGTACCGCAACATCGAATACTACAAGGAACAGGAGCGCGGCTACGACTTCCGCGAAGACCTGCTGGTGCCGGGCTATTTCGAAATGCCCATCAAGAAGGGGGAAACCATCATTTTCTCGGCCGGCATATCGGCCACGCCGCCCCGCTCGCTCCACAAGATGTGGGACGACGAGGTGTCGCACCGCATCCACCGCTCCAACATGTACAACTGCCTGGCCAACGCGGCGGAGCAATTCTACCAACGCATCAACCACAAGCAATACCTGCTGGCGGGCTACCCGTGGTTCACCACCCGGGCACGCGACGAGTTCGTCTCGCTGGCCGGCTGCACCTTCGGCATCGGCAAGCCCGAAGCCTTCCACTCGGCCATGGAAACCGCCATCCCGGAAATCAGGGCCTTCCTGGACGAGGGACGCACCGACATGCAACTGCGCGGCGTGGACGACCCCGACGTGCTGCTGTGGTTCGTGCGCGCCGTGCAGCAATACGCACAGTACGCCTCCATGGAAGATGCGGCCCGCGGCTACGGCGGCATTGTGGGCGAAATCATCGAATACATCCGCAAAAACAGGCATCCCAACCTGTTCCTGCACAACAACGGCCTGCTCTTCGTGGACGGCAAGGAACGGCCCGCCACCTGGATGAACGCCATGGAGGACGGACGGCCCATCACCCCGCGCACCGGCTACGTGGTCGAAATCAACGCCCTGTGGTACAACGCGCTGAAATTCGCTTCCGAACTGGCAGCCACCGCAGGCGACCAGCACACGGCCAACCTGTACGACTACCAGGCGGAAACCGCCAAAAGTTCGTTCGTGCAGATGTTCTGGAACGGCACCTACCTGTACGACTTCGTGGACGGCAACCACGCCGACCAGGAAGTGCGCCCCAACATGATATTCGCCGTGGGGCTGCCCTACTCGCCGCTCGACCGGACGCAGCAGAAGTCCGTGCTCGACATCACCACGCGCGAGCTGCTCACCCCGAAGGGCCTGCGCACGCTCAGCCCGAAGAGCGGCTCGTACCGCCCCATCTACATCGGCGGGCAGCTGGAACGCGACCGCAACTACCACAACGGCCCCGTGTGGACATGGACCATCGGCACCTACGTGGAAGCCTACCTCAAGCTGTACAAGCACAGCGGCCTGTCGTTCATCGAGCGGTTCACCGACGGGCTGGAGAGCGAGATGACCGAGCTGTGCATCGGCACGCTGTCCGAACTGTACGACGGCAACCCGCCTTTCAAGGGGCACGGCGGCATGTCCTTCGCCATGAACGTGGCCGAGGTGCTGAGAGTGTTGAACATGTTGAAAATAGAAACCGAAAACGATAACAAATGAAAGCATTAATGTTTGGTTGGGAGTTCCCTCCCCACATCCTGGGCGGGCTGGGAACCGCAAGCTACGGACTGACCAAAGGCATGTCGCAACAACCGGACATGCAAATCACCTTTGTCATCCCCAAGCCGCACGGCGACGAGGACCAGAGCTTCCTCAAAATCATCGGGGCCTGCTTCGTGCCCGTCGTGTGGAAAGACCATGACTGGAACTACGTGAACGAACGCATCGGGCGCATCATGCACCCGGACGAATACTACTGGCTGCGCAACGGCATCAAATACGACTACCGCCGCATCGGCACGAACGACCTGGGCTGCATCGACTTCTCGGGCCGCTACCCCGACAACCTGCTGGAGGAAATATCCAACTACGAGGCCGTGGCCAGCGTGCTGGCCCACCAGCTCGACTTCGACATCATCCACTCGCACGACTGGCTCACCTACCCGGCGGGCGTGTTTGCCAAGCAGATAAGCGGCAAGCCCCTGGTGGTGCACGTGCACGCCACCGACTTCGACCGCAGCCGCGGCCAGGTGAACCCCACCGTGTACAGCATCGAAAAGCGGGGCATGGATGCCGCCGACCACATCATCACCGTGAGCAACCTCACGCGGCGCATCGTCATCGAGAAGTACCACCAGGATCCCGCCAAGGTGACCACCGTGCACAACGCCGTGGAACCGCTGCCCGACGTGGAATCGTACACCAAAACCCCGCGCAAGGACAAAGTGGTCACCTTCCTGGGGCGCATCACCATGCAGAAAGGTCCCGAATACTTCGTGGAAGCCGCCCACCGCGTGTTGCAGAAGACGCGCGACGTGCGCTTCGTCATGGCCGGCAGCGGCGACATGATGAACGCCATGATCAACCTCGCCGCCCAGCGCAACATTGCCGACCGCTTCCACTTCACCGGCTTCCTGCGGGGCCGCCAGGTGTACGAGATGCTCGCCGAAAGCGACGTGTACATCATGCCCTCGGTGTCCGAGCCATTCGGCATCTCGCCCCTCGAAGCCATGCAGGTAGGCACGCCCACCATCATCTCCAAGCAATCGGGCTGCGCCGAGATACTCACCCACGCCATCAAGATTGACTACTGGGACATCGACGCCATGGCCGACGCCATCTATTCCATCGTGAAGAACCCCGCCATGTACAAGAGCCTGCACGAGCTGGGACGCGAGGAGGTGAACAACATCCGCTGGTACGACGCGGGGCTAAAGGTGCGCCGCATCTACGACCAGGTCATCGCCAACAGGAAATAACGCGACAACAAACCCCAAACAATAACACATAAAAACAGAACGTGGTATGAAAAACATTTGCATCTACTTTCAAATCCATCAACCATACAGCTTGAAACGCTACCGGTTCTTCGACATCGACCAAGACCATTATTATTACGATGACTTCCGGGTGGAGGAAAACATCCGCCGGCTGGCCGAAAAATCGTACCTGCCCTCCAACGCCACCATCCTGGAAATCATCCGCAACTCCAACGGCCGCTTCCGCTGCGCCTACTCCATCTCGGGCACCGCGCTGGAGCAGCTGGAGCAGTACGCGCCCGAAGTCATCGACAGCTTCAAGGAGCTGGCCAAGACCGGGGCGGTCGAGTTCCTGGCCGAACCTTACGCCCACTCGCTGGCCTCGGTGTACGATGCGGACGAGTTCGAACGGCAGGTAAAAATGCACGCCGAAAAGATAGAAAACCTCTTCGGCAAAAAGCCCACCGCCCTGCGCAACGCCGAGCTTATCTACTCCGACGAAATCGGAGAGACCGCATACAAGATGGGCTACAAAACCATGCTGATAGACGAGGCACGGCACATCCTCGGCTGGAAAAGCCCCAACTACGTGTACTCGCACCCCTACATGCCCAAACTCAAGCTGCTGGTGCGCAACCTGAAGTTCAGCGACGACATTTCCTTCCGCTTCTCCAACCACTCGTGGTCCGAGTTCCCCCTCACGGCCGACAAGTACGTGGACTGGCTGGCCAGCCTGCCCGAAGAAGAGAAAATCATCAACATCTGGATGGGCTATGAAGCGTTCGGCGTGTTCCAGCAACAGGAAACCGGCATATTCAACTTCATGAAGGCTTTCCCCTACCATGCCATGGACCGCCAGATGAGCTTCGTGCTGCCCTCCGAGGCCACCAAAGCCCTGGATGCCGTGGACGCCCTCTCGGTGATGCACCCCATCAGCTGGTCGGGCGAAGCCAAGGACCTGAGCTGCTGGACGGGCAACGACCTGCAACAGGAAGCCCTCAACAAGCTCTACGCCGTGACCGAGCGCATGAGCATGGTGACCGACAAACCCCTGCTGCACGACTGGCTGCTGCTGCAGTCCACCGAACACTTCCGCTACATGAGCCACACGGACGCGTTCGGCAGCTACTACGAGTCGCCCTATGAAGCCTTCATCAACTACATGAACGTGCTGGCCGACTTCCTCGAACGGGTGGACGCGCAATACCCCACCAGCATCGAAAACGAGGAGCTGAACGCCCTGCTCAAGACCATCAACAACCAGGAAAAGGAAATCGAGGAATTGCAAAAGGAAGTGAAACGCCTCCGCGCACGCAAGGCCAAAGCCAAAGAGGGCGAAGCAAACGCGTAAAGCCCCTGAGGCATAACAACAAGAACGGCAGGATAGGGAAAGCCATCCTGCCGTTTTCTTTTGTTTACACGGACAATGCCATCGGCCGTCATCACGGCAACACAATGTTGAAGTTCGGTTCCGCACTTTCGTAAGATATCGCCCGAAGTTTACCCAAGCTACGGTAGCCAGCATCAAAAAAAACGCCCCCGGCATCACGCCGAGGGACGTTTCACTTGTTAAACCCTCTAAAAAAGGATGATCCTTATTCTTTTCTTTACTTCTTCATGCAACGCTGGTTCAATGCATCGATTACCTCGCGGGTGATGTCGTACTTGGCCTTGGCGTGCAGCACGTTGTCATTGGCCGTGTTGCTGATGATAAGTTCATACTTCTGGTTTTTATTGAACTCGTTCAGGAAGTGGGTGATGGTGTCGCGCAGCTGCGTATTCACTTCCTGCTGCTTGGTAAAAAGTTCCTGCGACAGCTTGGCCTCCAGTTCCTGCAACTCCTGCTGTTTTTGCATCAGACGGCTCTGTTCGCGTTCCGCCCGTTCGCGGCTCAAAAAGGCATTGTTCTCCAACTTCTTCTGGAAGTCGGCCACTTCCTCCTGCAACTGACGCGCCTTGGTGTTGAAGGTAAGACGCGAATCCTCTTCCTGACGGATGAGTATCTCGTTCGCATCCTTGGCAAACTGATAGTTCAGTAACAACGAGTCCACATTGATATAGGCTATCGGCAAGGTAGCCGTACACAACGAGTCGTTCATAGCCACCGACTCACCTGCCTTTTCCTGGGACTTTCCGCCCAGCACCAATGCGAACAATACAATTACAGCAATTGCCAAAACGGCATCTACAACGAGTAAAACGTTTTTCATAAATTCTCAGTGCTACTAATAATATTCGTTTAATTGTTTTCGATTATCTGCTTCACGATGTCGGAGCTGTTCATCCGCTGTACGGCCCTCCTCGCCGCCCGGTCTTGGGAGGTGGCGCAACCGATGCCCCTTTCCTTCATGGCCTTGCTGCCACCGATGTGGATGTTGGGGAACTGCCCGCCTTTCACAAAAAAGACCCGCACCCCCAGCAGCAACACCGCCGCCAGCACCAGGACGACACTTATGACTATGACTTCCAGCATGATTTCCCCCGCCGTTTTATTTGATTGCAAATATAGGCTTTTTGGGAGAGATACGGAGGTTTATTGTCTTTTTTTAGCAATTAGGAAGAGATGGGAAGAGACAGAAAACACAAGGCTGCCAAAGTGACGTGTCCCATTCTCACACAAAAAAACCGCCCGGAAGAGCGGACTCCTCCGGGCGGTCATTTGCTATTATTCACTCAATACTACCGATCAGCAGTTTACGGAAGCCATGTGGGCAATGAGGTCGAGCACCTTGTTCGAGTAGCCGATTTCGTTGTCATACCACGAAACCACTTTCACGAACGTGTCGGTCAAAGCGATACCGGCTTTGGCATCGAAGATAGAGGTGCGGGTGTCGCCCAGGAAGTCGGACGAAACAACGGCATCTCCCGTGTAGCCGAGGATACCTTTCAGTTCGCCTTCGGAAGCTTCCTTCATGGCGGCGCAGATTTCTTCGTATTTAGCCGGTTTGGCCAAGTTAACCGTGAGGTCAACAACCGAAACGTCCAGCGTAGGAACACGCATTGACATACCGGTCAGCTTGCCGTTCAACGACGGGATTACTTTGCCTACCGCCTTGGCAGCACCCGTAGATGACGGGATGATGTTGCCCGAAGCAGCGCGGCCACCACGCCAGTCTTTCATCGAAGGACCGTCAACAGTCTTCTGAGTAGCAGTGGTCGAGTGAACCGTGGTCATCAAACCATCGGTGATGCCCCATTTGTCGTTCAACACCTTGGCGATAGGAGCCAAGCAGTTGGTCGTGCAAGAAGCGTTCGACACGAACTGCGTGCCCTTTACATAGGTCTTTTCGTTCACGCCGCATACGAACATCGGGGTGTCGTCTTTCGAAGGAGCCGACATAACGACATATTTGGCACCGGCATCGATGTGAGCCTGGGCTTTTTCTTTCGTCAGGAAGAGACCGGTAGATTCCACTACGTATTCGGCACCTACTTCGTTCCACTTCAAGTCGGCGGGGTTCTTTTCAGCCGTCACGCGGATGGACTTGCCGTTCACGATCAGCTTGCTGTTTTCCACATCGGCTTCGATCGTTCCTTCGAACTTGCCGTGCATCGTGTCATACTTCAGCATGTATGCCAGGTAGTCTACCGGGCACAGGTCGTTAATACCCACGATTTGGATGTCGTTTCTACCTTGAGCTGCACGGAACACGAAACGTCCGATGCGGCCGAAACCATTAATACCTACTTTAATCATTGCTTTATGTTTTAAAAATTAAGTTTCCCTTAAAACGGCGCAAAATTACAAATTTCGCGCGGGTCGGCAAAAACCGATAAACATTTATTATACAATTTCCCACAATTGCAAAACGGAGATTGCAATCGGGCTGCGGGCTACGGGCGAGGCTTCCGTATCGTCACCATGGTAGCTCCGAAACCGTATTCGCGGAACGAGGCATCCTGGTAATAACAATGGCGGTATTTCGTCTTCAACTGCTTTTCTATCTCCTTGCGGAGCACGCCCTCGCCCTTCCCGTGGATGAAGACGATTTTCTGCCCCGCCTTGTCCCTGTATTCTTGCATCACGGCATGGAACTTGTCGAGTT
>CALUML010000126.1 GCA_944321745.1 uncultured Bacteroidales bacterium
CCAGGCCGAAGAGCTGCTGCTATCCATCCCCGAAATCAAGACCGTGGCCCGCAAGACGGGGCGCGCCGAGCTGGACGAGCACGCGCTGGGCGTGAACGTGTCCGAACTGGAAGCCCCCTTCGAGCTGGACGGGCGGTCGCATGCCGAGCTGCTGGCCGACGTGCGCGCCAAGCTGTCCACCATCATCGGTGCCAATATCGAGATTGGCCAGCCCATCAGCCACCGCATCGATGCCATGCTGAGCGGCACGCAGGCCAGCATCGCCATCAAGCTGTTCGGCGACGACCTCAACGAGATGTTCCGCATCGGCAACCAAATCAAGGCCGCCATAGCCGACGTGGAAGGCATCGCCGACCTCAACGTGGAGCAGCAGATAGAACGCCCCGAGCTGACCATCACGCCCCGGCGGGAGATGCTCGCACGCCATGGCATCTCGCTGCCCGCCTTCCGCGAGTTTGTCACGGTGAACATGGCGGGCGAAACCGTGTCCCAGGTGTACGAGCAAGGCAAGGCGTTCAACCTCGTGGTGCGGGCCGACGAGGACAACCGCGGCAGCCTGGAGCGCGTGCGCCAACTGATGATTGACGACGCCCAGGGGCGCAAGATACCCCTGGAGCAGGTGGCCGAGGTGCGCTCGTCCATGGGGCCGAACACCATCAACCGCGAGAACGTGAAGCGCAAAATCGTCATCTCCGCCAATACCAGCGGGCGCGACCTGCGCAGCGTGGTGAACGACATCCGGGCACGGGTGGACGCCCACATCGCCCTGCCCGAAGGCTACCACGTGGAGTACGGCGGGCAGTTCGAGAGCGAGCAGGCCGCCAGCCGCGTGTTGCTGCTGGCTTCGTGCATGAGCATCGTGGTCATCTTCCTGCTGCTCTACCTGCAATTCCGCAACGTGGCGCAGAGCGGGGTCATCCTGCTCAACCTGCCCCTGGCCCTCATCGGCGGCGTGTTCGCCCTGTGGGTCACCACCGGCGAGCTGAGCATCCCCGCCATCATCGGCTTCATCTCGCTGTTCGGCATCGCCACGCGCAACGGCATGCTGCTCATCAGCCACTACAACACGTTGCGCGCCGAGCAAGGCCTCTCCCTGCGCGACAGCATCGTGCAAGGCTCGCTCGACCGGCTCAACCCCATCCTGATGACGGCCCTGTCGTCCGCCCTCGCGCTCATCCCCCTGGCCTTGCGTGGCGACCTGCCCGGCAACGAGATACAAAGCCCCATGGCCAAGGTCATCCTCGGCGGGCTGCTCACCTCCACTTTCCTCAACGGCTTCATCGTGCCGATAGTGTACGAATGGATGAACAAGGCAGAGGTGAGAGGTAAGAGGTGAGAGGCAAGAAGTGAGAACGTGCAAGGCCAACGGCCTTGTGGCATTCAGCATAGGGCAACGCCCTATGGTTTGTGGGTGTCAGATGAAAATTTCCGTCATACCAGCTGAAAACTTCCGGTATACGAGCTGAAAACCGCCGGTATACCGGACGAAAACTTCCGGTATACGGGAAATTTTCAGCTCGTATACCAGCGGTTTTCAGCTCGTATACCGGCGGTTTTTATCTGGTATAGCAGCGGTTTTCAGCTGGTATACCGGCGGATTTCAACCCGCATATAGTCATATAATAAATAGTCAATCGTAAATAGTCAAATAGTAAATGTACAAGGTGTTGAAGATAAAATGGATATCCGCCCTCTTCCTGCTGCCGTTGGCGGCGGGGGCGCAGGGCATTGACGAGGTGCTGCAATCGGTCGGGCAGCACAACAAAGTCCTCCAGGCCTTGCAAAGCAACGCCGAGGCCGCCAAGCTCGAAGCGCGCACGTCCAACAGCCTGGGCGACTTCTCCGTGCAGTACAGCCCCTTCTTCATGCCCGACGTGCACGGCGTGTCCTCCTCCGAGCTGGTCGTGTCGCAGGGCTTCGACTTCCCCACGCTCTACGGCGCACGCCACAAGTCCAACCGGTTGCGCGGCGAGGCCATCGACTGGCAATACGCCGCCTCGCGCCGCGACGTGCTGCTCCAGGCCAAGCTGTTGTGCCTTGACCTCGTGCGCCTCAACCGCGAACAGGCTTTGCTGGCCGAGCGCAGCCGCAACGCCGACGAGCTGCTGGCCTTCTTCGAACAGCGGCTTGCGGCGGGCGACGCGTCCGCCATCGAGGTGAACAAGGTGCAGATGGAGCGCATGGCCGTCCGCGCCGAGGTGGCGCAGAACAACGCCGCCCACCGCGCCGCCGTGCAGTCGCTCCTGGCCCTCAACGGCAACATGCCGTTGGAACTGGGTTTTGACGAATACCCCCCCGCCGAGCCGCCGCGCGATTACGACGCCTTGCTCGACCGCGTGCTGCCCGCCGATGCCGCCCTGCTGGCCGCCGATGCCCTCAGCCGTGCCGCCGCCCAGGAGGTAAGCGTCAACCGCCAGCAGTGGCTGCCCAAGCTGGAGATTGGATACCGGCGCAACACCAGCCTGGACGAAGCCAGCCACGGTTTCCTGGCTGGCGTGTCGCTGCCCCTCTTCTCCAACCGGCGCGAGGTCAAGATAGCGCGGGCGCAGAGCGCGGCTAGCAGCCTGCAACTGGAGGATGCCCGCCTGCAAGCCGAAGCCCGCCTCCAGTCGCAGTACAACGAAGTGCAACAGCTGCGCGAAGCCATGCAGGCCTACGACCTCGCCCTGATGCGCCGCACGCTTGACTTGCTGCGCGAGGCCGTGCTGGGCGGGCAGATGTCGTCCACCGACTACTACGTGGAGGCCGATGCCGTTTACCGCAACATGCAAGCCTTCATGGTGCTGGAATGCCAATACCACAAGGTGCTGGCCGAGCTGTACAAGAACGAGCTGTAGGCAGGGACAGCCCCCTCCGGCTTTCCCGAGGCTGTGTGAAAAGCACGGACCAAACTCGCTGTCATTTCGACCGAGGGAGAAATCTTCCGCGACAACGCTCCTCGAGCCACTGCGAGATTCCTCACTTCGTTCGGAATGACGGGAACGCCATGGAAACGGTGATTTTTTTTGATAAGACAGGATGCGTCTTGGCACAGCAATTTCAAGCGAGCTTGATTGCTTTGCACTCGACTTTCACTACCTTTGCCCGCAAAACATCCCTTATGAAACTCCAAGACGATTTCTACTTCATCGAAGGCGCTGCGTCGTCGGACGGCGCGGCGCAGTATGACCTGCGGCTCAACCCCGGGCACGCCATCTACCAGGCTCATTTCCCCGGCCAGCCCGTCACCCCTGGCGTGTGCATCATCCGCATGGTGCAGGAGTTGGCCGGGCGGGAGGTGGGAAAGTCCCTCCTGTTGCGCCAGGTGGACAAGGCCCGCTTCCTGCACGTGCTCAGCCCGCTGGAATACGGGCAGGTGCAGGTGTCCCTGGTGCTCGTCCCCTTGGCGGAGGGCGGCTATCGCGCCGATGCCACTGTGGCGGCGGGCGCGGTTACTTTCGCCCAACTGCGTCTCACGTTGGAATGAAAGTTCTCCAAAGGGAAGCTCGGCACCCGGGATGCATGGAGCAAGCGGGTTGACACGGATGCGATTATGCAGGCAAGCGCGGATGGGTTTGCGTCCATCCGCGCTTGCTTGTATCATGATAAGTTGAAAATCAGCGAAAATCCGTGTTGCCCGTGTGCGGGAAAGCGTTATTCCGCCACGTTGGGCAGTTCGAGGCCGTAGCCTTTCTTCTTGTCCACGGCTTTCAGCACGAAGCCCAGCACGAGGGCGGCCACGCCCAGGCAGGCCAGCATGATGAGGGGGGCGGTGTAGTCGTAGGACACGGCGGCTTCCTCGGCAGTGATGAGCCCGTTTTGCAGGTCGGCCACCAGCTGCGGGTTGGTGCGGTCGAGCACCTTGCCGATGAGCAGCGGGAAGAGCCATAGGCCGATGTTCTGTATCCAGAAGATGAGCGCGTAGGCGCTGCCGATGATTTTCGCGTCCACCAGCTTGGGCACGCTGGGCCACAGCGATGCGGGCACGAGCGAGAAGCTGGCCCCGAGCACCAGGATGGTGACGTAGGCCACGAGCACCCCTCCCACGGCGTTACCCTTGAAGGCGGGTAGCACGAAGGCGAACGTGAGGTGGCACACGATGAGCAGCACCGACCCCAGCACCAGCATGGAGGCCGCCTTGCCCTTGTGGTCCACGTAGTTGCCGAGTATGGGCGTGATGCCCACGGCCAGCAGCGGGAACACGGCGAACACCGTCTCGGCACTCTGACGCATGTAGCCCATGTAGCAGAATGCCACGAGCGCGGCCACGGCCAGTGCCAGCATGCCGTAGCGCATCCCGCGCGTTTTGGAAAAGTTGCTCACGAAAGCCGCTGCCGCCGCCACCAGCATGATGATGTACTGGATGACCGTCACCGTGTTCGTGGCCCAGAACGACCCTTCTTCCACCGGCGTGAAGGTGAGGTTGCATTGCAGCATGTTCACCGCGTATTTCTGGAAGGGGAAAATGGCCGAATAGTACAGCACGCACAGCAACGCCACCAGCCAGAAGCCGCCGCTGCTGAGGATGCGCCCGATGTCGCGCACGCGGAAGGGGTCGTCCTTTTCCTCGGCCTCGCCGGTCTGCGCGTCGAGTTTCTTGTCCATAAAGAAGTACACGATGAACATGATGAGCGCCACGCACAGCAACACCAGCCCGAAGGCCACCGAGCGCGACACGTCAATATCGCCGCCCAGGCGGGCGAACACGGGCGAGAATATCATGCACGTGGCCACCCCGAGCCGCGCCAACGCCATTTCCGAACCCATGGCCAACGCCATCTCGCGGCCTTTGAACCACTTCACGATGCCGCGCGACACGGTGATGCCCGCCATTTCCACCCCGCAGCCGAATATCATGAAGCCGATGGCTGCCAGTTTGGCCGATGCGGGCATGCCCCGGTAAAAGGGCGAGATGCCCAGCTCGTCGAAGCCCGGGATGTAGTTGAGGTGCGTGTTGAACCACGCTTCGAGCGGGCTGCCCATGAAGCCTTCGGTCACGGCGTACCAGTTGATGCTGGCTCCCACCACCATCACCGCGCCCGACAGCACGGCGGTGAAGCGCACCCCCATCTTGTCGAGGATGATGCCCGCGAAGATGAGGAAGAACACGAACACGTTGAGGAACGTCTCCGACCCCTGCATGGTGCCGAAGGCCGTGGAGTCCCACCCGCGCGTGGACTGCATCAGGTCCTTGATGGGGGACAGGATGTCCATGAAAATGTAAGAGAAGAACATGGCCGATGCCAGCAGCAGCAAGGCCGTCCACCGCAGCACGGGATTGTCGCGCAGGGTTGTTGAAACTTTTTCTGTCATAATATGGATGTTACAAATTTCAGATTTCAAATTTCAGATTCCGGGGGAACGCGAATGACGCGAATTGCTCGCATGGGCGCAAATTCATAGCTTGCCTCTTGTTCCTCACTCCTTGCCTCTGTTCGTAGGGCGATGCCCTACGCTGGACGCCACAAGACCGTTGGCCTTGTGCCTTTCTTCCATCACTTTCCCCTTTCTCCTTTTCCCTTCTCCGAAACCGAGCGCAAAGCTACAAAAAATATATGGAAACGAGGTGCGACGGCGGGGGGGTAGCGTCAAAATATCTGCAAACTCATTTCGCGTCTTTCCGTCTTCGCGTACCCCGTCTTCCGGGAAACAGGCTTGGCACCTTCGCGCCTTCGCACACTCCCGAAATTCCGTCAGTACGCGGCAAAATTTTCGCAGTAACGCGGCTGAAATTCCGTAGTAACGCGGCTAAAATTCCGTAGTAACGCAGCCGGGGCGGCATGGGAACTGACAAAATTTCCGTTTTTGTCCCGCCGTGCCGTTCGGTATTGTTTTTGCAGGGTTTCCAACCCTTGATGCACGACGGGGGCGGTGGGACGATAACCGCATCGCCGCATGGATTTTGCCCCGTTCGTTGTATCTTTGTAACGTAAAAAAAGGAGAGGAATTATGGATATGAACTATTCCGAACAATTGCGAAGCGTGCTGGCATACAGCGGCCAGGAGGCCGAGCGGTTGGGCAACAATTACGTAGGACCCGAACACCTGCTGCTGGCCTTGCTGCGCAACGGCGAGGGGCGGGCCTGCGACATATTGCAGCACCTGCAGGTGAACGTGCAAAGGGTGAAACAGGCCATCGAAAGCCGCATACGCACCGACATGCCCGTGCAAGGCGATGCCATCCCTTTGCTGCGCAGCACGGAGCGCATTATGAAGCTGATGGAACTGGAGTCGCGCGCCCTGGCATCGGACACCGTGGACACCGAGCACCTGCTGCTGGCCCTGCTGAAGGAGAAGAACAACCTGGCCGTGGAAGTGCTGGAGGCCGAGCACGTGTCCTACGAGGCGGCCAAAGCCTACCTGCAAGGCTCCACGGCCACCCCGCGCATGGCCAACGACTATACCGACGAGGAGGATGAGGACGAGGACGACGCGAACGCCCGCTACTCGCAGCGCAGGCCGTCGGCCGGCGCGTCGCAGGGCAAGCAGAGCGACACGCCCGCGCTCGACTCGTTCGGCACGGACATCACCCGCGCCGCGCTCGACAACAAGCTCGACCCCATCGTGGGGCGCGAGAAGGAGATAGAACGCCTGGCGCAAATCCTGAGCCGCCGCAAGAAGAACAATCCCGTGCTTATCGGCGACCCCGGCGTGGGCAAGTCGGCCATCGTGGAGGGGCTGGCCCTGCGCATCACGCAGCACCGCGTGTCGCGCGTGCTGTTCGACAAGCGGGTGGTTGCCCTCGACATGGCTTCCATCGTGGCGGGCACGAAGTACCGCGGGCAGTTCGAGGAACGCATCAAGGCCATCCTCAACGAGTTGCAGAAAAACCCGAACATCATCCTCTTCATCGACGAGATACACACCATCGTGGGCGCGGGCGGCGCACCCGGTTCGCTCGACGCGGCCAACATGCTGAAGCCCGCCCTGGCACGCGGCGAGATACAGTGCATCGGCGCGACCACGCTGGACGAGTACCGCCAGAGCATTGAGAAGGACGGGGCACTCGAACGCCGCT
>CALUML010000127.1 GCA_944321745.1 uncultured Bacteroidales bacterium
CTGCTCGTCGGGCCAGTAGACGCGCGTGCAGGGTACGCCGTTTTCCGCCAGGAACTTGGCGGTGCCGCCCGTGGCGTAGAGGTCGTACCCCCGGCTGGCGAGCTGGCGGGCGGCAGGCAGCATGTCGGCCTTCTGCTTGGGGCCTCCGGTGGAGAGCAGCACGCTGCGCCGGGGCACGCGGATGCCCACCGAGAGCATGGCCTTGAGCAGGGCGCTGGAGGTGTCTTCCCCGAGGCAACCGACCTCGCCAGTGGAGGCCATGTCGACCCCCAGGACGGGATCGGCGCCCTGCAAACGGTTGAAGGAGAATTGCGAAGCCTTTATACCGACGTAGTCCAAATCAAACAGGTTCTTGTCGGGCTTGGTTACGGGCACTCCGAGCATGGCCTGCGTGGCAAGTTCGATGAAGTTTATCTTCAACACCTTGCTTACAAAGGGGAAGGAGCGCGAGGCCCGCAGGTTGCATTCGATGACCTTGATGTCGTTGTCCCTCGCCAGGAACTGGATGTTGAAGGGGCCGGTTATGTCCAGTTCGCGGGCTATCTGCCGGGAGATGCGCTTGATGCGGCGCACGGTTTCCACGTAGAGCTTCTGGGGGGGGAACTGGATGGTGGCGTCGCCGGAGTGCACTCCCGCGAACTCGATGTGCTCGGAGATGGCATAGGCGACGATTTCGCCGCGCTGCGCCACGGCGTCCATCTCGACTTCTTTGGCGTGCTCGATGAACTGGCTTACGACCACGGGATGGCGGGGGCTGACGCGGGCGGCGAGCTGGAGGAAGCGTTGGAGCTCCTCGGCGTTGGAGCAGACGTTCATGGCCGCGCCGCTGAGCACGTAGGAGGGGCGGACGAGGACGGGGAAGCCCACCTGGGCGACGAATGCGCGGATGTCGTCCATGGAGGTGAGGGCGCGCCACTCGGGTTGGTCCACACCGATGCGGTCGAGCATGGCGGAGAATTTGTCGCGGTCCTCGGCGTTGTCGATGCTGGCGGCGGGGGTGCCGAGGATGGGCACGTGCCGGGCATCGAGGCGGAGGGCGAGGTTGTTCGGTATCTGCCCCCCGGTGGAGACGATGACGCCGTGGGGGCGTTCCAGCTCGACGATGTCCATCACGCGCTCGAACGTCAGCTCATCGAAGTAGAGACGGTCGCACATGTCGTAGTCGGTCGATACGGTCTCGGGGTTGTAGTTGATCATCACCGGGCGGTATCCCTCGTGCCGGATGGTGTTGAGGGCTTGTACGCCGCACCAGTCGAATTCGACGCTGGAACCGATGCGGTATGCCCCGCTGCCGAGGACGATGATGCTGCGTTGGTCGTGCTCGTAACGGATGTCATGTTCCGTACCGCCGTAGGTGAGGTAGAGGTAGTTGGTGTGCGCGGGGTATTCGGCGGCGAGCGTGTCTATCTGCTTGACCGCCGGGAGGATGCCGCGCCGCTGCCGGTGGTCGCGCACGGCGAGCGACGCGCGGTCGATGTCGCCATCCTGCTCCAGGCCGATGGCGCGGGCTATCTGGAAGTCGGAGAAGCCCTGGCGTTTGGCCTTATATAATAATGTATCGGGCAGGTCGGCGAGCTGCCTGTGGTTGGCCCCCCACGCATGCAACTCCCGGGAGGTGCGGGTGATATTCATCAGCTTGTCGAGGAACCAGCGGTCGATGCGGGTGAGGCCGTGCACCTGGTCGACGGTGTACCCGGCTTGGAAGGCTTTGGATATGACGAAGATGCGCTTGTCGGTGGGTTCACGCAGGGCGCGGTCTATATCGGGTATGGTGAGTTCGTGGTTTTCGGTGAAGCCGTGCATGCCCTGCCCTATCATGCGCAGTCCCTTCTGGATGGCTTCCTCGAAGGTACGCCCGATGGCCATGACTTCGCCGACCGACTTCATCGATGAGCCGAGTTCGCGGTCCACGCCGTGGAATTTGCCGAGGTCCCAGCGGGGGATTTTGCACACCACGTAGTCGAGGGCGGGCTCGAAGAAGGCGGAGGTGGTCTTGGTGACGCTGTTCTTCAGCTCGAAAAGGCCGTAACCGAGGCCGAGCTTTGCCGCCACGAAGGCGAGGGGGTAGCCGGTGGCCTTCGAGGCGAGCGCCGAGGAGCGGCTGAGGCGGGCGTTGACTTCGATGACGCGGTAGTCCTCGCTGCGGGGGTCGTAGGCGTATTGCACGTTGCACTCTCCCACGATACCGACGTGGCGGATGATGCGTATGGCGAGTTCGCGGAGTTTGTGGTAGTCGGCGTTCGAAAGGGTCTGGCTGGGGGCGATGACGATGCTCTCCCCGGTGTGGATGCCGAGCGGGTCGAAGTTCTCCATGTTGCACACCGTGATGCAGTTGTCGTACCGGTCGCGCACGACTTCGTATTCCACCTCCTTCCAGCCGCGCAAGCTCTTTTCCACCAGCACCTGCGGGGAGAAGGAAAAGGCCTTCTCCACCAGGGCGTCGAGCTGCTGCTCGTCGTCGCAGAAACCGCTGCCGAGGCCTCCCAGCGCGTAGGCGGCACGTACGATGACGGGGTAGCCCAGCTCGCGGGCAGCGCGGCGGGCATCGCCGGGGTTGTCCACTGCCTGGCTGCGGATGGTCTTCACGCCTATCTCGTCGAGTCGTTGGACGAAGCGTTCGCGGTCTTCGGTGTCGATGATTGCCTGCACGGGTGTGCCCAATACGTGCACGCCGTAGCGTTCGAACACGCCGGAGCGATATAGCTCCACGCCGCAGTTGAGGGCGGTCTGCCCCCCGAAGGCGAGCATGACCCCGTCGGGCCGCTCCCGTTCGATGACCTTCTCCACAAAGTAGGGGGTGACGGGGAGGAAGTAGATTTGGTCGGCCACTCCCTCGGACGTCTGCACGGTGGCGATATTGGGGTTGATGAGGACGGTGGTGATGCCTTCCTCCTTGAGGGCCTTGAGGGCCTGCGAGCCGGAGTAGTCGAACTCGCCGGCCTCGCCTATCTTCAACGCGCCCGAACCGAGCAGGAGGACTTTCTTGATGGGATGTGTCATAGTGGTTTCCTATTTGGGGTAAACGGGTTGAGTAGTACACGAGTGAACGAGTTGAGTAGTAAGCAAGTGAACGAGTTGACCAGTAAACAAGTGAACGGGTGCGCTTGTCCATTCGCGTACTTGCCTACTTGTCTACTTGTTTGCTTGTCAACTTGTTTACTTGTCAACTTGTTCACTTGTCTACTTGTTCACTTGTCTACTTGTCTACTTGTTTACTTATTTAACATGCTTACGAATTGGTCGAAGAGGTATTCGGTGTCGGTGGGACCGCTGGCGGCTTCGGGGTGGAACTGGGCGGAGAACCAGGGGTTGCGCCGGTGGCGGATGCCTTCGTTCGAGCCGTCGTTCATGTTGACGAACAGGGGCTCCCAGTCGGTCCCCAGCGTGTTGTTGTCCACCGCGTAGCCGTGGTTCTGGCTGGTGATGAAGCACCGCTCGGTGCCTACCTGGCGCACGGGTTGGTTGTGGCTTCGGTGTCCGTATTTCAACTTGAATATCTTCGCCCCGCCCGCCTTTGCCAGGAGCTGGTTGCCCATGCATATGCCGAAGATGGGCAACGTCTCGCACCGCATCGCCTGGCGGATGTGCTCCACGGCGGCCTCGCAGGTATCGGGATCGCCCGGGCCGTTGCTGATGAAGAGGCCGTCGAAGTGCAGGCCGTTGAAGTCATAGTCCCAAGGGACGCGGACGACCGCCACGCCGCGCTTTGTCAGGCAGCGCAGGATGTTGGCCTTCACGCCGCAGTCCACCAGCAGCACGCGCTTCAGTTGAGAATGGAAAGTGGAAAGTTGAAAGTTGAGTTCCTCCCGGGGGGTGCCGGTGGGGAAGGTGCGCGCCTCGCCGCCAGCATATGCGATGATGTCCTTGCAGGACACGCGGTCCACGTAGTTCACCCCGGCGTAGCGGGCGGTGGGGATGTTGTCCGGCTCGTCGTCGAACAGTATCTTGCCCATCATCACGCCGTGCTCGCGCAGGGTCTTGGTCAGTGCGCGGGTGTCGATGCCCGTGATGCCGGGCACGTGCTCGCGCCGCAGCCAGTCGCCCAGGCTCTCCGCAGCGTTCCAATGGCTGAAGTTGTCGCTATAGTCGGCCACGATGATGGCTTCGGCATGGATGCGGTCGCTCTCCATGTAGTGGGGGATGCCGTCCGCCCCCCGGGTGAAGGGCGGCACACCGTAATTGCCCACCAGCGGGTAGGTCAGCGTCATCAGCTGCCCGGCGTAGCTGGGGTCGGTCAGGCTCTCGGGGTAGCCCGTCATGGCGGTGTTGAACACCACCTCGCCCGCCACGGGCTTCTCATAACCGAACGACTGGCCGTGGAACTGCCGGCCGTCATCGAGTATCAACGTTACGTTTCTCATTCTTTATCGGGTTCGTTATTGTTTTTCCTTATCCGTTTCTTCAGTTCAGGTCCCACCAGCCCAACGCATACGCCGATGGGCAGCCACAGGCCGAGGTTATCGAAGATGATGCCGAACGCCACGCCCAAGGCAACGCCCATGGCGAACCATTCGCCGGTAATGATGGAAGGCTTTGGGGGTTCTTCGCTCATATACTTATCTTTTCATTCTATTTAGCATCCTTCACATACCCGTTTGAATAGGTAGCTATTATTTCGCGGTTCTTGTCATAGATGTAACCGTTGGCATAATAGCCACAGACGGTCCGGTCCTTGTCAAGGACATAGCCGTTGGCGTAGTAGCCCACGACTTTCTGCTGTTTGTCCATGACATACCCATTGTTATATACATATTTATATGCCGATGCACCCCGCATGGCCGTGGTGCACGACAGGCATGACGCTTGTATCAACAAGTTCATGGCGAGGGCAAACAGGTTCGTTTTCATCTCAGGCTTGATACACTTGTTCCACATACTCCATGAATGCCCGGTTGAGCATCTTCACCCCGCCGGGCGTGGGGTAATCGCCGCTGAAGTACCAGTCGCCCGCATGGTCGGGGCAGGCCCGGTGCAGGCCCTCGAGGGGCTGATAGACAATCTGCACCTCGGCGCGGGTGCCTTCGGGGGTGAGCAGGCCGGCCATCTTGGCCGATATTTCCTCATCGGTGAAAGGGGCGTAGATGTCCTTCACGTAGTTCACCATCTGCTCTTTGGGCAGGGCGGACTGCTCCTTGCACTTGCGGTAAGCCTGCTCCACGACGGCCTGCATCCCGCGCTCCTTGAGCAGCTCGATGGCGGCACGGAAGGCGATGAACTCGCTCATGCGCGACATGTCGATGCCGTAGTAGTCGGGGTAGCGCACCTGGGGCGAGGATGAGACGATGACTATCTTCTTCGGCCCCAGGCGGTCGAGGATGCCGATGATGCTTTGCTTCAACGTGGTGCCGCGCACGATGCTGTCGTCGATGATGACCAGGTTGTCCACGCCCGGCACAAGGCTGCCGTAGGTGATGTCGTACACGTGGGCGGCCAGGTCGTCGCGCGTATTGCCCTCGGCGATGAAGGTGCGCAGCTTGATGTCCTTGATGGCCACCTTCTCGCTGCGGATGCGCTGGGAGAGGATGCGCTCCAGCTCGGCGTGGCTGGGCTGGTGGCCGAGTGCCTCGATGCGCCGCACCTTGAGCTGGTTCAGGTAATTGTCGAAACCCTCCAGCAGGCCGTAGAAGGCCACCTCCGCCGTGTTGGGGATAAAGGAAAAGACGGTGTGCTCCACGTCGTGCCCGATGGCCCGCAGCACGGGCTGCACCAGCTGTTCGCCCAACGCCTTCCGCTCACGGTAGATGTCGCGGTCGCTGCCCCGGCTGAAGTAGATGCGCTCGAAGGAGCACGCCCGCTTCGGCTTCGGCTCGTTGACGGGCACCAGGCGCATCTCCCCTTTCTTGTTGAGCAGGATGGCTTGCCCGGGCTGCAACTCATGAACGCTGTCGGCGGGCACGTTGAGCGCCGTCTGGATGACCGGCCGCTCGGAGGCCAGCACCATGATTTCGTCGTCCTGGTACCAATAGCCCGGGCGGATGCCCCAGGGGTCGCGCACGGCGAAGCACTCGCCGCTGCCCGTCAATCCGCAAATGACGTAGCCGCCGTCCCACTTCGCGCTCGACGTGCGCAGGACGTTGGCCAGCTCGATGTGGTCCTCAATGTAACGCGTGATGTCCATGCCGGTGAGTCCTTCGGCCACGGCCAGCCCGTAGAGCCGCTCCACCTCGCGGTCCAGGCGGTGGCCCACCTGCTCCAGCATGATGTAGGTGTCGGCATACTTGCGGGGGTGCTGCCCGGCAGCGGTGATGTCGGCAAAAATCTCGTCCACGTTGGTCAGGTTGAAGTTGCCGCACAAGGCCAGGTTCTTCGCCCGCCAGTTGTTGCGCCGCAGGAAGGGGTGCACGTAGGAAAGGCCCGACTTGCCCGTGGTGCTGTATCGCAGATGCCCCATGTACAGCTCGCCCGCGAAGGGCAGGCACTTCTTGGCATACCCGGCATCATGCAGCTGCTCCGGCGCGAGGTCCCGGAAGTGGGCGTGCACCGTGTCGAATATCTCGGTGATGGCCCCCGCGCCCAAGGCCCGTTCGCGGAACATGTACTCCTCGCCCGCGTCAGCCTGGAGCTTCACGCAAGCCAGCCCCGCGCCCTCCTGCCCCCGGTTGTGCTGCTTCTCCATGAGCAGGTATAGCTTGTTCAGGCCGTACATCCACGTGCCGTACTTCCGCTCGTAGTACTCCAAAGGCTTGAGCAGGCGTATCATGGCCACGCCGCATTCGTGTTTCAGTTGTTCCATAGCGCCTTGTATTTGCCAGCGCAAAAGTACAACTATTCCCAATAAAATACGCACACCCTACCCCATCGGAATAAGAAAAAAATTGCCGGACCGCCCCGGCACTTGCCACTTTCCCCAGGAAGAGGGGATAACCCCACCCCGCACACCCCCGAAATCGAACGAGCCGTTCGACGAAACCGAACGGCTCGTTCAAAGCCATCGAACGGCTCGTTCGACGCGTTTGAACGGCTCG
>CALUML010000128.1 GCA_944321745.1 uncultured Bacteroidales bacterium
ACCGCCAAACTTTTTTCCCGCAACCCGGAACTTTTTTTCCCGGACCGCCGCGGCCGCCGCCGGGCGAGCCCCCCTTCCGGAAAGCGGGTGCAAAGGTAAGAACTTTCACCGGAACCGCAAGCGCAAGGGGCGGTTTTTTCCGGAAAAATTTCACGCCGCGGGACAGGAAAGGGCGCAACGCGCTGGGGGACAACGGCCACGGGAGGGAGGGGCCCGGGCGCGCGGGGAGGGGCCGCACGCGGAACGGGGGGATTATTCTTCCGGAATAACGGAAGCCATTGGGCAAGTGGAGACAAAACAATCCTCTTCTTTTTGCTGCAACTGGTCAGCAATCGCATTCCACCCGACCGCAATAGCCTGTAATATATGATGACACAGGAAAGTATCGCTCTCGGAATTTTCATCAGACCTCAACCAGCAACCAGGCGAAACTGCCTGGAAATGTCCGGAATGCAAACGAAGAAGGTCGTGCTTTCCCCAGCAAAGTTTGGTGCATTGAACAGCGGAAAGTAATCGTACCACGAACGTGGCACAGGTGTACCACGAACGTGAGATGGGTGTACCACGAACGTGGTACAGGTGTGCCACGTTCGTGGTACGATTACTTTCCGCTGGAAAAGACAAAACTTCATGCTAACAAAAAAGGGACAAGATTTCAAGGAGAGTACTTCATTTCCATGTTTCTACGATAATGGACATAATAGGGCAAACGGTGAAGCTCTATGACCTCTCATAGGGACACTACGTGCCACCTCTATCCCACGTCACACAAAAAAGGGAAGCCGACCATCCATCGGCTTCCCTTTCTTATTCATTATATATATTGCTATTTCCCGGCAGCCAGGTATCCCAAGGCTTTTTCCATGGCCTGCTTCAACCCGGCGAGGTTCTTTCCGCCAGCGGCGGCGAAGTTGGGCTGGCCGCCACCGCCGCCTTGTATTTCCTTGGCGGCTTCACGGGCTATCTGCACAGCGTTGAGGCCGCGCTGCACCAGGTCATCGGAAATGAGCACCGTGAGAGAGGGCTTGCCGTTGTTCACCGTGCCTGCCACGAAGAACAACCCTTCGGGCAGGGCGTTGCGCAATTGGAAAGCCAGGTTGCGCACCATGTCGGGCGCGGCTTCCATCTCCAGGCGCACCACCTTCACGCCGTCCACTTCCTCGGCATTGGCCAGCAGCTTGTCGCGCAGCACGGCCACCTTTTCGTGCACGAACTCTTCCACTTGCTTTTTCAGACCCGCATTCTCGTCGATGGTGCGTTTGATGGCCGACACCAGCGAGGGAGCGTTGTTGAACAGTTCCCGGATGCCGTCGAGCAAGTCCTGTTGCATGTCGAGCATCCGCTCCAGCCCGGCTGCCGTGACCGCCTCGATGCGCCGCACCCCCGCGGCTATGGAACTTTCGCTCAGGATGCGCAACATGCCTATCTGCCCCGTGGCTGCCACGTGCGTCCCCCCGCACAATTCCACCGACTGCCCGAAGCGGATGACCCGCACCGACTCGCCGTATTTTTCGCCGAACAACGCCATTGCCCCCATGGCGCGCGCCTCGGCGATGGGCACGGAGCGCATTTCCTGCAAGGGGAGGTTGGCGCGGATGCGGCTGTTGACCAGGTGTTCCACTTGACGCAGTTCCTCCTTCGTCATCTTTTGGAAGTGGGAGAAGTCGAAACGCAACCCATCGGGACTGACATACGACCCCTTCTGCTCCACGTGCGCGCCGAGCACTTCGCGCAAGGCTTCATGCAGCAGGTGCGTGGCCGAGTGGTTGCACGACGTGGCCAGGCGGTTGTCCGTGTTGATTTCGGCAGTGAAAGTGGCCGTCACGTCGGCGGGCAGGGCGGTCGTGAGGTGCACGGAAAGGTTGTTCTCCTTCTTCGTGTCGGTAATGGCGAGGCGGTTGCCATCGCCGTCCACCAGCCAGCCGCTGTCGCCCACCTGCCCGCCCATCTCGGCATAGAACGGCGTGACGGACAGCACCAGTTGGTAGTATTCCTTGTTCTTTTGCTTGATTTTGCGGTAACGCAGCAGTTGCGTTTCACACGCGGTGCGGTCGTAGCCCACGAACTCCGGCTCGCCTTCGCGCACCGTCACCCAGTCGCCCGTTTCCACGGCGGCGGCGTTGCGGGCGCGGTCCTTCTGCTTCTGCATCTCGGCCTCGAAGCCTTTCACGTCCACCGTAAAGCCGTTTTCACGCAGGATAAGTTCCGTGAGGTCGAGGGGGAAGCCGTAGGTGTCGTACAGCGTGAAGGCATCCCTCCCGGTGATTTCCGTGCGTCCGGCTTTGCGGGCATCGTCCATCACGCGGTCGAGCAGGCGGATGCCGGTGTCCAGCGTGCGGAGGAAGGCTTCTTCCTCCTCCTTCGTCACTTTCTCAATGAGGTTTTGCTGCGATGCGAGTTCGGGATAAGCCCCGCCCATCACCTCGATGAGCACCGGCACGAGGCGGTACATGAACGCCTCGCGCTGCCCGAGGAAAGTGTAGCCGTAGCGCACCGCGCGGCGCAGGATGCGGCGGATGACGTAGCCCGCCTTGGCGTTGGAGGGCAGTTGGCCGTCGGTGATGGAGAAGGCGATGGTGCGGATGTGGTCGGCCACCACGCGCATGGCCACGTCGGTCTTGGGGTCGTCCCCGTAGGCCACGCCCGCGATGCGCCCTATCTCGCGAATGATGGGTTGGAACACGTCCGTGTCGTAGTTCGACGTCTTGCCCTGCATGGCCATGCACAGCCGCTCGAAGCCCATGCCCGTGTCGATGACCTTGGCGGGCAGGTCTTCCAGCGTGCCGTCGGCCTTGCGGTTGTATTGCATGAACACGTTGTTCCATATCTCGATGACCTGCGGGTGGTCCTTGTTAATCAAGGAGCGCCCCGGCACGGCCTGCCGTTCGGCATCGGGGCGCAGGTCGATGTGGATTTCCGAGCAAGGGCCGCAAGGACCCGTGTCGCCCATTTCCCAGAAATTGTCCTTGCGCGAGCCGTTGATGATGCGGTCGGCGGGCAGGAACTGCGCCCAGATGGAGGCCGCCTCGTCGTCGCGCCCCAGCCCCTCGGCGGGCGAGCCTTCGAACACCGTCACGTACAGCCGGTCGCGGTCTATCCGCAGCACCTCGGTGAGGTATTCCCACGCCCACGAGATGGCTTCCTTTTTAAAATAGTCGCCAAACGACCAGTTGCCCAGCATCTCGAACATGGTGTGGTGGTACGTGTCGTGCCCCACCTCCTCCAGGTCGTTGTGCTTGCCGCTCACGCGGAGGCACTTCTGCGAGTCGGCCACGCGCGGATAGCGCACCGGGTCGTTGCCGAGGATGATGTTCTTGAACTGGTTCATGCCCGCATTGGTGAACATGAGGGTGGGGTCGTCCTTGACGACCATGGGAGCGGAAGGCACGATGTGGTGCCCCTTGCTGGCAAAGAAGTCGAGAAACGACTGCCGTATTTCCTGTGAAGTCATACTTGAATGGGTTGAAGCTACCAGCTACAAGCTACAAGTCAAGGCCTCGGGGACTTTCCCCTTTTGCTCCGGATGGTACTTGTAGCCCGTAGCTTGTAGCTCGTAGCTATTTAATTATTGTCAATGAAAGGTGCAAAAGTACGCCAATTTTATTACTTTTGTGCCAAACTTGACAAGGAAAATATGGGGAAAAAGAAAAAATTCCGCTTCAACCCGGAGACGCTCAATTATGAACAGATAGAACACACGTTCGGCTACAAGCTCAAACGTTTTCTGATGTACATACTGACGGGAGTGTTTTCCGGTGTCATTTTCTTCTTTGCCTTCATGCACTTCGTCAAGTCGCCGCGCGAGAAACAACTGATGCGCGAAAACCAGAACATCCTGTCGCAATACACCCTGCTCAACAAGCAGCTGGACGAGTACGAGGCCATCCTGTCCGACATCCAGCTGCGCGACGACAACCTCTACCGCGTCATCTTCCAGGCCGACCCCATCCCCCTGTCCGTGCGCACCTCCATCACCCCGAACAACGAGTATTACGAAAACCTGCTGGAACAGACCAACTCCGAAATCATCGTGAACACCACCCAGCGGCTGAACGAGCTGCGCAAGCAACTGTACGTGCAGTCCAAGTCGTTCGACGAGGTGGTCGAGCTGGTGAAGGTCAACGAGGAACGCCTCACCCACATCCCCGCCATACAGCCCGTGCTCAACAAAGACCTGCGCCGCGTGGCCTCGGGCTACGGCTGGCGCATCGACCCCGTGTACGGCACCCGCCGCCACCACAACGGCATGGACTTCTCCGCCCCCATCGGCACCGAGATATTCGCCACGGGCGACGGCGTGGTGAAACGCACGGGCTTCCAGCGCGGCGGGTTCGGCAACATGGTGGAGATAGACCACGGCTTCGGCTACACCACCATCTACGCCCACATGAACAAAGTGTACGTGCGCAAAGGGCAGAAGGTGAAACGCGCCGACATCATCGGCGAGGTGGGCAACACCGGCAAGTCCACCGGTCCGCACCTGCACTACGAGGTGCACTACCGCGGACGGGTGCAGAACCCGCAGAACTTCTACTTCCTCGACCTGTCGCCCGAGGAATACGACCTGATGGTGCAGCTGAGCAACAACGCCGGGCAAATGTTCGACTAAGCAAAGAGGGTGTATCAAAATGGGATTTAGAACACAGATTATGCGGATCAAACAGATTTACACGGATACCTTGCCAAGGATACCATTGGACATCAACAGTATCCTCATCCGTGACAATCCGTTAAATCTGCTCAATCCGTGTTCGTTCTTATTTTGATACACTCTCTCCGTTTTCAATTTTCAATTTTCAATTCTCAACTTTCCCTCGTGAACCCCACTCCCCCCTACCCCGCCGCCCCCGGCCCCATCGGCGTGTTCGACTCCGGCTACGGAGGCCTCACCATCCTGGAGCAGATACGCGCCGCCCTGCCGGAGCACGACTACCTCTATTTAGGCGACAACGCCCGCACGCCCTACGGCACACGCTCGTTCGACGTGGTATACCGCTACACGCTGGAGTGCGTCACCCACCTCTTCGCCCGGGGCTGCCACCTGGTCATCCTGGCCTGCAACACGGCCTCGGCCAAGGCCCTGCGCACCATCCAGCAACGCGACCTGCCCCGGCTGGACCCCGCCCGGCGCGTGCTGGGCGTCATCCGCCCCACGGTGGAGGCCGTCGGGCACCTTACCCGCACCCGCCACGTCGGCCTGCTGGCCACACCCGGCACCGTGCAGTCAAACTCCTACCCCCTGGAGATACGGAAACTGCACGAGGGCATCACCGTCACCTCCGAAGCCTGCCCCATGTGGGTGCCCCTCATCGAGAACAACGAGCACCGCTCGCCGGGAGCCGACTACTTCGTCCGCAAAAACGTGGAGCACCTGCTGGCCACCGACCCGCTGATAGACACCCTCATCCTGGGCTGCACGCACTACCCCCTGCTGCTGCCCAAGATAGAGCCGCTGCTGCCCGCGGGGGTCCAGGCGGTGACGCAAGGCCGCATCGTGGCCCTGAGCCTGGCCGACTACCTGCGCCGCCACCCCGAGATGGCCGCCCGCTGCACCCGGGGCGGCACGTGCCGCTACCTCACCACCGAGTCCACGGGCAAGTTCTCCGCCTCGGCCTCCATCTTCTTGCAGGAGGAAGTGCAGGCCGAACAGGTGCGGATAGAAGAGGCTCGTTGCCAAGCGACTACAAACTAAGAATTCCGTACGGACGCGGCCAAAATTCCGCCAGCACGGAAATAAAATTCCGTCAGCACGAAAATAAAATTCCGCACGGACGAAAATGCTTTGAGAACTTAACAGCTCTACCCGTAGGGGGGAGCATGACGGGCAGTTGAACCATATTGCCAAAGAATTGCAGACTATTATTTATGCAATGTTAACATATAACAGCATCACTATTTGCAAATGTCATTCTTTCTCCGTAACTTTGCTTCCCTGCAAAGCAAGAAGCGAAGTGTATTCCCGCACTACGGCCACCCACTTGCCTTATCACCACCACCACTCTCCCTTTTCCTTTACAAGCCTCCCACCACCCCCCACGGAAATAACCCCCAACCCCCTAAAGGGGGCTTTGACCTTTTGCCTAAAGGGATGCTAACCTTTTGCCCAAAGAGGTACGAACCTTTTGCCCAAAGGGGTGCGAACCTTTTGCCCAAAGGGGTACGAACCTTTTGCCCAAAGGGGTACGGACCTTTTGCCCAAAGGGGTACGAACCTTTTGCCCAAAAGGGTACTACCCCTTTGGTAAAAAGACCAGCACCCCTTTAGGCAAGGTTGCCCCCGGCTCTTTCCCTAACCCTCTCCGGCCTTTGCGCCGCCCGCAACAATCATCGTGCCAACAGGACGGGGCGTTCCCTCCATAAGTTAAATATCCGTAAAAAGCACGTTGCCGATGGATTTGTGCACCAATGGCGATGAAATGTTTCATAAAGCTTGTGGTTGTGGGATTATTTGCATACTTTTGTCCAAAATATTATTGTTCCACTTTTAATTTATCAAAAAGATGAGTGATTTTACACGAAAGATGCGCATGTTCTGTGTGGGGAGCGTGCTGCTGCTGGGAGGGTATGCCTTCACCGGCGTTGCCCAAGAGGCAATCTCCACTTTCCCGTATGTGGAGAATTTTGACGATGCGGAGGACTACGGCACATTGCCCGCAGGCTGGACAACCGTAGCCACGGGAGCAATGAAGTTCTCCGTGGGTATGACTTACGACTTCGGGCCGGGCGAGACGGCGCAAACGGGTACCCAATTTTTGGGAACCAGCTCTTATTTTGACAGCAACCGGGAGGATGTGGCTTTCTCGCCCATGTTCGAGATGACCGCTGGCACGGAATACACCATGACCGTGTGGGTGAAAAGCCCCGGCACAACCACCAACCGCTACCCGACGGTGAAAATTACGGCGGGGCAGGGACAGACGAAAGAGGGACAAACCACCG
>CALUML010000129.1 GCA_944321745.1 uncultured Bacteroidales bacterium
AGACGAGTTCCCCGAAGAACTCGGGGCGGTGGAAGTCGGGATGCTCCGTGTGCACGGGCGACCAGGTGAGGAAGTGGCGCGACTCGGTGCCGTCGGCGCATTTGCAGAAGTTGCCCAACAGCCTGTCGGGCGTTTCGCCGCCGGCATAGCCCAGGAGCGAGAAGGGGATGCTGACCACCAGGTCCCACGCAAACATCCCCTCCATCTCCATGAAGGCACGGCGTCCCAGCGAGGAATAGCGCCCGATGAGCCGGAGCTCGTCGGGGGTGAGCCGCCGCACATCATCCTCCCGGCCCCGGCGGCGGGCGGCGAGGCACGTGCCGATGCAGTTGAAGGCGAAGTTCATGTAGTGGTCGCTGCCGGGCCGTTGGCAGAAGAACTCCACGCAACTGTCCTCGTACACAGGCTCCTGGTCGCGCATGTAGATGGCCCGCAGCATGCTGCCGTGCACGTCATACTTGATGTAGAGCGCCGTGGACGAATAGCCGAGGCTGAACGTGGTGATGGGGCGGTAGGGGAATTCCCGAGGCCAGTTGAGCGTGTCGAGTGCCTCACGTTTCCCTTCGTTTTCGAGCATGTCGCCCGCGTATTCGATAGAAGCCTGGTCCAATGCCTCCAGGCGGGGGATGATGACGCGTTTCATATCTTTTATGCTTTTGCCAATGAGGTTGCAATATTAATCATTTTATTCGAGACGGGCATCCGTCCGGCGGCATTTCCGGCATTTTGTCATTAAAAAACGGGCGGGTGCTTGCCGTTTCCCGATTTATCCGTACCTTTGAGGCTCAGGAATTTCACTAAAAATCCGATAGCATGGAAACGGAACATTGCAAGCAAGGCCCGGAAGGCGCGGAGGCGGACTTCCGCATCTACGACTCGGTGGCCGACCTCCCGATGGGCGACGTGCCCGCGCCGCTGAGCGAAGGCATCATCGGGGTGTGCATGGGCGGCAAGGCGCGCCTCGACGTGAACGCCCGCCGCTGCGAGGTGGCCCCCTACGACCTGGTCGTGATACTGCCCGCGGCCGTGGCGGCCATCGTGCCGGGTGGGGGCGACTTCGCCATGGTATTCATCAAGTTGCCCGCCGACCTCTTCCGCGAGACGATGAACGGCATCGCCCGCATCACGCCCGACTTCCTCTTCTACATGCAGCACCACTGCGCCTTCCCCCTGCCCGACGAGCGGGAGGCCCGCCGCTTCGTGTACTTCTGCCGCACGATACGCACCAGGGCGGGCCACTCCACCCGGCGCTTCCGGCAGGAGACCGTGGCCATGGCCCTGCGGCTGTTCTTTTTCGACCTCTTCGTGGCCTACAAGACCCGGGAGGAACCCGCCCTGGTGAGCGGCCGGCGCGGCTCGCCGAAGGAGCGGCTGGTATACAGCTACCTGGCCCTCTTGCCCGAACATGCGCGGCAGGAGAAGCAAGTCAGTTTCTACGCCGACAAGCTGGCCACCTCGCCCCAGTACCTGAGCATGGTGGTGAAGGAGCTGACCGGCGAGACGGCCCATGACTGGATAGCGAAGTACCTGATGCTAAGGTTGAAAAACCTCTTGCGCGATTCAAACCTCGGAATCAAGGAAATCGTTTACCGCATGGGCTTCGCCGACCACTCGTCCATGAGCAAGTTTTTCCGCAAACACACGGGCATGTCGCCCACCGACTACCGCGCGGGGCAGTGGTGCGGCGAATAGGGGCATGGGTGTATATGCCCGCTCACGGTGCTGCCCATACCCCTCCCCCTTTCGGGATACTCCCCCTAATTTTGTTGCCCATCCGCACCCCGGCGGGTCATTCGCCCTCGGCCCGGCATCCGTGGAAGTGCCACTGCTCGGCGGCGCGCTCGGGGGTGTCGACGAAATAGATGAGCGTGGCGGAGGCGCACACGGTGCCCCGCGCGTCGTATATCTCGGCGGTGAGGAACACGGCATTGCGCTTGCGCTGGGTGATGCGGCTGCGGACGGTCATCTGCGGGTCGGACGTGTGGAGCGGGCGGAGGAAACGCACCTCCATTTTCGACGTGACGCCCGAAGTCTGCAGCTTGCGCGCCACCACCCAGGCGGCCACCTCGTCCATGAGGGTGCACTGGATGCCGCCGTGCAGCGTGTCGATCCATCCCTGCTTGTGGGGGTCGGGATGCCACAGGCCGACGATGTCGTCGCCGTCCTCGTAGAACTCGAGGTGCAGGCCGTCCGGGTTGTCGGGCGAGCACCCGAAGCATTGGTAGCCGGGAAGTCCCAGCCAGGGGTTGATTAGCTTTTTCATTTTTCCTCCTTGTCTTTTCGTGCGGGAGATGCCATATGTGGGCATCGCTTCCTCCCCGCCATCGGGGCGGCTGGATGCGGGGGCATCTGCCGTTTTCTTATAATTGTTTGATATATAACATTCTATCTATTTGTAATAAATCCCTATAATCGCTTCATGCAACTGATGCGCATCTCTTGGCAAAATGATGCGCATCTTTTGACCAAATGGTGCGCATCACTTGCCCCAAGTGATACGCATCATTTTGCCAAGTGATGCGCATCATTCTTGTTGGTAGGTTTGCTGCACAATGGTGGGGTGGTTTGTACGCGAAGACGCGAAGACGCGAAGGTTTTTTATATGGGGTTATCATCTTTTATATATAAGATGTCTTTGCGTCTTTGCGTCTTTGCGTGCCAGTCAGCCCGTTGCCGCGGTGGCGAGCAGGCTGGGCAGGCGGTCGATGCTTTCGAGCCGTAGGAGGCGGTGGCCGGTAATGCCGCCGTGGGTTTGCTCGTGCGCCCAGGTGAGGCGGAAGGGGACGTGCGCGGCCCATGCGCCGGCGGCGAGGACGGGTTCCACGTCCGACCGCAGGGAGTTGCCCACCATCAGGAAGGCTTCGGGCGGGCAGCGGAGGGTGTGCATGAGGCGGCGGTAGTCGTCCGTGCGTTTGTCGCTCATAATCTCCACGTGGTCGAAGTAGTGGGCGAGGCCGGAGCGGGCCAGCTTGCGTTGCTGGTCGAGCAGGTCGCCTTTGGTGGCGACGGCGAGGGTGTAGCGGCCGTGGAGCTGCCGGAGGGTGCGTTCCACTCCCGGGAGGGGCTGCACGGGCATGTCGAGCAGGGTTTTGCCGAGTGCCAGGATGCGGGCGATGGTGTGGCCGTTGCTCTTGGCGCCGTAGCCGTAGAGGGGGGTGTTGCGGGTCTCGGTGGCGAGCAGCTCGCGCGACACGCCGTCAGCGGGCAGCGCGTGGGCGAGGAGGCGGCAGTATTCGGCTTCTGCCTGTTGGAAGTACGTCTCGTTGTCCCACAGCGTGTCGTCGGCGTCGAAGGCGATGACTTGTATGCGGTTCATGTGCGTTGGGGTGGTTGGGGTGGTTGGTACGCAAAGACGCGAAGACGCAAAGGTTTTTTATATGGGGTTATCATCTTTTATATATATATGATGTCTTAGCGTCTTAGCGTCTTTGCGTACACTAAGACGCGAAGACACGAAGGGGTTTTTATATGAGATTGTCTTCTTTATAAAATATCCTTTGCGTCTTAGCGTCTTTGCGTACACTAAGACGCGAAGACGCGAAGGGGTTTTATATATGATAATTGCCTTTGCGTCTTAGCGTCTTGGCGTACCATAAAGGCGGTGCTATCCGCCGCAGCGGGAGTATCCGCAGTTCTTGCAGGCCATGCAGCCTTCCTGGTAGACGAGCGGTTCGCCGCAGTGGGGGCAGGTCTGCCCGGTGACTTCCTTGCCGTCCGGTATGTACTTCTTCAGGGCCCGCTCCACGCCGTTCTTCCAGGTATTGATGGATGCGCTGTCGAGCTCCAGGCCGGCGACGAGCTTGATTACCTGGTCGATGGGCATTCCGTAGCGGAGCACGCCGGAGATGAGCTTGGCGTAGTTCCAGAACTCGGGGTTGAATTTGCCGTCGAGTCCTTCGATGGTGGTCTTGTAGCCGCGCTTGTTTTCGAACTGGAAGTCGTAGTGTTTCTTGCCGTCTTCATCGTAGCTTTTGATGATGGTGCCCTTAGCGACGTTCTTGGGGAGCATGATGCCTTCGTCGTCGTCTGCCAGCCCGGTGAAGATTTCGTAGGGACGGCCGTCCAGGAGTCCTACGAAGGCTATCCATTTTTCCTTGGCATTTTGGAAGCGCACTACATCGCATTCCAGCTCCTTGGGGCGCTTGAGGACTGTTTCGTTGAAGCAGAAGCAGTGCTGGTCCTTGTTCTCTTCTTTCTTTTCTTCCTTCTTCACGTCGACGAGCACGCCCGAGCGGGAGCCGTCGCGGTAGACGGTGACGCCTTTGCATCCGCACCGCCAGGCTTCTTCGTAAAGTTGCCCGACGAGTTCTTCGGACACGTCGGCGGGGAGGTTGATGGTGACGCTGATGGAGTGGTCCACCCATTGCTGGATGCGGCCTTGCATGCGTACTTTCTGCAGCCAGTCCACGTCGTTGGCGGTTGCCTTGTAGTAGGGGGACTTGGCGACGAGTTCGTCTATCTCTTCCTGGGTGTAGCGGCGGGCGGTGTCGTAGCCGTTGGCCTGCATCCACACGAGGAACTTGTGGTGGAAGACGACGTATTCCTCGAAGGAGTCGCCGGTTTCGTCCGTGTAGTCCACGTGCACATCCTTGTCGTTGGGGTTCACCTTGCGGCGGCGCAGGTACACGGGCTTGAAGACGGGTTCGACACCGGATGTGGTCTGGGTCATGATGCTGGTGGTGCCGGTGGGGGCGATGGTGAGGCAGGCGATGTTGCGCCGGCCGTAGCGCACCATGTCGTCGTAGAGGGCGGGGTCGGCCTCGCGCAGGCGGGCGACGAAGGGGTTGTCCTTTTCGCGTGCGGCATCGTATACTTCGAATGCGCCGCGTTCGCGCGCCATGTCCACCGACGAGCGGTAGGCGGCCAGCGCGGTGGCCTTGTGCACTTCCACGGAGAATGCGGTAGCTTCCTCGGTGCCGTAGCGCAGGCCGAGGGCGGCCAGCATGTCGCCTTCGGCGGTGGTGCCTACGCCGGTGCGGCGGCCTTGCAGGGTCTTGTGGCGTATCTTTTCCCAGAGCTGGTATTCGGTGTGCTTGATTTCGTCGTCCTCGGGGTCGGATTCTATCTTGGCGATGATCATGTCGATTTTCTCCATTTCCAGGTCGATGATGTCGTCCATGATGCGCTGCGCGTAGCCCACGTGGCGGCGGTAGAGGTCGAAGTCGAATTCGGCCTGGGGGGTGAAGGGGTGCTTCACGTAGGAGTAGAGGTTGAGCGCGATGAGGCGGCAGCTGTCGTAGGGGCACAGGGGGATTTCGCCGCAGGGGTTGGTGGACACGGTGCGGAAGCCGAGGTCGGCGTAGCAGTCGGGTATGGACTCGCGGCGGATGGTGTCCCAGAACAGCACGCCCGGTTCGGCGGACTGCCAGGCGTTGTGCACGATTTTGCGCCACAGGGCGTTGGCGTTGATTTCCTTCTTGTGCGTGGGATGGTCGGAGTGGATGGGGTATTGCTGCGTGTACGGATCGCCTGCCAGGGCGGCTTGCATGAAGCCGTCGTCAATCTTGACCGACACGTTGGCCCCGGTCACCTTGCCGCTTTCCATCTTGGCGTCGATGAAGGCTTCGGCGTCGGGGTGCTTGATGCTCACGGTGAGCATGAGGGCGCCGCGCCGCCCGTCCTGCGCCACTTCGCGGGTGGAATTGGAGTAGCGTTCCATGAACGGCACGAGCCCGGTGGAGGTGAGGGCCGAGTTCTTCACGGGCGAGCCTTTGGGGCGGATGTGCGACAGGTCGTGCCCTACGCCGCCGCGCCGCTTCATGAGCTGCACTTGTTCCTCGTCCACCTTGATGATGGCCCCGTAGGAGTCGGAGTTCTCGTCGAAGCCGATGACAAAGCAGTTGGACAGCGAGGCCACCTGGTAGTCGTTGCCGATGCCGGTCATGGGGCCTCCCTGCGGCACGATGTAGCGGAAGTCGCGGAACAGCTCGAACAATTCGTCTTCGCCCAGCGGGTTGGGGTAGCGTTTCTCAATCCTGGCAATTTCCCGTGCCAGGCGGTGGTGCATGTCATCCGGGGTCAGTTCGTAGGTGTTGCCGAACGAATCTTTCAAGGCATACTTGTTTGCCCATACTCTTGCCGCAAGGTCGTCGCCCTTGAAGTATTCCAAGGTGGCGTGGTTGATCTCCTCTTGCGAATAGGATTTCTTTTCCATTGCAATAACTGCTTTGATAGTTTGTAAAAAGAAGTTTATAAAGAATGATTTAAGCCGAACCGGTTGGCGTAGGAAACGGATTGCAATGTTAGTCAAAAACTATCGGATGCGCAATAAGGGAGATGAAGTTTCTTCGTTAAAAAGGAAAAGTTTCCCAAAACAAGATGTTAGGGTTCTTGTTTATAGCGTGTTGTATTTTTGGAAGGCAAAGAAAGTTTTCCAAAAAGGGAAGCGGCGTGCGTAGGTGGGTTGGCGGAAAGGGCGAACAGTGTCCTTTTGCAGGCTACTTCATGAACGTCACCCGGCCGTCCTCCACGTGGAAGAGGGCGAAGTCGCCGCCGGTTTGCCGCAGGATGCGGTCCAGATGTTCACGGTTGGTGTCGGTGATGAATATCTGGCCGAAGGCATCGCCGGACACGAGTTCGACAATCTTCGTCACCCGCTCCGCGTCCAGCTTGTCGAACAGGTCATCGAGCAGCAGGATGGGCGCGAAGCCGTGCACTTGCTTCAGGAAGTTGAACTGCGCCAGCTTGAGCGACGCGAGGTATGTCTTGTTCTGTCCCTGCGAGCCGACGCGCTTGATGGGGTAGCCGCCCAGGAGCATTTCCAGCTCGTCCTTGTGCACCCCGCAGGTGGAGTAGCCCAGGATGCGGTCGCGGGGACGGGTCTCCCGCATGTGCTGCCGCACGTCGTAGCGGTCGTGCTGCGACAGGTAGGTGAGCGAAACCTCCTCGTTGCCGTCGGAAATGAATGTGTAGAAGTCTTGGAAGATGGGGA
>CALUML010000130.1 GCA_944321745.1 uncultured Bacteroidales bacterium
GTGTACACCTTCTGCATGTGCCCCGGCGGGCATATCGTGCCGGCGGGCAGCGGGCCGGAGCAGGTGGTGGTCAACGGCATGTCCGTGTCGCGCCGCAACTCGCCCTACGCCAACTCGGGCGTGGTGGTGGAGGTGCGCCCCGAGGACGTGCCGGACGAGTTCCGCCCGCACGGCCCCCTGGCGGGACTGCGCTACCAGCAGCACGTGGAACGCCTGGCATGGCTCAACAACGGCGGGCGGGGCGTGGCGGCACCGGCGCAGCGCCTGCGCGACTTCGTTGACGGCCGCCTCTCGGCCGACCTCCCGCCCTGCTCCTACCTGCCCGGGCTGGTGTCGTCGCCCCTGCACTTCTGGCTGCCCGAGGGCATATCGGCACGACTGCGCCAGGGCCTCCGCCGCTTCGACCGCCGGATGCGCGGCTACCTCACCAACGACGCGGTGGTGGTGGGCGTGGAGACGCGCTCCTCGTCGCCCGTGCGCATCCCCCGCGACCCCGCCACGGGGCAGCACCCCGACGTGCCCGGCCTCTTCCCCGCCGGCGAAGGGGCGGGCTACGCGGGAGGCATCACCTCCTCCGCCCTGGACGGGCAGAACGCCGCCCGCCTCGTGGCGGAATACCTCAACAGAGGTGAGGAGTAAGAGGCAAGAGGTAAGGAGTAAGAGGCAAGAAGTGAGGAGTGAGAGGCAAAGAGCAAACAGCAAGTAATGGCTAATCCCCCCTAAACCGCTATGCAAAAGCCCCCTTTAGGGGGTTGGGGGTAATATATAAGGAATAAGAGGCAAGGAGCGAGAAGCCTCCCCGATGCCCCCTTTAGGGGGTTGGGGGTAAATATATAAGATATGAAACCGAACACAAACAGACCCCTCCCGCCCGTGAGGCGGACCGACCTGCGGGTGAACGAGCCCGCCGGGCTGATGGACTTCCTGCTGGCCAAGATGGGCGGCATGAAGCGCAACTCCGTGAAGTCGCTGCTCGCCCACCGGCAGGTGAGCGTGAACGGCGAGGTGGCCACCCGGCACGACCACCCGCTGCAACCGGGCGACACCGTGACCGTGAGCAGCGAGCGCGGCAACGCCCCGCTCACCCATCCGAAGGTGCGCGTGATATACGAGGACCCGTACCTCATCGTGATTGAGAAGAAGGAGAACCTGCTGACCGTGCGCACGGACAACGGCCACGAGATGACGGCCTTCTCCATCCTGAAGAACCACGTGCAGAAGGCATCCGACCGCAACCGCATCTACACGGTGCACCGCCTGGACCGCGAGACGTCGGGCGTGCTCGTCTTCGCCAAGAGCCACGACGTGCAGCAGGCCATGCAGGCCGCCTGGCACACGGACGTGAAGCGGCGCGTGTACGTGGCCGTGGTGGAGGGACGCATGGAGAAGCCGCAGGACACCATCGTGAGCTGGCTCACCGAACACGAACGTTCGCTCAAGGTGCACTCCAGTCCGGTGGACGACGGCGGGCAGCAGGCCGTGACGCATTATCGGGTCGTCAAGGCCAACGACGAATATTCCCTGCTGGAGATAGAAATCGAAACCGGGCGCAAGAACCAGATACGCGTGCACATGCAGTCCATCGGGCATCCCGTGGCGGGCGACAAGCGGTACGGGGCGAAGACCAACCCCATAGGCCGCCTGGCCCTGCACGCCCGCATCCTGGACTTCGAACACCCCGTGACGCGCCAGCCCATGCACTTCGAAACGCCCGTGCCCCGCAAGTTCCTGCACCTGTTCCATTAAGCGGTCTGCGGTCAACGGTCGACGGTCTACTGTCTACAGTCAACGGTCTGCGGTGTCGCGTATCGTCCGGCTCTCGACCGCCGACCGTCGACCGATGACTGTCGACCGTAGACCGTAGACCGCCGACTGTCGACCGCCGACCGATGACATTATATATATAGTATGAAACCTTCCTTCATCCTTGCCGCCTTCCTGCTGTGCACCGGGGCGGCCTTCGGGCAGATGCCCTACCGCACCTGCCCCCTTGCACCCAACATCAAGACCCTGCAAGTGCGCCTCAACGACCGCGACTTCGACTTGCCCCTGCTGCACCTCGGCGGGACGGACGTGCTGCACATCCAGTTTGACGAGATGTCGCACGACGTGCGTTCGTACAGCTACCGCGTGCTGCATTGCGATGCCGACTGGACTCCCTCGGCCCTGGCCTCGGGCGAGTACCTGGCGGGCTTCCCCACGGGCATGGTCTCCGAATATGCCCTGTCCACCACCACGACCTACCCGTACACGAACTACAAGCTGAGCGTGCCGAACGACGACATGTCCTTTACGAAGTCGGGCAACTACGTGCTGCAGGTGTACGAGGACAACGACCCCGACCACCCGGTGGCCCAGGTGTGCTTCTGCGTGGTGGAACCGCGCGTGTCCATCGACGGCACGATACGCGGCAACACCGATACCGAGCTGGGCGGCCGCCTGCAACAGCTGGATTTCGAGGTGGACCTGGGCAGCTACGCGGTGAACGACCCCCGCGAGGAACTCACCGTGACCGTGCGCCAGAACAACCGCACGGACAACGAGGTGACCGGCCTCAAGCCTACCTACCTGCGCGGCAGCGTGCTGAGCTATGTGAACAACCGCGCCCTCATCTTCGAGGGGGGCGTGGAATACCACCGCTTCGACATCTCGTCCGTGTACACGGGGACGAACCAGATAGAGCGCATCGACTACGACGGCGAGCATTACGACGCCTACTTGTACAAGGATGCCGTGCAGCCGAGCCGCACTTACGTGACCGAACCCGACGTGAACGGCCGCTACGTCATCAACCTGCAGGAGTCGCACTTCGACCTCGACACCGATGCCGACTACATCAATGTGCATTTCGCCGTGCCCCGCGACGAGCCGTTCTTCGACGGGCAGGTGTACATCGGCGGCGATTGCTGCTACAACCTGCTGGACGAAGGCTCGCGGATGCGCTATGACTTCAATGCGGGAGAATACTTCAAAACGCTGCTGCTCAAGCAGGGCGGGTATAATTACCAGTACTGGTTCGTGCCCAAGGGGGAGACCCGCGCCAGCGTGGAGCGGGTGGAGGGCAGCTTCTGGGAAGCCCGCAACGAATATACCGTCTACGTGTACCACCGCCCGTGGGGAGGACGCTACGACCTGCTGGTGGGCGTGGAGACGATAGAGAACTGAGCAGGACCCGGCCACATAGGGCGAAGCCCCGGCATGACGTGCCGGGGCTTCGCGTGTTCTTGCCTGCCGGGGGAATGAAGAACTACGTGAGTTCGGTATGGGAAGTCAGGCTTGTGGATTGGATAAAGGCTCGTTCTTGTGCCGAACCCACGTAAGGACTCTGTGCGCGCCGTGTCCCCGTATTCCCCTTACATCAATGGCGCGAAGAGGCGCATGAACGACTCCACGAACCGCTTGCGGGCAGGGCGGCGTTCCCACTCGTCGAACAGCACTTCGCGGCACTCGGCCATGTCTTGCAGGAAGATAGCCTTGTTGCGGGCGGCCAGGTCGGGGTCGTACAGGTAGCAGTTCATCTCGAAGCTGGCTTCGAAGCTGCGGAAGTCCATGTTCGTGGAGCCTATCATGGAGATGTAGTCGTCGGCCACCATGGTCTTGGCGTGGATGAACTTGGCGGGATGCTCGTAGATGCGCATCCCGGCGGCCAGCAGGTCCTCGTAGTAGGAGCGTGCGGCGGGGTCCACGTAGCGCGTGTCCGACCGGGCGGAGACCATGAGCCGCACGTCCACGCCCGACACCGCCGCCGAATACAGGGCTTCGGCGAGCGACTCGGTGGGGAGAAAGTAGGGAGTCTGGATGTAGATGTACCGCCTGGCCCCGGTGATGATGCGCACGGTGGCATGCAGCAGGGTATGGTGGGGCGAGTCCGGTCCCCCGGCGGCTATTTGCAGCAGGTTGTCCGTGATGGCGGGTGCGGGCGGGAAGTAGGGAGCCAGGTCGGCGGGCAGGGGTTCGCCCGAGGTGACCCAGTCGCTCAGGAAGTTGGCTTGCAGACCGTACACGCCTTGCCCCTCGATGCGCAGGTGGGTGTCGCGCCACCAGCCGGAGCGGTATTCATCGCCGATGTTCATCCCGCCGATGTAGCCCACCCGCCCGTCGATGATGACGGCCTTGCGGTGGTTGCGGTAGTTCACCGTGCGCCGGATGCGGGAAAGACGCAGCTTGCTGAAGGCCGACACGCGCACGCCGCTCCGCCCCATTTCCTCGTAAAAGCGGCGGGAAACGGTGATGTTGGCAATGTTTTCGTAGATGAAGCGCACCTCCACGCCCTCCTCGGCCTTGCGCATGAGGATGTCTTTGATGGCGCGGCCCGTGTCGTCGTTGTTGAACAGGAAGTATTCCATGTGGATGTGGTGGCGGGCTTGGCGCAGGTCGGCAGCCAAGGCGTTGAACTTCTCCTCGCCGCTCGTGATGACCTGCACCCGGCTGCCCCGCAGCACCCAGGAGTTGGCGCTTTTGCCGAGCACCGACACCAGTCCTTGCCAGGTGGCGGGCACGAGGGAGTGGTTGTCCGCCAGCGAAGCGGCGGCGGGGAAGCCGTCGATGGTGGCGGTGCGGTGGTTGCGGAAGTATTTGCGCCTCCTCGTATCCTGCCCCAGCACGTAGTACAGGATGATGCCGAAAAGGGGTACGAACGTGAGGATAAGCACCCACGACAGGGTGCGGTTGGGATTCTGGTTTTCGCTGATGACCACCAGGATGGCTCCGATGATGGTGAGCACGTAAGCGGCTTCGATGACGGAACGGATGAGCGATAGTACGTCCATGGGTTGATGTATTAAAGCTACGAGCTACGAGCTACAAGCTACGAGTTGTTGTGTGCGTTTGCGGGGGAAGGCCATGCGGCGATGCCTCCGGCTTGCAAATGTAGCGAGTTGTGGCATCTTTTCAAAATAAATCGGCTCTTGCGTTTGCATGATTGACGGTTTATGCTGTATATTTGCGTGCCTTTTGGCGGGACAGGCATCTCCTGCCCACACATCTCATCAACTACACATCTCATGAAGGAAATGATTACCGACAAGGCCGTGGGCACTTTCGGCCTGTTTAACGAGAGTTTTCCTCCCATCATGGACGGCGTGGCGGTGGCGGTGCGCAACTACGCCTATTGGCTGTACGAGGCGGGGTATGACACGTGCGTGGTGACTCCCCGCGCCCCGGACAGCAACGACACCGACCCTTACCCCGTGTACCGGTATCCCTCCATCCCCATTACCATGCGCAAGCCTTACCGGCTCGGGTTGCCCGAGCTGGATCCGGCCTTGAAATCCTTGTGTCAGCGCACGCGCTTCGCCTTGGTGCATGCCCATTCGCCCTTCTCGGCGGGGTTGCTGGCTATGCGGGTGGCGCGCGAGCAGGGCGTGCCTTTTGTGGCCACGTTCCACTCCAAGTACCGGGACGACTTCGAGCGGGCCACGCGCAGCCGCCGTTTGGCCGAGCTGATGCTCAAGGAGGTCATCTGGTTTTACGAGAAGGCCGACGAGGTGTGGGTGCCGCAGCGGGCCGTGGCGGACACTTTGCGCGAATATGGCTTCCGGGGAGCTGTGGAGGTGGTGGATAATGGCAACGACATGGCTTCGGACGAGCCGCTTGCGCCCCTGCGGCAGGAGGCCCGCCGCGCGTTGGGTCGACCGGATGGCGAGTGCGTGCTGCTCTTCGTGGGACAGCACATTTGGGAGAAAAACCCCCGATTGGTGGTCGAGGCCTTGGCACGGCTCAAGGGGCAGCCTTTCCACATGTACTTCGTGGGCACGGGCTATGCCGCCGACGACTTGCGCCGCCTGGTGGCCGATTGCGGGCTGGACGGGCAAGTGACTTTCGCGGGAGCGGTGACCGACCGCGAGGTGATGCGCCGCTACTATGCCGCCGCCGACCTCTTCCTGTTCCCTTCGTTGTACGACAACGCCCCGCTCGTGGTGCGCGAGGCGGCAGCCCTTGGCGTGCCTTCGGTGATGGTGGCCGGTTCTACCGCAGCCGAGATACTGACCGACGGCGTTGATGGCTTCCTGGTGCAGAACACTCCCGAGTCGCTCAGCGGCGAGATACTCCGCCTCATGCAGCACCCCGACCTCGTGCGGCAGGCCGGTGACGAGGCACGCCGCACCCTGGCCCGCTCGTGGCGCAGCATCGTGCAGGGCGAGGTGCTCGACCGCTACCTCAGCTTGATACGGAGGAAAGGATAATGTCCTGCTCTCCGGAGGCAGGGTCTTTAATTTCTTTTTGAATATCCGCAATTCGCCAATAACGCATTCATCATCTGCTTGTCATACTATCTTCCCCCCTTTGCCCAGGTTCCAGGAAATCATCCCCGGGGCTGAACTTATGTCCCTCGTATTTGTTTTATAAAAAGATAGCGGGAAGAATCATGGAACATTCATCATTAAACATTTGAAAGAAGTATGAAGAGAACGGGAAAATTCATCATCCTGTCGGCGATGGCTGTCGGGATGTGGGCAGCCTCCCCGCTGGAGGCTTGCACGGGCATTACGTTGACGAGCGGCGACGGCGCGAAGGTGCTGGCGCGTACCATAGAGTGGGGTGGCAGCAACCTGAACAGCCAGTACGTGGTGGTGCCGCGTGGCTACACCGAGCAGTCGCTCGTGCCGGGCGGGGCGGACGGCATGACGTTTACGGCCCGCTATGGTTATGTGGGCTTTGCGGTGGAACAGAAGCAGTTCGTGGCTGAGGGGCTGAACGAGGCGGGTCTGTCCGCCGGGCTGTTCTACTTCCCCGGCTACGGGCAGTACGAGGCTTACGACGCGGCGGAGAAGCAGCGCAGCATAGCCGACCTCCAGCTGGTGCCGTGGCTGCTGGCCACATG
>CALUML010000131.1 GCA_944321745.1 uncultured Bacteroidales bacterium
GGGCCTTTGTCGATCATGATGTCGATGCGGTAGTCCTCCATGGCCGAGTAGAGGTACTCCTCGACGATGGGGCTGAGGCGGTGTATCTCGTCGATGAACAGCACGTCGTTCGGCTCCAGGCTGGTGAGCAGCCCGGCCAGGTCGCCCGGTTTGTCGAGTACGGGTCCGGAGGTGATTTTGAAGCCCACGCCCAGCTCGTTGGCAATGATGTTCGAGAGGGTGGTCTTGCCCAGCCCCGGAGGGCCGTGCAGCAGCACGTGGTCGAGCGGCTCGGTGCGCATGCGGGCGGCGGCCACGAAGATGCGCAGGTTTTCCACTATCTTGCTCTGCCCGCTGAAGTCCGAGAAGCTGAGCGGTCGCAAGGCGTTCTCGAAATCCTTCTCCAGCGGGCGGTTGTCGCGGATGTCAAAACGGTCTTCTTTCATTTGTCGTTGGTCAGTTGGCGGAACACTTCTTCTATCGTGTCTTCCACGGGGCGCAGCAGCAGCAACTTGTTGCCTGTGGCCACGGCCAGGTCGAACAGGTCGCCGCGCACGTCGCGCCCGGCGGCCACGAGGAAGTGGCGTTCGTCGTATTCCTTTATAATGTGTACGTCGCCGATGCGGGGCAGGGTGTCGCGTTGCGGGGCGTGGAGGAACTGCACCTCGAAGCGGCGGTGCCGTCCGTCGCCCGCGAGCATGGCGGGCAGGTCGTCGTAGTCGCCCACGATGCGCCCGTGGTTGATGATGACCACGCGGTTGCACAGGGCGTTGACCTCTTGCAGGATGTGCGTGCTCAGCAACACGGTGCGGTCGCGCCCCACGCGGCGTATGAGGGCGCGGATGTCCTCCAGCTGGTTCGGGTCGAGTCCGGTGGTCGGTTCGTCCAGTATCAGCACGCGGGGGTCGGGCATGAGGGCCTGCGCCAGTCCCACGCGCTGGCGGTAGCCTTTGGATAGTTGGCCGATTTTCTTTCCCCGTTCGGGCGCGAGCCCCACGAGGTCTGTCAGTTCGTCCACGCGCTGCCGCCGCCTTTTGCCCAGGTGGTAGGTGTCGGCCACGAATAGCAGGTACTCCTTCACGTACATGTCGGGGTAGAGCGGGTTCTGCTCCGGCAGGTAGCCGATGAGGGCGTTGGCTTCCAGCCGGTGGTCTTTCACTTCCAGCCCGCACACCTGCACCGAGCCGGTGTCATAGGGCGTGGCTCCGGCTAGGATGCGCATGGTGGTGGTCTTGCCTGCGCCGTTCGGCCCGAGGAAGCCCGCCACCTCGCCCGGTGCCAGGTGCAGGCTTACGTCGTGCAGCACCGTCTGGCTGCCGTATTGCTTGGAGAGATGAGAAATGGAAATGGACATACCCCCGACCCCCTGAAGGGGCTTTTTGTGATGGATTACTGTTGGATGCCAGGCGTTAGCGGGTTGCTACGTTGTCCCCTTTAGGGGATTTAGGGGTGGCGGCTATGGAAAAGGCTATGTACCACGCGATGATAGGGGCGAAGGCATCGTCCCACATCGTGGCGAGCAGCACCACGCAGCCCAGCAGGTAGATGTATTGCACTTTGTTGTGCCGCCAGGCCGCGCTCTTCATCTTGAGGGAGAACATGGGTATCTCCGTCACCATGAGGGTGCAGAACAGCAGTACCAGGGCGCACAGCAGCCACGGCTCTTCGGCGAAGAACGGGGCGTAGGAGTACAGCAGCCCGCCCCAGAAGATGGCGTTGGCCGGTACGGGCAGCCCGAGGAACGACGTGGACTGGCGTTCGTCCAGGTTGAACTTGGCCAGCCGCAGCGCGGCGAACACCGGGATGAGGAACGCCGCCAGCGACAGTACCGCGTGCAGTTCGCTTTGCATCAGCACGCTGAACACCATCGCCCCCGGCGCGACCCCGAAGCTCACCACGTCGGCCAGCGAGTCCAGCTCCTTGCCGATGGGCGAGTACGCCTTGAGTAGCCGCGCGGCAAAGCCGTCGAAAAAGTCGAACACGGCCGACAGCAGGATGAAGAAGAACGCCCATCCGTGCAGGCCGTCGAACCCTAAGTACACCGCCACGCAACCCGAGAACAGGTTGAGCGATGTGATGAAGTTTGGAATGTGTTTCATAAACTCCTTTTTAGTGTCAACGGTCGCCAGCCAACGGTGTCGGCCAATTCATGGGTACAACCCCATCGGTGCTGTTGACTGTTGGCTGTTGACGGTTAACCGTGAAATTTATTCCTTTTGCTTGCTGTCCATCCAGATGGTCACCGGGCCGTCATTGACGAGCGACACCTGCATGTCTGCCCCGAAGGTGCCGGTGGGCACGCGGCGGTTCAGCTTCAGCTCCAGTTCGCGCACGAACGTCTCGTAAAGCGGCACCGCCACCTCCGGCCTTGCCGCGCGGATGTACGACGGGCGGTTGCCCTTGTGCGTGGAAGCCATGAGCGTGAATTGGCTCACCACCAGCACATCGCCCCCAGTGTCGAGCACCGAGCGGTTCATCACCCCCTGCCCGTCGTCGAACACGCGCAGGCGCGTGATTTTGTCCGTCAGCCACTCGATGTCTTCCGCCCCGTCGGCCTCCTCGATGCCCACGAGCACCAGCAGGCCCGCCCCGATGGCGGCGGTCGTCTCTCCCGCAATGGCCACCGAGGCTTGTGTCACCCGTTGAATTAGCACGCGCATGAATGTTTCTTTCCTTAATAAGTAACTGTTCAAAATTAATTATCATCATATTGTGCGCTATTTTGGAGATGTTTTTTCCTGTCCGAAGAGGGAGCGTAGCGGGCTACGCGACCGATGAGACAGGGAAAAACAGCCCAAAAGAGCGGGCAAGAGGATGATAAAGTAAACAAACAGCTACCGAAGGTTGATATATACGTTTAATTTTGAATAGTTACTTATAATATAGTCCTCCGGTTGCGATGCGCCTTCCGCCCGCAACCCGCACACAAAAGTACACAAAAACTGAAAGCGGGCAATATAAAAGTTCTTACCTTTGTGGCGAAACTGGTTACCGGCGGGGCGATAGCCCGGTCGTAGCCCGTGGCAGGACATAAGATAAAAGCGTTGTCAGCTTGCATTCTTGAAACTTGAAATCTCGACAATTTCAATTTCCAACAAGAACGGAAGCCGTGCGGACGCTCGAATTAGAAAACAATGTTTTCATTTGCCACTGCACTCACCTTTCATTATCTTTGCCCCCAGTTAATCCAATATTCACCAAAAACTATCGTTATTATGTTCAAAAACCATCCCAAAGGGTTGTTGGCGGCTGCGCTGGCCAACATGGGCGAACGGTTCGGCTACTACATCATGAATGCCGTGCTCGTGCTGTTCCTCTGCTCCAAGTTCGGTCTGAGCGACGAGACCAGTTCCATCATTTATTCCGTGTTCTATTGCGGCATCTACGTGCTGAGCCTCGTGGGGGGCGTGATTGCCGACCGCACGCAGAACTACAAGGGCACCATTATGTCCGGTCTCATCGTCATGTCGGCGGGCTACGCCATCCTGTCCGTTCCTATTCTGTCCACGGCCACGAACATCGGGTGGCTGCTGCCGCTCACGTGCTTTGCGCTGTTCCTCATCGCCTTCGGCAACGGGCTGTTCAAGGGCAACCTGCAGGCCATCGTGGGGCAAATGTATGACAATTTCGAACGGGAAGCCGAAAAGGACGGCCCCGAAGCCGTGAAGCTGGCCAAGAGCCGCCGCGACTCGGGTTTCCAGATATTCTATGTGTTCATCAACATCGGCGGGCTGGTGGCCCCGTTCGTAGCCCCGCTGCTGCGCGAATGGTGGCTCAACGCCCACGCGCTGGCCTACAACGCCGACTTGCCCGCCCTGTGCCACCAATACCTGGCCGTGGGGCAAGCTGCCATGGACGGCAGTGCGCTGGCCAACCTGCAGGAACTGGTGACCAAGGTAGGTGGCACGGTGACCGCCGACCTCACGGCTTTCTGCACCCAGTACCTCGACGTGTTCAACACGGGCATCCACTACTCGTTCATCGCCTCGGTGGCTGCCATGCTGCTGTCGCTCATCATCTTCGTGACGTGCCGCCGCAAATTTCCCACCCCGGCAAAGAAGCAAAAACAAGAAGCCGAAAACTACACGGCGGAAGAACGCCAAGCCATGGCCAAGGAAATCAAACAGCGCCTCTACGCGCTGTTCGCCGTGCTGGGCATCGTCATCTTCTTCTGGCTGTCGTTCCACCAGAACGGGCAATCGCTGTCACTCTTCGCCCGCGACTTCGTGGTGACCGAGAGCATCGCGCCCGAAATATGGCAGGCGGTGAACCCTTTCTTCGTCATCACGCTCACGCCGCTCATCATGTTGCTGTTCGGCACGCTGGCGCGTCGCGGCAAGGAGATTTCCACCCCGAAGAAAATCGCCATCGGCATGGGCATCACGGGCGTGGCCTTCCTCTTCCTCACCATCTACTCGGCGGTACAGGGCTACCCCTCGGGCACGGACTTCAAGGCGATGGCCGACTCGGCCAAAGCGGGACTGAAAGCCGGACCGTGGGTGCTCATCGTGACGTACTTCTTCCTCACGGTGGCCGAGTTGTTCATCTCGCCGCTGGGGCTGTCGTTCGTCTCCAAAGTAGCTCCCAAGCACATCCAGGGCTTGTGCCAAGGGCTGTGGCTCGGCGCGACCGCCATCGGCAACCTCTTCCTGTGGGTAGGGCCGCTGATGTACAACAAAATGCCGATATGGCAATGCTGGACGGTGTTCTTCATCATCTGCCTGGTGTCCATGGGCGTGATGCTCGGCATGGTGAAATGGCTGGAACGGGTGACGAAGTAAGTGGCTAACTCATCACCAATCGCCAAACACGGGCATCTTTCCTTTATTGATTATGATAAATGGGAAGGATGCCTTTTTTGCAAATAGACCCAAAACGTGCTTCGCCCTGCCGCAAGACTTGTACCTCATCCAGGTCGGGAGCGAAGTGGCGAAAGTAAAGCTATAGAATAACACAACACACGACTTCCTGCACAAGCGGACGGACTGTCACGGGGCGGAAAACCCATGGCGGCCCGTCCGCTTGCGTATGTGTGTCCGCTATCCGTCTCTCAGGCTGATACTTGTATTGTTAGAGACGGGAATCGGGGGAGCATGGGAATGCTGCTACCCCCTCTTGCCTATCCATACTTCCTCGCTTGCTCATCCATACTTCTTCTTCTGCCCAGATATTCCTCCTTCTTTGCCTGCGCATTCTATAAACTACGGCGTAGTTTTTATAAACCGCGACGTAGTTTGTACAAACCGCGACGTAGTTTTTATAAACTGCGACGTAGTTTATAGAATTTCTGCCCAAGGCAGGAGGAATATCCGGGCAAAGGAGGAAGTATGGATGAGCAAGCGAGGAAGTATGGATGCGGGAAGGGGGGCGGCAAATTGGGAAGTCCCACCGCATGCTACGAGCCTTGGCTGCTTGTTTCTTCTAATACAGCCGCACCGTTTGCCTGCGCTGAAAAATAGTTCCATGGATTTCGCCGCGCATTTGGCGGATTGAGAAAATTGCCTTACCTTTGCGCCGACATTTTGGTGGCGGAGTCCCCAGCCTCTTCGGGGACCCGCTGAAAAGGGAACCGGGTGAGAATCCCGGACAGACCCGCTACTGTAAGCTCTGCCGCGCAAGGGCCGTATGGTCACGCGCAAGGCAAGTGTCGGCAAAACCCCTGCCACTGGGAAACCGGGAAGGCGGCCGGCATCGAAGAGTAAGTCAGGAAACCTGCCAAGATGAATGACGTGTATCAGCTTTCGTGGAATAGAGCTTGAGACGAACAAAGCAGGCGGCCAACGCCCCTGCGCGTTTATCCATCCATGTTTTATTTGCAGCCGTTGTGCAGCCGGGCGCGGAGCGTCGCCATGCGCGGCAACGGGTACGAAAGCTGCCGGTATCAAACCATCGGACAGCGAATATGTTTTTTGCCAGAACATATATTGGAGTCATGCTTGTTGCTTTGTGCGGTGCCTCGGCACCGGCACAAAGCCGGCTTGACAGCATCCAGGCTTTGCAGGAGGTGGAGGTGGTGGCCGACCGCCACCATGAGGTCATCCCCGCGCAGAAGCTGGAGCGCAAGCAGCTCGAAGCCCTCAGCACCTACTCGGTGGCCGATGCCATCCGCTACTTCGGCGGCGTGCAAATCAAGGACTACGGCGGCGTGGCGGGGCTGAAGACGGTGGACATCCGCAGCATGGGCACCAACCACATGGGCGTGTTCTACGACGGCATCCAGCTCGGCAACGCGCAGAACGGGCAGATAGACCTCGGCAAGTTCTCCATGGACAACATGGAGGAAATCTCCCTGTACAACGGCCAAAAGAGCGAGATATTCCAACCGGCGCGCGACTACGGCTCCTCCGGCACCATCTACCTGCGCACGCGCCGCCCCAGGTTCGAGGGCGGCAAGCGCAACAACCTGCAAGCCACCATGCGCACCGGCTCCTTCGGTCTGGCCAACCCCTCGGTGCTGTGGGAGCACAAGATAAGCGACAACGTCAACCTGTCCGCCAACGTGGAATACACCCACGCCACCGGCCGCTACAAGTTCCGCTACCGCAAGGTCATGGCCGACGGCACGGTGGCCTGGGACACCACCGCCGTGCGCCAGAACGGCGACATACAGGCCGTGCGGGCCGAGGCGGGGCTCTTCGGCTACCTGCCCCAGGGCAAATGGCACGCCAAGGCCTACTACTACGACTCCGAGCGCGGCATACCCGGCGCGATAGTGAACAACGTCTGGAAAAACGCCCAACGCCAATGGGACCGCAACTTCTTCACGCAAGGCTCGTTCCAAACGCAGCTGCTGCCCGGCTACGACTCCATGCTCAACGCCCAGTACGCCACCGCCGACCTGC
>CALUML010000132.1 GCA_944321745.1 uncultured Bacteroidales bacterium
ACAAGTCGTAAACATCGTTCCAGCTCTTGTCGGTGTGGCGGCGCAGATAGCCTTCGAAAGCAGAGCGCGGCCACGGGCAAATGCCGAAGTAGTCGCGGAAATCGGACAGGAACGGGATATGCGGGGCACCTCCTTTGATGCGCTTGTCTAACGCGCAAGCAACCATAGTGAATGCTCCTCCCTGGCTACCGCCTTCAACAACGATTTTGTCAGCATCCACCTCCGGGCGGGAAGCCACGAAGTCGATGCCCCGTACCAAATCCATATAAGCGCCCCGGTAATAATACGAGGTTTTGTCGTCCAACCCATGCACAATCCAGTCGCCGTAAGGATTGCGGTCCCGTTGAATGCCTTGGCCGCGCACCGATAGCACAAATTCGCAAAAGTCGGGCACGGCAGTCGCATCCGGGAAGTAAGGCGGCACCCCATAGCCCATGTAAGCCACAATGACCGGATATTTCCCCGGCTTTTTCGGGACAGAATAGTAACCCTCAATCTTCACGTGACCAAAAGAATACATTTCCACGTGATACATATTCTTGATATCCGAACATTGGTCTTCCAACAACGTCAATTTGTAATGGGGTTCCACCTGATCCAATTCGGCACGGGTCTGTCGCCAAAATTGTTCGAAGTCAGGCTTAGCATCGGGCAGCGAAACAATCCGCTCCGGTTCGTAGCCCACATTGAATTTACTTGCCGGACCTCGCTTCCCGTTCGCTTCCGCATGGATGGTAAAGCGGTAGAAGCCTGGGGCAGGCGGGGCAAAGCGCACCTCACAGCGTGCGTTCCGTCCCCTTTGGGCATGGATAGGATAGGTCAGACGGGTTACCGGGATAAAATTATCCGTTGTAATGTTACATACCACCTGCACGTCCAAATCGGCGGTAGGAATGGATGCGAGGCTCACCTCCAAACAAACATCCTGGGGCGTGAGAAACACCCAGTCTTCGTCCGCGGAACCAATGTGCAGGCTCAAGTCGGGCTGACCGGCAGGCAGAGCAGGAGCGGGTTCTTTCAGTTCGAAGCTGCCTGTCAGGCGTATGTCTTCGGACGAACTGCCCACCATGACCGAGAACGTGCCCGGTTCGACCACAAACTCGTCGTGCCGGTTCCATAGTCCCAGTTCTCGGGGTGTCAGCGTGAAGTCCACCGTGCGGCTTTCACCCGGCTGCAAGTGGATGCGTTCAAAGCCCCGCAAATTCTTCACATAAGTCGTTACCGAACTGTAATCGTCGCGTATGTACAGTTGCACGACTTCGTCCCCTGCCCGACTCCCGGTGTTCTTGACCCGGCATGACACTTGTACAGGAGCTTCGGTGCCCGTAGCCGGGGCGGCTATTTTCAAATCGCTGTACGTGAATTCCGTGTAACTCAATCCGTGGCCAAAGGGATACAAAGCCCCGTCCACCCGCACCTTGCCTTTGGAGTCAGCTCCCGGCTTGAAGGGGAAGGCATACGGTATCTGTCCAACCGATTTGGGGAAGGTAACCGCCAATTTACCGCCCGGATTGTAGTCGCCAAACAAAGCCTCGGCCACGGCTTCGCCCGTAAACTCGCCGGGGAACCATGCGTGCACGATAGCCGGAACATAGCGGTCGGCCCAGTTGATGGTGGCAGCCCGCCCGTCCAGCAATACCAGGACAGTAGGGGTGCCAGTGGCCTGTACCGCCCGCAACAGTTCTTCCTGCCGTCCCATCAAGTCCAAATCAGAGCGGGAGAACTCCTCGCGCACCGTCTGCTCGTTACCGCCCAACACCACGATAGCCACGTCGGCGGTTTGGGCCACGCCCACTGCCTCGTCTATCATGGCTTGCTCTTCCGCATCGAGGGGCACGGCATACAACTCACTTTCCGGGAAATGGCGGTCTATGATGTCGCAACCCTTGGCATAGCTCACCTGCGCTCCGGGCAGGTATTCCTTTATTCCTTGGAAAACGGTCTTTATCGGGGCATTGGCCGGACCGTAGCGGCAAATGAGCTGTGACTGCTCGTTGGCGTTGGGGCCAATGACAGCCACCTTTCCAAGCCCTTTCGACAGCGGCAACAACCCATCGTTCTTCAGCAGCACCAACGACTCCAAAGCAGCTTGCTTGGCCACCTGCCGGTGCGCCTCCGAATGCACCACCTTGTCCACGCCTTGCACGTCGCCCTTGTACGGGTTGTCAAACAGGCCGAGCATGAACTTGACGCGCAGGACTTCCCGTACCCGCGTGTCGATGGTTTGCAAGGAAATCTTCCCCTGCTCAATGGCCTTCCGCAGGGGCAAAATGAAGTCCTCGGGCGGCGTAAAGTTGGTACGCACGTTCAGCCCCGCATTCACCACTTGGGCAGCCGCATCCTCGGCGGTGGCGCACACGCGGTGCTTGTTGTACAGGAACTCCACCGCCTCGCTGTCGGACACCACATAGCCCCCGAAACCCCATTGCTGCCGTAGGATTTCGGTGAGAAAGTGATAACTGCCCGTAATAGGCTCACCGTCGTAGTCGTTGTACGAGCTCATCACGCCCAACGCACCGGCTTCCTGAATGCCCTTGCGGAACGGCTCCAGCAACAAGGTACGCATTTCGCGGGGTGCCACATGCGGGTCGGTGCGGGTGCCTTCGTCGCGTCCGCCGACCGGGACGCTGTACACGGCGAAATGCTTCGGCGTGGAAACCAGTCCGTGTGCCTGCAAGGCGGTGATGGTTTGCTTGCCCAGCTCGCCTACCAGATAGGGGTCTTCGCCGTAGCATTCCACCACCCGCCCCCAGCGCGGATCGCGCGCTACGTCAAGTATAGGCGAATAGATATTGGTATAGCCCAAGGCCACCGCTTCCTGCGCGGTTGCTTCGGCAATGCGTCGCACCAACTCGCGGTTCCAGGTGGCTCCCTGCCCCGACTGCGAAGGGAAGAGCGTGGCACGGTCGTGGCACAACCCCCGGATGCCTTCGTTCGTGAAATCGACCGGGATACCCAGGCGAGTTTCCTCAACGAACCAGCGTTGGATGGCCTGCCGGTTCCGCACGCTGTTGGCATAAGGATAGGAAATGGACGAACCGAACGTGCCCAGTCCGTTGGCCTGCTCATCGATGTTGGCTATGCCGTCTTTCCATATCTCGTCTTTCCAGCCCTCGGTGGGCAGGCTGTCCCGGAGCACACGCCCCGACCCATACAGAGTAGCGAGCTGACAGGTTTTTTCCTCGATGGTCATCTGCGAGAGCAGGTCTTCCACCCGCTCGTCCAGCGGCGCGTGCGGGTCTTCATATACGTCCTTTACGCCGTTTTTGTTGAAGTCTATCCAGCCTTTCCGGTAAAGATCCGGCTTCCGCTGCGCATTCAAAGGGACGAAGCACAAGCAGGCAAGCAGGCACACGGCCAGGCTTTTGCTTGAATGTCTCATAAGGTAAAAAATAATGTTTTTGTCCGATGAAAAGGGAATTTTCATTTGTCTGTAGCCCAAAATCGACGGAGACTTACAGCACCACCTCCACTTCGTGCACGGTGTCGCCCGCCAGCAGCGGGACGAGCTGGCCCGCAACGGGCTTCCCGTCCACCATGAGCCGTTTCACGCCCTTCATGCGCCCATCGGGATTTTTCACTGTGATGCGGTAACGTGCCCCCCGGAAGGTGCGTTCCACGGTGTACTCCCGCCACTCCGCCGGGATGCACGGGTCGATGAACAGGCCGTCGTACTCCGGACGGATGCCCAATATATACTGCGTGATGGCAAAGTAATTCCACGCCGCCGTGCCCGTGAGCCACGAGTTCTTGGCTTCGCCCGGGCGGAAGGCATCCTTGCCGGCAATCATTTGCGCATACACGTAGGGTTCCACCTTGTGCAGTTCGCTGTTCGCTTCCTCCACGTAGGCGGGGCATATTTTCCGGTAATACTCCCACGCCCGGTCGCCACGCCCGCGCACTGTTTCGCCTATCATAATCCACGGGTTGTTGTGGCAGAAGATGCCCGCGTTCTCCTTGTAGCCTTCGGGGTACGAGGATATCTCGCCCGACTCGATATGGTAGGTGGTGTAGGCCGGTTGCTGGAGCACGATGCCGTGTTCCGTGTCGAGGTGTTCTTTCACCGCATCGAGGGCGCGGTCCACCATGCCGTCTTCCAGCCCGATGCCCGCCATGGCACACCAGCCGTTGGATTCGATGAAGATTTTCCCCTCTTCGTTTTCCGCCGAGCCTATTTTGCGCCCGAAGAAGTCATACGCCCGCAGGAACCACGCGCCGTCCCAGCCGTAGCGTTTCACGGCCTCGGCCATGCGGTCCACTTCGGCTTGCGCCCGGCGGGCTTCGTCGGCCTGCCCCAGACGGGCGGCCAGGCGGGCGTATTCCCTGCCGTACATGACGAACAACCCGGCTATCATAAGGCTTTCGGCCTGCGAACCCTCCGTCTTGTTCTCGGTGGTCTGGAAACTTTCGTCCGGGTTGTCCGAGAAGCAGTTCAGGTTGAGGCAGTCGTTCCAGTCGGCACGCCCGATGAGCGGCAGCCCGTGCGGGCCGAGGTTGCGCACCACGTGGTCGAACGACACGCGCAGGTGCTCCATGAGCGGCACCTCGGTGCCCGGCCGGTTGTCATAGGGCACCGGCTCGTCGAGCAAGGCAAAGTCGCCCGTTTCCTTCAGGTAGTGCACCGTGCCGAATATGAGCCACAGCGGGTCGTCGTTGAAGCCCTGTCCGATTTCGTTATTGCCCTTCTTGGTGAGGGGCTGGTACTGGTGGTAGCAACCCCCGTCGGGGAACTGCGTGGAAGCTATGTCGATAATACGTTGCCGCGCCCGCTCCGGGATGAGGTGCAGGAAACCCACGAGATCCTGGTTGGAGTCGCGGAAACCCATGCCCCGCCCGATGCCGCTCTCGAAGAAGGAAGCCGAGCGCGAGAAACAGAACGTGACCATGCATTGGTACTGGTTCCACACGTTGACCATGCGGTCCAGCTTGTCGTTGCCCGAATGCAGCGTATACACGCCCAACAGGCGATCCCAATACGCCCTCAGTTCGGCCAGGGCGGCATCGGCCTTGGCAGGCGTGTCGAAGCGGGCAATCAGCTCCTCGGCCTTGCGCTTGTTGATGACCTGCTTGCTTTCCCATTTGTCGGCGGGGTCGTTTTCCACGTAACCCAGCACGAAGACAAACTCGCGCGTTTCGCCCGGCTGCAGCGCCACGTCGATGCAGTGCGAGGCCACGGGCGACCAGCCATGCGCCACGCTGTTGCGCGACCGGCCTTCCATGACGGCCTGTGGCGCATCGAAGCCGTTGTATGCCCCCAGGAAGCTGTCACGGTCGGTGTCAAAGCCCGCCAAGGGTGCATTGACCGCGTAAAAGGCGTAGTGGTTGCGCCGCTCGCGGTACTCCGTCTTGTGGTAGAGCGTGCTGCCCTTCACCTCCACCTCGCCGGTCGAGAGGTTGCGTTGGAAGTTCTCCATGTCCGTCTGCGCATTCCACAGGCACCATTCCACGAACGAGAACAGCTTGACATGCTTCGGCTGGCCCGACACGTTGCGCAAGGCCACTTTCTGCACCTCGGCCCACGCGCCCAGCGGCACGAAGAAGGTAACTTCGGCCTCCAGCCCGTTTTTGCACCCCGTTATGACGGTGTAGTTCATGCCGTGGCGGCACTCGTAACGGTCGAGCGGCGTGCGACAGGGTTTCCAACCGGGGTTCCACACGCAGCCCCCGTCGTTCACGTAAAAGTAACGCCCTCCGTTGTCCATCGGCACGCCGTTGTAACGGTAGCGCGTGAGGCGGCGGAACTTGGCATCCTTGCAGAAGGCGTATCCGCCCGCCGTGTTCGAAATCAGCCCGAAGAAGTCTTCCGTGCCCAGGTAGTTAATCCAAGGGAACGGGGTGCGCGGGTCGGTTATCACGTACTCGCGCCGGTCATCATCAAAATGTCCGTATTTCATGTCGTTTGTCGTATGAATGTTGTTTGTTTTCGTTTTGTCTGCCATTTTGTCCTGTTATGACGGACGGTTTCCCAGCAAGAAATGCATACCCATCCGTCCTGCTTTGCATAAATATCACATTCCCGATGCAGCCACCTTTCCGCCCCAACGGAAAAAACGCTTCCTCGTATCGGCCTTACAAAGCCTGTGGGACGGATTTCTCAAGCCGAACGTTCGGAAATGAAATTCCGATATATCGCGGCAAAATTTCCGATATATCGGAAATTCATTTCTGATATATCAGAAAAATATTTCCGGTATATCGGAATTTCCGTTCCGATATACCGCAATTTTCATTGCATACGTATGCAAAAACGGGCGGGAACCGTGCGCCGCGCGATTCCTGCCCGTTTGTCAGTCGTTTCAGTCCTCCAACTTATCGTACCAGTTGCGTTTCAGCACCACGCTGGCCACGGCCACCAGCAGGGCGGCGATGGCTGCCGGTCCCCATTGCTTCAGCACCAGGTAAATGGGCGCAGCCACGAGAGCCGTTTGCCACACAATGCCCACGGCCACGTTGGCCATGTCGCGGGCGGCGGAAGTGTTCTTGCGGAAAGCGGGGTTGTCGGCCACCACCAGCTCGTGCACCGGCTTCCACCAACCCCACGGACGGGTCTTGGCGTAGAAGTTCTTGAGCACCTCCATGTCGGTGGCCGGTGCGCTGTACGT
>CALUML010000133.1 GCA_944321745.1 uncultured Bacteroidales bacterium
CTTTCCTCTTGGCCACTACTTTTGGTTATGATGCGGTGGCTACGGGTTTGCTCATGACTTCCTGGCCGTTGGTCATCATGTTTGTAGCGCCGTTGGCCGGATGGCTGATAGGCCGTGTACATCCCGGCATATTGGGTGGCGTGGGACTGGTGTTGATGAGCATTGGCTGTTTCAGCCTTTCCTATTGACCCGCCCCCCCTAAAGGGGGCTTCTGCACACCCTCCTTTTCGTAGAGACTCGGCGTGCCGCATCTGAAAAATCAACCGCAAAGATCGTGTTGATATTGAAGCAAGATGTTTTCTAACCCCTCCCCCTTACGGGTACTCCCCTTTATCAAAAGGGGAGAGTTGGCATGTTTCGTCTGTTGACAACAGTCAAAAGTAACTCCATTCTCCCCTTTTGATAAAGGGGAGTGGCTCGAAGAGCCGAGGGGTTAGATAAAAGACATTACCTATGCCGAACTCACGTTTTTTAACCGCAAAGGGCGCAAAGCCCCCCAACCCCCAAAAAGGGTTACAGGCGATGCCATATGAAATCCTTTGCGCTCTCTGCGCTCTTTGCGGTTAAGTTCTCAGGCAGGAACAAAGCCCCCTTTAGGGGGTTGGGGGTTGGGCATCTCCGAAAAATCCATGAACCCCATCGCATTTTATTCCAAAACTTTGTTTACCTTTGTTGCATCTTACCACGCCAATGCTTCCCCATAAGGGGAAGAGCGGACGGGTGGGATGACATATATGAAGAAGGCGTTTACTTGACGCTTTGTTTTCCGGCACATAGAAACTTCGCAACTTTCATCATGTACAGTCGGGACAAGGCAATGGTAGATGCCTGCGGGGATATGTTATACATAGAATTGACAGGGAGGCATCCTGCCCCAAAGAGGGCAGGGTGCGCCTTGTCGGTCATTACATATCGGCGTGGGCTTCTGCGTTGCTCGTTCAAACAGTTTCGGGCAATGCGAAGGCCTCTATGTGCGGGACGAGTAACAGGTACAGACTCCCGCGCTTCCTTTTTATATGTGTACGTGCCCGAAGGTAACCGATTTTTGTCCGGCTTGGGGAGTTTGACCGGCGTGTGGCAAATATCTATTATCTCGACATGGAAACGAAAAACCATCCTTCCCATGCGTTCGAGCATGTGCGTTGCCTGCCGTGGATAGGGCAGGATTACCCCACCGGGGGCATGTTCGGCAAAAAACTGTTGATTTTGGGCGAAAGCCATTACTGCACGGAGGGGGACTTCCCCTCCCCCACGGTCACCACCGACGTGATCCGTGACTACCTACAGGCGGGCGACACCGTCCCGCGTGAATACCAATCGTATAAAAAATTTGAACGCTCGCTCACCGGCACGGCGACCGACCCGGCCATACGCAACCGCGTGTGGCAGTCGGTGGCGTTTTTCAACTACCTGCAAACGCCCATGCCCGAGCCGAGGGTGGCAGGCAGGCCGGAGGATTACGAGGCGGCCGTTCCCGCCCTGTTCGAGGTGCTCGAAGCCTGCCGCCCCGACTACCTCATCGTGTGGGGTTACCGCTTGTGGGAATATCTGCCGGACGAGCGTTGGGAATGGGCGGACGCGCTCATGGTGGATGAACGGCCCCATCTGAACGGCAGCTACCGCCTGGCAGACGGCACGCCGGTAAAGACCATCGCCGTGTACCACCCCTCCACCGGCTATGCGTGGGACTATTGGCACAAGGTGCTGCACGCCTTCGGGGCGGTGTGAGGCAGTACACGGGCGGCAGCCGTCATTGAAACGAGGTGACAAGTAATGACAAAACCATTTATCAATACAATTTAATCGGAAAAGCCGAAAACCGAAGATAGGGTAGACATGTAATTTTTAAAGGTAAAACTTATGGGAGTAGAAACGTATCAAAAAAGGCTCATTGATTAAGGGCACAAGTGGCCAAAGAACAAGAAGCCAAATCGAAAGACAATGAACGCTATGCAAGAAGCATTAGCACTGCTTCAAATCCTTCTTCCAAAGCATCGTATCAAAAGATGAAGATTGATGCGGCAGCCAGGCATGATCGCAGAATTGAACAATTAAAGAAGCAAATTGCACAGATACAGGAAACCATCAGGCGTATGAGGTAGTTAAATGGAAAAATTTTGCGGACATTCATATAATTGAATAACGGAACGACCGAATCATAGTACCGTCAGGTTGACGTGAGTGATGGCCAAGCCGATGCACCTACAAATGAGGGCATCGGCTTGGTTTGTTTATGGAGCTACTATAATCATCGGATATGTTCCGAATGACCTGACAACCGACTTGGGTTTAATTTTCTCACCCCATTGGCTTGTAAGTCGCGATTTATATATAAATTTGCATGGTTAAACATCATTTATATTATATTATTAGTCATGGAAAGAACACTTGTCATTCTGAAGCCCAGTGCCATCCAGCGGGAATTGGTGGGGGAAGTCATCACGCGTTTCGAACGGAAAGGCCTGCGCCTGTGCGGCATCAAGATGATGCAGCTGGACGATGCCATCTTGTCCGAACATTATGCTCATCTGCGCGAAAAACCTTTCTTCCAACGAGTAAAGAACGCCATGATGACCACGCCGGTCATCGTCACCTGCTGGGAGGGGTTGAATGCTGCCGCCGTGGTGCGCAACATGACGGGGGCTACCAACGGGCAAAATGCCGCACCGGGCACCGTGCGGGGTGACTTCTGTGTGAGTATGCAGGAGAATATCATCCACACGTCCGACTCGCCCGAAAACGCGGTGGTCGAACTGAACCGCTTCTTCAAGCCCGAAGAACTGTTCGAGTACAAGAAATGCAGCTTCGACTACCTGTATGCGAACGACGAATGCTAAGACGGAGATATTTGTACGCCAAGGCGGAGATATTAGTACGCTAAGACGCAAGGACGCGAAGAAGAGAACCTTAGCGTCTTCGCGTCTTGGCGTACAAAATCGTCTTGGCGTACCAATGATTTAACGATTTAACAATAGATAATGTACAAAGTATTCATCTGCCTGGCTGCCTGTGCCCTGTTGTGGTCGTGCAGCAACCAGAAATTCAAAGTGGAAGGCCGCATCGACGGGGCGGCGGGCGAAACGCTCTACTTGGAGCACAACGGCATCCTGCGCACCACCCCACTCGACTCCGTGAAAGTGGCCAAGGACGGCTCCTACTCGCTGAGGGCTGTCCGCCCGGAATATCCGGACTTCTACCGCCTGCGGATAAAGAACAAGACCATCACGTTCGCCATTGACTCCACCGAGACCATCGCCATCCGGGGCGACCTGCAACATTTCGCCACCGGCTACACGGTGGAGAACTCCTACGCTTCGGAACAAATCAAAGACCTGCGCGTGTCGCTCATCGGCATACAAAACAAACTCGCCGGGCTGAACGACCTGAAAGACGAAAAGGAACGGGAGCAAAAGGCAACCGAGATTGATGCCGACCTGCAGCGGCACAAGGAGCTGGCGCACAAAATCATCATGGAAAATCCCCGCTCCACGGCAGCCTACTTCGCCCTGTACCAACAAATAGGCGGACGGTACATCTTCTCGCCTTTCGTGCAGGAAGATTATCCTTATTGGGCGGCGGTGGCCACGGCCTACCACACCTACATGCCGCAATACGACCGCAGCAAGAACATCTACAACTTCGTGCTGGATGCCCTGCGGGAAAAGCAAAACGCGCAAAAACAAGCCGCCTTGAGCGAACTGATGAACAGCGAGCAGGCCGCCGGGTACATCGACATCGTGCTGCCCGATCGGTATGGCAACGAGATGCGCCTGTCCGATTACGAAGGACAAGTGGTGCTCATCGACTTCTCGGCCTACGAGGCCCAGGAGAGCATCGACTACACATTTGCTTTGCGCGACCTGTACAACAAGTACCACGCACGCGGGCTGGAAATCTTCCAAATATCGCTTGACCGCAACAAGCTGCTGTGGGAATCGTCCACCGAGAACATTCCGTGGGTATGCGTGCGGGACGACGACGGCCCCGCCACCCGCTACGCCAACCTGTACAATGTGACGCAACTGCCCACCACCTTCCTCATGGACAAGGAGGGCAACATCATCGCCCGCAGCCTGAGCTTTGGCGAACTGGACAAGAAAATTGGGGAATTGGTGAAGTAGAGGGAGGAGTGATTTCAGATTTCAGATTTCAAATTTCAGATTTCAAATTTCAAATTTCAGATGTCAGGTTAAGGCACACGGAATACACGGATTAAACGGATTTACACGGATAGCTGGTTTCCCGCAGATAACGCAGATTGCCGCAGACCACTCACTATTAACTATTAATTATTAACTGTTAGCTACTAGCTACTAGCTACTAGCTACTAGCTATTAGCTGAATACAGCCCTTTTCCCCGGATGTACTGCCACACGAGCGGGTCGAGGTGGCGGGACACATCCTCACCACGGGTTATGCCGGTCCGTATTTCGGTGGAAGATATATCATAATAAGGTGTGGGGAGGAGATGCATTTGAGGAAAACGGTCGGCCACGGCGGCAAAGTCGTATCCCCGGCGCGGATATACCAGCACGGGATAATGCGCCAGAATACGCTCGGACTCTTTCCAACGATCAAATAACAGCGCATTGTCGCTGCCAATGACCAAAGCGAAACGGGCATCCGGGTAGCGACCCGACAGCACCGACAGCGTATCGACCGTGTACGAGGGGACGGGCAGGGAAAATTCCACGTCCGATGCCTTCATACGGGGGTAATCCCGGATGGCCAACTGAAGCATGTGCAACCGTGTGTGCTCGTCCAGCAAGTCGGCACGCCGCTTCAAGGGATTGCAGGGCGACACCACAAACCACACCTCATCCGCCACGCGGTGGTCGAGCAGATAACGCCCCAAGCCCACATGCCCTACGTGAACCGGGTTGAACGAACCGAAATAGAGAACTATCATGCAGTTACAAGTTACGAGCTACGAGTTACGGGCTACAAATTACGGGTAGCATACGGCACAAGTTACCTGCCCGCTATTTGTAGCCCGTAGTCCGCAAAGGTAATCCAATTCATCCATTCGCCATACAATCATGCTGCAAAAAGTGCAATCATACATCCAGGCCCACCGCTTGCTGCAACCCGGCAGCCCGGTGGTGGTAGGTGTCAGCGGCGGAGCCGACTCAGTGGCCTTGTGGCATGTGCTGCGATCGCTGGGCTTCGACTGCGTGGCGGCACACTGCAACTTCCATTTGCGGGGCGAGGAGTCCGACCGTGACGAGCAGTTTGTGCGCCGCCTGGCTGAGGAGCACGGCACTCCTTTTTATAAAACCGATTTCGACACCACGACCTATGCCGCGCAACATGGCATCTCCATCGAAATGGCCGCCCGCGACCTGCGCTACGCCTGGTTCGACGGCTTGCGGCAGCGGCTGCACGCCCAGGCCATTGCCGTGGCACACCATGCCGATGACAACATCGAAACCCTGCTGCTCAACCTGGTGCGGGGCACCGGCCTGCGCGGCCTCACAGGCATCCCCCGGTGCAACGGGGCGGTGGTGCGCCCCCTGCTGGGCTGCTCACGGCAGGAAATCGAGCAATACCTCGCAGACCACCACCTGCCCCATGTGACCGACTCCACCAACGCCTCGCCCGACTACCGGCGCAACCGAGTGCGCCACGCCGTGCTGCCTCTGCTGGAGAGCATCAACCCCGCCATGCGTACCACCCTGTACGCCACCATGGAACGGCTGGACGAGGCCTACACCCTCTACCGCCAGTCCGTGGATCTCGCCGACCGGGACATCGTGACCCGCACAAGCGATGGCGGCATGACCCTGCGCATCGATCGCCTGTCAAGCCATCCGGCCTGCCGCACCCTGCTGTTCGAATGGCTCCGCCCCTACGGCTTCAGCCCCGCCACCATCCGGCAAGTAGCCGACTCGCTGACGGGCGAAACGGGCACGCTGTTCCACTCCCCCACCCACTCGCTGTTGAAAGACCGGGAATGCCTCATCGTGCAACCCCACCGCGAGGACTGCCACGAGGCGGAATTCCACATCGGGGCCGGCACTGCCCGGCTGCACATTCCCCTCAACATGCGCTTCACCCGGCTGGAGCGGAATGCGCAGTTCCAACCCTCCAAAGCACCCCACACGGTGCATGTGGACTTCGACCGGCTCACCTTCCCGCTCACGTTGCGCCATTGGCGGGAGGGCGACGCGTTCCGCCCTTTCGGCATGACGGGGATGAAGAAAGTAAGCGACTTCTTCATCGACCGCAAGCTGAGCCGGTTCGACAAGGAACGGTGCTGGCTGCTGCTGTCCGGCAACGACATCGTGTGGATAGTAGGCCTGCGCACCGACGACCGCTTCAAAGTGACTCCCCGCACCCGCCACGTGCTGGAAATTGCCATCGAGCCGGAAAGTTAATGAACGGGCAGGTACTGGGAAAATTTTACACTTCCGCCACTTTTGCGTAATTTTGCCCTGCTCCTTCCGGGAGTGCCATCATCACATTACATTATATTATAATAGTCCGTTAAGAATTCAACATATCGGCTAAGCGGCTTCTGCCACTATGCCAAATAGTTCTTTGAT
>CALUML010000134.1 GCA_944321745.1 uncultured Bacteroidales bacterium
GGCGGTACGGGTTCATCGGCGCAGGCCTGATAGGGCTGGCCGGGGCGGCGTTCATCTGGCTGTGCTTCCGCGACTCGCCGCAAAGCGAGTGCCTCCCGCCCGCGAACGGACCTGCCAGGACGGCTTCCCCCGCCCAACGCACCGAAGACTTCAACCGAGCGCAGAAGCAAGTGCTGCTCATGCCCGCCGTGTGGATACTGGCCTTGTCCAGCGCATTCATGTACATCAGCCGCTACGCGGTGAACAGCTGGGGCGTGTTCTACCTGGAGGCGCAAAAGGGCTATGACACGCTCGATGCCAGCTTCATCATCTCCATCGGCTCGGCCTGCGGCATCGTGGGCACGGTGTTTTCCGGCCTCATCTCCGACCGCATTTTCGGAGGCAGGCGCAACCTGCCCGCCCTGCTCTTCGGCCTGCTGAACGTGGCCGCCCTGTGCCTGTTCCTGCTCGTGCCGGGCGTGCACTTCTGCCTGGACGCGCTGGCCATGGTGCTGTTCGGGCTGAGCATCGGCGTGCTGCTGTGCTTCCTGGGCGGCCTGATGGCGGTGGACATCGCACCCAAAAACGCCTCGGGGGCGGCACTGGGTGTCGTGGGTATCGCCAGCTACATCGGGGCGGGCGTGCAGGACATCATGAGCGGCCTGCTCATCGAGGGGCACAAGACGGTGGTGAACGGCGTGGAAACCTACGACTTCACGTACATCAACTGGTTCTGGATAGGGGCAGCCGTCCTCTCCGTGCTGCTCGCCCTGCTGGTGTGGGGCGCTTCCAAGCGGAAGGAGGCCACCGCATGACACGGAAAATCATCGTTCCTCTGCTGGCCGCGTGGTGCAGCGCGGCAGCCGCCCTGGCCGAAGAGCGCAAGTCGTCCCTGCTGCCCGAGCTGCACGGCACGCTCCGCTCCCGGTACGAGTTCCAGCCCCAGGCGGGGGCGGGGCGTTTCCTGGTGCGCAACGCCCGGGCAAGCATCACCGGCAACCTGCTGCCCGTCGTATCCTACAAGGCGGAAATCGACTTGTGCGACCAGGGCACCATCAAAATGCTCGATGCCTACGCGCGCATCACCCCGCTGGAGGGTTTCCACATCACGGCAGGGCAAATGCGCGTACCCTTCACCATCGACGCGCACCGCTCGCCCCACCAGCAATACTTTGCCAACCGCTCGTTCATCGCCAAGCAGGTGGGCAACGTGCGCGACGTAGGACTCACCCTGGGCTACACGCTGCCCACCCGGCTGCGGGTGGTGCTCGAAGGCGGGCTGTACAACGGCACGGGGCTGACCGGCCAAAAAGCGTGGCAGCGGGACGTGAACTACTCCGCCAAGGCGCAGGTGTTCCCTACCGACGGCCTCAACCTCACACTCAGTACGCAGGGCATACAGCCCGGCAAGGTGTGGATGCACGCATACAACGCGGGGCTGTACTACGAGGCGCACCGCTTCCACATCGAGGGAGAATACCTGCTGAAGACCTATTCCGCCCATGCCTTCAAACCCGTGCACGCCGTCAACGCCTTTGTGAACTACGACCTGCCCCTGACGCGCATATTCGGGAAACTGTCGTTTCTGGTGCGCTATGACATGATGACCGACCACAGCAACGCCCTAGACACGGACGATGCCACGGGGCGGCTCGCAACCACCGACCATGCCCGCCAACGCCTCACGGGCGGTCTCACGCTGAGCCTCGACCGCGCCTTCCGCGCCGACCTCCGCCTGAACTACGAAAAGTATTTCTACCCGCCGGGCAGCACGGCCAAGGAGGCGGAACGCGACAAGGTGGTGCTGGAACTGATGGTGCGCTTTTAGGGAATAATACGCAAAAAAGCAGGCAAATATTTACATTATATTAACATATGTATGTTTCTATATTTGCAAATATGCCTTTTTTCTTGTAACTTTGCCTTTGCAAAGCAAAACAAGCGAAGAGCATCCCTCCACGCGGGCACTCCGCCCGCTTCATTCTCCCGACACCCTCTTTTTCTTGCCACACCCCCAACCCCCTAAAGGGGGCTTTACCTTTTGCCTAAAGGGGGTAAGACCCTTTTGCCTAAAAGGGGTAAGACCCTTTTGCCTAAAGGGGGTAAGACCCTTTTGCCTAAAGGGGTGAGACCCTTTTCCTAAAAGGACACATCCCCTTGTGTCAAGCAAGGACTCCCTCCGATATTTAGCGGCGGAACGCCTTCCCAGCAACCATCGTGCCAGCAGAAAGGGATGACAGGACGGTTTGTTAAATATATTTAATAACCATTTATCCCGAACTGCGAAAAAACAGCTACTTCCTGCCACATTGTCCGCTTCGCTTTTCCACTCTCCCCCACGTCCGCACTGCTTTTATTAACGCTTCTAACTTGCGCCGTTAAGGGGCGTTAAGCCGGAACAGCCTTTGTTAATTTAAACCAAATGCATGGCAGGCAAAGCATTGCCCGGTATGTATTTTGTTTAACTTCGCACAAGGAAAAACGAATTATCAACAAAAACATCAGACTATGGATAAAAGAAAATTTTGGAAAGGCGCGGCATTCGTTGCCGCAGTGGTCTGCATAAGCGGTGCCACAACGGCCGTCGTTGTCAAGCTGACAGACAAGCCGGAAACCACATCGAGCATGATGTACCCGCAGACGAACCCCTATGCACGCTTCGCCAGCGCAGCACCCGCATTGGAAACGGACTTCACCGTGGCCGCCGAGCAGACTGTGCATGCCGTTGTGCACGTGAAGACAAAGACCAAGATAGAACAGGTGTACTCCCGCGACCCGTTCCTGGAATTCTTCTTCGGCAACCCCTACCGGAACCAGCAACGTGAAGCCCCCGTGCAGGAAGGAGCTGGGTCGGGTGTCATCATCTCGCCTGATGGTTACATCGTGACCAACAACCACGTAGTGGGCGATGCCGACGAAATAGAAGTCACGCTGAACGACAACCGTACGTTCACCGCCTCGGTGGTGGGCAAAGACCCGAACACCGACATCGCGCTCATCAAAATCAAGGCGGACAACCTGCCCACCATCCCCTTCGGCAATTCGGACGACCTGAAAGTGGGCGAATGGGTACTGGCCGTGGGCAACCCTTTCAACCTCACCTCGACCGTGACGGCGGGCATCGTGAGTGCCAAGGCTCGTAACATCAACATATTGAATACCGAGATGCGCATCGAGTCGTTCATCCAGACCGATGCCGCCGTCAATCCGGGCAACAGCGGCGGGGCGTTGGTCAACACCCGGGGCGAACTGGTGGGCATCAACACCGCTATCGCCTCGCGCACCGGCTCATTCACCGGCTACTCGTTTGCCGTGCCGTCGAGCATCGTGAGCAAAGTGGTGACCGACATCCGCGAATACGGATCCGTGCAACGTGCCGTACTGGGCGTGGCCATCCAGGACATCAGCAACGAACTGGCCAAGGCCGAAGGGCTGAAGACCATGCAAGGAGCCTATGTGGCGAACATCACGGAAGGCAGCTCCGCCGAAAAGGCCGGTGTGAAACGCGGTGACATCATCGTCAACGTGAACGGCAACAAAGTAAACTCCTCCTCCGAATTGCAGGAACAGATAGGCCGTTACCGCCCGGGCGACGAGATATTCATCGAAGTGCTGCGCGACAACAAAACCCAACGCCTGCAAGTGAAATTGCAGAACCGCCAGGGCAACACCGAAATCATCAGCACGGAAGTCGTGGCCGACATTCTGGGAGCCAAATTCCAGGAAGTGGACCACAAGACGGCAGCCAAACTGGGCATCAGCTACGGTGTGCAGGTGGCCTCCGTCGGTAAAGGCAAGTTCCAGGAGCAGGGCATCCAGGAAGAATACATTATTTTAAAAATCAACGGCATGCAAATACGCAAAGCCGATGACATACAAAAAGCCCTCGATGCGGCCATGAACGAAGAGGAAGAAGGACGCGTGCTCTTCATCGCCGGTGTCTATCCCAACGGCAACGTGGCCCACTACGCCATCAACCTCATCGACTGACACACGCCCAACCACCCAGCAAAAGAAAAAGGCTATCCCGCGACACTACGGGATAGCCTTTTTTTATTATTAGAGGTTAATTAATCGTGGTGCAAACCGGTACTAAGTAGCCATTCAAAATTAAACGTATATGTTAACATCCGTAGCCATTCAAAATTAATTATCATCCCATTGCGCATTGTTTTTTGGTGCGGTTGGCCAGGGATAAAGGCGGCGGATGGGAATTTTTCCCTATATTTGCATCCATAACTTATAGTCCGTAGCTTATAGCTCGTAACCCCAAACTCTCCCCACATGATATTCAGCAGGAAAATAGAACCGAAGCCCCTGACGATACCCTCGTTCTTCAACCGTTCCGTGCACGAGTATGCCGGGCGACCGGCCGTATCGTTTGTCAACGGCACGCCCATCACCTATGCCGAACTGGGCAGGCAGGTGGACGAACTGGCTCGCAAACTGTACGCCCTGGGCTTGCAGCCAGGCGACAAGGTGGCTTTGCTTGGACACAATATGCCCAACTGGGTGGTGGCTTATTTCGCCGCCACGACCACGGGACTGGTCATCGTGCCCATATTGCCCGACTTCACCCGCGAGGAGGTGGAGAATGTGCTGTCGCATTCGGAGGCCAAGGTACTACTCGTCAGCGAACGCCTCTACGTCAAGGTGGAAGGGCTGGCATTGCCCCATTTGCAGGCCACCTTCAAACTGGACAACTTGGCTCTGCTCGACGGTTCGCTTCCGGCAGGAGGACTGCCCCCCGTGCCCTCCGCAGAGGTGCGGGAAGACGACATGGCCGCCCTCATCTACACCTCGGGCACCACGGGCCGTTCCAAGGGCGTGATGTTGTCGCACCGCAGCATCACCTTCGTGGCCATGCAGGCGTACCACTTCCAGCCGCTGGACGAGGAGGATGTGTTCCTATCCTTCCTCCCTCTGTCGCACACCTATGAAAACAGCTTGGGACTGCTGCTACCCGTGATGTACGGCTGTTCCATTTACTACCTGGAAAAGCCCCCCACCGCTGCCGCCCTCATGCCCGCTATGGAGCGCATACGACCTACCGTTATGCTGTCCGTGCCGCTCATCATGGAGAAGATATTCAAGTCGCAGATATTGGAAAAGTTTTCCAAGAAGCAGTTCAGCCGTATGATTTACAAGAATTTCATCGTCCGCAAAATCATCCACCGCGTAGCCGGGAAGAAGCTGTATGCCAAGTTCGGCGGGCGACTGAAATTCTTCGGCATCGGCGGAGCCAAACTCGATGCGCGAGTAGAACGCTTCCTGCACGAAGCGAAGTTTCCTTATGCCATCGGCTACGGACTGACAGAGACCGCTCCTCTACTGGCCGGAGCCGCCGTAGGCAAGACCAAACTGCAATCCACCGGCCTGCCCCTACCAGGCGTGGAACTGCGGATACACGAGCCGGACAAGCATGGGGTTGGAGAGATTTGGGCAAAAGGTCCGAACGTGATGATGGGCTACTACAAGAACTCCGAGGCCACCGCCGAGGTGCTCACCGCCGACGGCTGGTTCCGCACTGGCTACCTGGGTTGCTTCGACAAGCGGGGCCGCCTATACATCAAAGGCCGCGCCAAAACCACCATCGTGGGAGCGAGTGGCGAGAATATTTACCCGGAGGACATCGAGTCGGTAATCAACAACGATCGCTTCGTGGTAGAATCGCTGGTGGTGGAAGAGGATGGCGGCCTTGTGGCCAAGATATTACTGAACATAGAAGAACTGGAGAAGAGCATCGACCATGTGAAGTCGGTCATCGAAGAACGCAAATCACGCCTGCAAGGCTTTGACGAGCGCATCGAAGCCTGGAAGCAGACTTACCGCAAGGAACTCAACAGCCGTCTGAACCGCAATTCGCAAATCAAACGCATCGACGTGATGGACAAACCGTTTGAAAAGACTGCTTCACAAAAGATCAAACGCTTCCTCTATACCAAGCAAGAAGAAAAGAAAAAGGGGAAAGGGTGAAAATAGAACGGAAAAAGTAAGCTGAGTTTGTCGGGACATCACTCTGTGTGGTGTCTCTTTTTCCTGACTTCGTCACTATAAAAACATCAATTTTATAGTGACGAAATCAGGATCTTGTTCCCTTCTTTCCTTAATAATAATTGCACCAGCCCTTTTTCACCGCCGAGGTGCATGGCTTCCACGGCAATGAAGCAGGGACGGGCTTGCATGAGGTCGGGCAACTGCTCCGCCCAAGCCTGGTTACGCTCGTCCACCATGCAGTCGTATTCCTCGGGGGTCATGGCCTGCGGGTCGACTTGTTCCTGAGCCATTTTCACTAAACGGTCTATTTCCCCGACCTTGTATAGGGCGTTCAGAGTTTCGATTTCCTGGAGGCCTTCTTCCCGGTGCGACACCGTTTCCACCAGCGACAG
>CALUML010000135.1 GCA_944321745.1 uncultured Bacteroidales bacterium
TCTTGGACGTGACATAAACTCTGTCGCGCCAGCCTCCGGCAAGGGCTTTACCCACCGCCTGCTCGCTCTCGCCGCCCATGTACACGCGCCCGGTGTCTATGTAGTTCACGCCGCCTTCGATGGCACGGCGCACCATCGGGGTGGTCTGGTCGAAGTCCACGGTTTAACCGCAGAGAGCGCAAAGGGCGCAAAGGATTTATGCGACACGGTTGACTGTTGACTGTTGACCGTTGACCGTTGACCTTAATCCTTTGCGCCCTTTGCGCTCTCTGCGGTTAATCAAAAGCCCCCTTTAGGGGGTTGGGGGTATCTCGGCCACGAAGCACCCGGCGAACGCCCCGGCCACGTCTCCGGCGGGCGGCTCGCGGAAGATGCCGTACACCGCCGATCCGGAGCCCGACATGGAGGCATACACCGCCCCGGCGCGGTAAAGGGTTTCCTTGACAGCGGCCACCTGCGGGTGGAGGGCGAAGACGGACTCCTCGAAGTCGTTCACCACCCTACCCCGCCACTCGTCCACGGGACGTGCCAGGAGCTGCGCCAACGACTCGGCGGGTCGCCGGGGCGTGACGCGGGAATAGGCCTCGGCGGTGGACACATGCACGCCGGGCTTCACTACCAGGAGGGTGTAGTCTTCGAGCGAGAGGCTGATGGGGGAAAACACGTTGCCGATGCCCGTTGCGAATACGGGCTTGTTGCGGACGAACACGGGGCAGTCGGCACCCAGGCGGGCGGCCAGCTGCTCCAGCCGGTCGGCGGAAAGCCCGAGGGCGAACAGCTCGTTCAGCCCCCACAGCATGAAAGCCGCATCCGCCGACCCGCCGCCCAGCCCCGCCCCGAATGGGATGCGTTTCTCCAGCGAGATGTCCACGGGGGGCAAGGCGCATTCGCGTTGCAGAAGGCGGTAGGCCTTGACGACCAAGTTGTCCTCCGCGTCACCGCCCACCGGGATGCCGCCCGTGGAGAAGCTGTAGTCGGTGCACGTGGCGGACGGCTCGATGCTCAGCACGTCGCACAAGCCGATGGGGTAAAACACCGTCTCGATGTCGTGGTAACCGTCCGGCCTCCGCCCCACCACGTTCAGGCCGAGGTTGATTTTGGCATTGGGATAGAGAATCATGTCAGCTTATTTTTTAGCACACGGATAACACAGATTATACGGATTTACACAGATTTTGGAAGTTTCCCGCAGATCAGATGCAAGATGGATGTATGATTTGCGTCCTTGAAATCTGTGTAAATCCGTATAATCCGTGTTATATCCGTGTGCGGAAATTCACTCCACGGTGACGGACTTGGCCAGGTTGCGGGGCTGGTCCACGTCGCAACCTTTGACCACGGCGATGTGGTAGGCCAGCAGCTGCAACGGCACCACGGCCAGCAGCGGCACGAGGCACTCTTCCGTGTCGGGGATGCAGATGGTGTAGTCGGACAGCTTGCGCACCGTTTCGTCGCCCTCGGTGACGATGGAGATGATGCGTCCCTTGCGGGCCTTGATTTCCTGGATGTTGCTCACCACCTTCTCGTACATCCCCGCACTCGGGGCGATGGCCACCACGGGCATCTCCTGGCTGATGAGGGCGATGGGGCCGTGCTTCATCTCCGCCGCCGGGTAGCCTTCGGCGTGTATGTAGGATATTTCCTTGAGCTTCAACGCCCCCTCCAAAGCCACGGGATAGTTGTAGCCGCGCCCCAGGTAGATGAAGTTCTGCGCGTAGGTGAACGTCTTGGCAAACTCGGCTATCGTGTCGTTCTGGTTCAGGATGTACTCCATCTTGTCGGGAATGCGGGCCAGCTCGCGCACGATGGCCAGGAAGCGTTCCTCGCTGAGCGTGCCTTTTGCGCGGCCGATGAGCAGGGCCAGCATGGTGAGCACCGTGACCTGCGCCGTGAACGCCTTGGTGGAGGCCACCCCGATTTCCGGCCCCACGTGGGTGTACGAGCCGGAATGCGTGTTACGGGGAATGGACGAGCCCACCACGTTGCAGATGCCGTAGATGAACGCGCCGTGGCTCTTGGCCAGCTCGACGGCCGCCAGCGTGTCCGCCGTCTCGCCCGACTGGGAGATGGCTATCACCACATCGTCCTTGTTAATCACCGGCTTGCGGTAGCGGAACTCGGAGGAATATTCCACCTCCACGGGAATGCGGGCAAACTCCTCGATGGCGTACATGCCTATCAGCCCCGCATGCCACGACGTGCCGCAGGCCGTGATGATGATGCGCTTGGCCTGGAGGAACTTTTCCTTGTTGTCTATGAAACCGGAGAGGGTGAGGTTGTTCTCTTCCACGTTGATGCGCCCCCTCATGCTGTCGCGCAGGGTCTGCGGCTGCTCGAAGATTTCCTTTATCATAAAATGCGGGTAACCGCCCTTCTCCAGCTGGCTGAGCGTCAGCTCCAGGTGTTTGATGACCGGTGTCTTCTCGATGTTGCTGATGGTCTTTATTTTGAGGTCGCTTCCCCGGCGCACGGTCACGATTTCCTCGTCGCCCACGTACACCACCTTGTCGGTGAACTCCACGATGGGCGTGGCGTCCGATGCCAGGAAATACTCCTCATCGCCGATGCCAATCACCAGCGGGCTGCCCTTGCGCGCCGCCACGATCACATCGGGGTGTCCCCGCTCGATGACGGCAATGGCATACGCGCCCACCACCTGGTTCAAAGCCAGCTGCACCGCCGTGGGCAGGTCCACACGGTCGCGCTCCATGACGTACTCGATGAGCTGCACGAGCACCTCCGTGTCCGTCTCGCTGCGGAAGGTAAATCCATGCTCCTGCAACGAGGCCTTCAGCACGGCATAATTCTCGATGATGCCGTTGTGTATCAAGGCCAGGTTCTCCGACTGTGAATAGTGCGGGTGCGCGTTCGCCTGGTTGGGCTCGCCGTGCGTGGCCCAGCGCGTGTGGGCAATGCCGATGGTGCCCGCCACGTCCTGCCCCTCGGCGAAACGTTCGAGGTCGGCCACCTTGCCTTTTACCTTGTATATGTTCAATTTGTCGTCGTGCATCAACGCCACGCCCGCGCTGTCGTAGCCGCGGTATTCCAGGCGTTTCAGCCCCTTAATCAAGATGGGATAAGCCTCGCGCTTCCCGATGTAAGCCACAATTCCACACATATTCAGTTAGTAGTTAACAGTTAATAGCTAATAGTTGGTTGGTACGCGGAGACGCAAGGACGCAAAGGTATTTTACAGGGAGAAATGCCTCCTCCGCGTCTTTCCGTCTTGGCGTAATAGCGGGGCAAAAGTACGAAAATAATCGGTAACATGCATGTCCGCAAGCAACTTGCCCTGGCAAGCTATGTGAAAAGTACCATTTCCATGGCATCCTCGTCATTTCGAGCGTAGGGAGAAATCCCCCTCTACAACACACCAAAAGCGGCTCTGAGATTTCTCGCTGCGCTCGAAATGACGAGGATGACATGAAAATGACACTTTTCACACAACCTCCCCGGGGAGAGGGGTTAAGGGTGAGGTATAAAAAAAACGCCCCGGAAACCCTCCACTAAGAGGGTTTCCGGGGCACGTGTCAGATGGTCAACAACTGCCTTGATATTATTATGTAAGGACGTTTAGCGGTAATACACCTTGCTCACCTTGCTGCCTTGGCGCACGATGTAGATTTGCCCCTGCTGCGGGCTGGCCACCCGCAGGCCTTGCAGGGTGAAGTATTCCGGCGTGGCGTCTTCGTCCGTGAGGAGGGCTTCGATGCCGGTGGATACGGTCTCGGTCTTGTGCGGCACGATTTCCGTGTACATGGTCACTTCGGCAGTTTCGCCCAAGAAAGGCCGCACGAAGCGGATGGTGCCCCAGTACGAAGTCCCGGCCGGAATTACATAGTCGCCCACTTCTGTATTGGCACCCCATATCCACATCTGGGGTTCGTTGAACACGAGCGGTTTGGTCGCGCCGCTCCACCAAGTGTCCCAACTCCCATTCAGTATGATGTTGAGGTTCTTAATCGGTCCGGCAATCGCCTTGTCCTGCGGGATGTCGAGCCAGAACACCTTCGTCCCTTCTTCGTTCTCAAACTTGTATTCATCCAACGGACTCCAGCCGATGGGGGCATCGCCTAACAAGTGCACCTCATCAAGTGGCCGGGCATCCGGCCCGGGGGTTGTGGTGTTGAAGGTGATGGTGGAAAGGTCGCCCGCTATTTCCACCGTCCATTCATCGGCTGTCCAAGGAGCGGTCAGGTTGCCGCCTCCGTTGTCCTTGCCCGGTCCGCCAAGCGGAAAAGGCGTTCCCAAGTCGCTGTTCACCAATTCCACCGCACCGAAAAATGTCACCAAGTTATCATTCCATTCACCCCAAATCGATGTTTTGGCAGCCGATATGCCGACAGTACTGAAGTTTTTCAGCTTCAAGACAAACTTGCCATCCGTCAGTTTCACTTCCACCGCATTGGCAATGTCCCAATTGCCGAGCACCTGCCCGTTGACTTCCGTACCGGTCGCACCGGCCACGTAAAGGGCCTGCACCGTGTTTTCCTGAGCTTGCACAGCCCCGCACATCGTGGCGGCGAGAGCTGCAATCGTGAAGAATTTCTTCATAAATCCGTGTTTTTTAGTTGTACAAATGTTGTTAATTAATAAAAAGTTGTTGCCGTCAACAATAATAAGGGGCATAAAAGCAAGTCATTTCCTAAAATGAAAATACATGTTCTTTAACATGTTTTGGGCGATGAAAGCACCTTTTCCATGCCGTCCTCGTCATTTCGACCGTAGGGAGACACGAAGTTGAGCGTAAGCTAAATCCCCCTCTACAACACACCAAAAGCGGCTCTGAGATTTCTCGCTGCGCTCGAAATGACGAGGATGACATGAAAATGACACTTTTCACACAACCTCCCCGGGGAGAGGGGTTAAGGGTGAGGTATAAAAAAAACGCCCCGGAAACCCTCCACTAAGAGGGTTTCCGGGGCACGTGTCAGATGGTCAACAACTGCCTTGATATTATTATGTAAGGACGTTTAGCGGTAATACACCTTGCTCACCTTGCTGCCTTGGCGCACGATGTAGATTTGCCCCTGCTGCGGGCTGGCCACCCGCAGGCCTTGCAGGGTGAAGTATTCAGGCGTGGCGTTTTCGTCCGTGAGGACGGTTTCGATGCCGTTGGGTTCGCTCTTGTGTTCCTTGATTTCGGTGTACATGGTCACTTCGGCGGGTTCACCGGCGGCGGGCCTTACGAAGCGGATGGTGCCCCAGTACGAGGTGCCGTCGGGTATCACGTAGTCATTGTCCGTGCCCACGTTGTCCGTCCACAGCCACATTTGGGGTTCGTCGAACACGAGGGGCTTGGTGGCACCACCCCACCAGATTTCCCAGTCGCCGTTCACGATGATGTTCAGGTTCACGTGCGGCCCTACGATGGCCATGTCTTCGGTGATGTCGAGCCAATACACGTTCGTACCCGCTTCGTTTTCAAACTGGTATTCATCCCGCGTGTTCCAGCCGATGGGGTCGTTGCCCAGCAGGTGCACCACGTCGGCGGGCTTGGGGGTGCTGGTGCGGTAGGTGATGGTGGAGAGGTCACCCGCAATTTCCACTTCCCACACGTCGGCCTTCCAGGGAGCCATCACATTGCCTGCGCCGTTTTCTTCGCCCGGTCCGCTCATCGGGAAGGGCTTGTTCAAGTCGGCATCGGTCATATCGGCCGCTCCGGGATACGACCACAATCCTGTTTTCCATTCGCCCCATTTTTCTTCCGTCAATTTCTTATCCGATATGGCGATGGCACTGAAGTTCTTGATGGTCAGCACGAACTTTCCTCGTTCGGGTTTCACCTCCAGCGTGTTGACAATGTCCCAATCGCCGAGCACCTGCCCGTTGATTTCCGTACCGGCAGCACCGGCAATGTAGATGGCCGACACCGTTTCCTGAGCCTGCGCAGCCCCGCACATCGCGGCGGCGAGGGCTGCAATCGTGAAGAATTTCTTCATAATCTGTGTTTTTTAATTGTAAAATAAATGTTTGTTGATTAAAAGTTGTTGACGCCAACATATACATAGGGGCAACGCGGCAACAGATTCCTAAAGAAAAAACACATGTTTTTTAGCATGTTTTTCCCGACCTGCCCGCACAAGTTTTCCGATTTATGCGGGAAAATATCTCCGCACAAGGAGGGGAATATTCCTTATTATATATACGCGGGGGCGGAATAAGAAAAGCAATCCTATCTGCCAATCACCTCACTGACCCCTCCCCCTGGGAGGCTGTGTAAAAAGTACCATTTTCATGCCGTCCTCGTCATTTCGAGCGCAGCGAGACACGAAGTT
>CALUML010000136.1 GCA_944321745.1 uncultured Bacteroidales bacterium
TAAGTTAATAAAAATCATCGATATGCGCAACTTTCCAAACATATTATCAACTCAAATTAATTCCGCCAACAGGTAAATGATACTATTTTAGGACAATTTTGGCAGGAAATTGATAGTTTTCTTGCAGTCCGATTCCAAATTAAGGTGGTAATTTTGGGCTTTCAATTCTTACCACAAAACAAAACATCAACAAAAGACAAAGACATGGGTAAAAAAATTGTAACGTTAGGAGAAATCATGCTCCGCCTGTCGTCGCCGGGCAACTCGCGATTCGTGCAATGCGACTCGTTCGACGTGGTGTATGGCGGCGGCGAAGCCAACGTGGCCGTGAGCTGCGCCAACTACGGACACGACGCTTACTTCGTGACCAAACTGCCGACACACGAAATCGGCCAATGCGCCGTCAACGCCTTGCGACGCTACGGCGTGAAGACGGACTACATCGCCCGGGGCGGCGACCGCGTGGGCATCTACTACCTGGAGAGCGGCGCGGCCATGCGCCCCAGCAAGGTCATCTACGACCGCGCCCACTCCGCCATCGCGGAAGCCGACCCTGCGGACTTCGACTTCGATGCCATCATGCAGGGAGCGGACTGGTTCCACTGGTCGGGCATCACCCCCGCCATCTCCGACAAGGCGGCGGAACTCACCCGCCTGGCCTGCGAGGCCGCCCACAGGCACGGCGTGACCGTGTCCGTAGACCTCAACTTCCGCAAGAAACTGTGGACGAAAGAGAAAGCGCAATCCATCATGCGCCCCCTGATGCAATACGTGGACGTGTGCATCGGCAACGAGGAAGATGCCGAGCTGTGCCTCGGCTTCAAGCCCGATGCCGACGTGCAGGCGGGGCAGACGGACGCTGAAGGCTACAAGGGCATTTTCCGCCAGATGGCCGAGGCGTTCGGCTTCCGATACGTCATCTCCACCCTGCGCGAGTCGTTCTCGGCCTCGCACAATGGCTGGAAGGCCATGATATACGATGGAAAGGAGTTTTATACCTCGAAACGGTACGACATCATGCCCATCATCGACCGCGTGGGCGGTGGCGACTCTTTCTCCGGCGGCATCATCCACGGCCTGCTCACCAAGCCCACGCAGGGCGAGGCACTGGAGTTTGCGGTGGCGGCCTCGGCCCTGAAACACACCATCCCCGGCGACTTCAACATGGTGTCCGCCGCCGAAGTGGAAGCCCTCGCGGGCGGCGATGCCAGCGGACGGGTGCAACGGTAACACTTCATTTACTATTTGACCATTTACCATTGACTATTTTCCCATGAGATTTGGTACGCGAAGACGCAAGGACGCGAAATTGCATTCCCCATCCTACCAACTTGCCCGGAATAAACGCAAAGAGGGAAAGGCTGTTTTCCCCTTCGCGCCTTTCCGTCTTGGCGTGCCATCTCACCATCTTCAACAATAAATCCATATTATGCGATACAATAAAATACAAGTGTTGTCCGCCATGCGGGAAACCGGCCTCGTGCCGGTGTTCTACCATGCCGATGCGGACACGGCCAAGCAGGTGCTGAAGGCCTGCTACGAGGGCGGCATACGCGCCTTCGAGTTTACCAACCGGGGCGACTTTGCCCACGAAGTGTTTGGCGAGCTGGTGAAATACGCCGCCAAGGAATGCCCGGACATGATACTGGGCGCAGGCTCCATCGTGGAACCGGCGGCGGCCTCGCTCTACATCCAGCTGGGGGCGAACTTCATCGTCGGTCCGCTGTTCAACCCCGAAGTGGCCAAGGTGTGCAACCGCCGCCTGGTGCCCTACACGCCGGGATGCGGCTCGGTGTCCGAAGTGGGCTTCGCGCAGGAATGCGGCTGCGACCTGTGCAAGGTGTTCCCCGGCGACGTGCTCAGTCCCAAATTCGTGAAAGGCCTGAAAGCCCCCATGCCGTGGTCCATGCTCATGATCACGGGCGGCGTGAAGCCCGAGGAAGACAACCTGCGGGGCTGGTTCCAGGCCGGAGCCACCTGCGTGGGCATGGGCAGCAACCTTTTCCCCAAAGACGTGATTGCGGCAAAGGATTGGGACAAGATAACCGCCCTGTGCCGTGAAGCGTTGGACATCATCAAACGGGTAAGATAACGGGAGGATGAGCTTATGGAGCAAGTATTCAGCTATATCATAGGGCTGGGCGCAGCCGTGATGATGCCCATCATCTTCACCATCCTCGGCGTGTGCATCGGCATCAAGTTCGGCAAAGCGTTGAAAAGCGGCCTGCTGGTGGGCGTGGGTTTCGTGGGGCTTTCTGTGGTAACCGCGTTGCTTACCGACAGCCTCGGCGCACCGCTCAAGAAAATGACGGAAATCTACGGGCTGAACCTCGGCATCTTCGACATGGGCTGGCCCGCCGCTGCCTCGGTGGCCTACAACACCACCGTGGGCGCGTTCATCATCCCCGTGTGCCTGGCGGTGAACATCATCATGCTGCTCACCAAGACCACCAAGACGGTGAACATCGACTTGTGGAACTATTGGCACTTCGCCTTCATCGGAGCGGTGGTGTACTTTGCCACAGACAACATCTGGTGGGGATTCTTCGCAGCCATCATCTGCTACATCATCACGCTGGTTATGGCCGATCTCACCAGCCGCAAGTTCCAACGCTACTACGAAGGCATGGACGGCATTTCCATCCCTCAACCGTTCTGCCAAGGCTTCGTGCCGTTTGCCGTGGTCATCGACAAGGCGTTGGACAAGATACCCGGATTTGACCGGCTGAACATCGATGCCGAAGGGATGAAGAAAAAATTCGGCATCTTGGGCGAGCCGCTCTTCCTCGGGGTCATCGTGGGCTGCGCCATCGGGGCGTTGGCCTGCGAAAGCTGGAAGGAAGTGGTGGACAGCATCCCCGCCATCCTGGGGTTGGGCATCAAGATGGGTGCCGTCATGGAACTCATCCCGCGCATCACTTCGCTGTTCATCGAAGGGCTGAAGCCCATTTCCGAAGCCACGCGTGAACTGGTATCGCGCAAGTTCAAAAACAGCGCCGGGCTGAGCATCGGCATGAGCCCGGCTCTGGTCATCGGCCATCCCACCACGCTGGTGGTGTCGCTGCTGCTTATTCCCGTCATCCTGTTCCTTTCGGTGGTGCTGCCGGGCAACCAGTTCCTGCCCCTTGCCTCGCTGGCGGGCATGTTCTACCTGTTCCCCGCCGTGCTGCCCATCACCAAGGGCAACGTGCTGAAGACGTTCATCATCGGCCTCGTGGCCTTGATTGTGGGGCTGTACTTCGTGACCGACCTTGCACCCTTCTTTACCCAGGCGGCACAGGACGTGTACGCCCGCACGGCCGACGCTGCGGTACGCATCCCCGAAGGTTTCCAGGGCGGCGCACTCGACTTCGCCTCGAGCCTCTTCGCCTGGCTCATATTCCATGCGGTGTACAACTTCAAATACGTGGGTTCGGCCATCCTCGTGCTGGGTACACTGGCCCTGGCCATTTTCAACCGTCGCCGCATCATCAAAGAAAGCATGCAATCAATGAACAATGAATAATGAACAGCGAACAATGAGTAGCGATTGCATTTCTACCCGCTACCCGCTACCCGCTACCCGCTACTCGCTACAAATAAATAATATAACCATAATAATAAATAGGAGAATAAGAAAATGAAAAGACTTGCTTTGGCAGTATTGGTAGGGGCAGCCGCCATGTCGGCTACCGCCCAAGTGAATTACAGAATGCAGACGGCTTGCCATCCGCAGGACGCGAAGCATTATGACACGCAGCTGCTGCGCGACCGCTTCGTGATGGAAAAGGTGATGGTTGCCGATGAAATCAACCTGACGTACTCGCTCTACGACCGCCTCATCTTCGGCGGGGCAGTACCCGCCACCAAGGAATTGGTGCTCGAAACCATCGACCCGCTGAAGGCCAAATACTTCCTCGAACGCCGCGAACTGGGCGTAATCAACGTGGGCGGCGACGGCATCGTGACCGTGGACGGCAAGGAATACGAACTGCACTTCAAGGACGCGCTCTACGTGGGACGCGGCAACAAACAAGTAACCTTCAAGAGCAAGGACGCGGCCAAACCCGCCAAGTTTTACATCAACTCCGCCACCGCGCACAAGGAATACAAAACGCAGCTGGTAACCATCGACGGCCGCAAAGGCTCGCTGAAGTCGAACTCTTTCCCCGCCGGTAAAATGGAAGAAAGCAACGACCGCGTCATCAACCAACTCATTGTGGCCAACGTGCTGGAAGAAGGCCCGTGCCAACTGCAAATGGGCTTGACCGAACTGAAGCCCGGCAGTGTGTGGAACACCATGCCCGCCCACACCCACAGCCGCCGCGTGGAAGCTTACTTCTATTTTAATGTGCCCGACGGCAACATGATATGCCACCTCATGGGCGAGCCGAAGGAAGAACGCCTCGTGTGGCTGGCCAACGAACAGGCCATCATGTCGCCCGAATGGTCCATCCACGCCGCAGCCGGCACGAGCAACTACATGTTCATCTGGGGCATGGCTGGCGAAAACCTCGACTACAACGACATGGACAAGCTGCCCTACACGGAAATGAGATAACTTGCGGTCTGCAGTCTACAGTCTACGGTCTACAGTCTACGGTAACGAAAGGAATATCGACATTGACTGTAGACTGTCGACCGTAGACTGTTGACCGTAGACTTCATCCCCTACAACACCATGACAGATATTAAACAGAGAATGACCAATTACCGCTGGGTGATATGCGGCATGCTTTTCTTCGCCACGGCGGTCAACTACCTGGACAGGCAGGTGCTTTCGCTTACGTGGAAGGACTTCATCGCACCTGAATTTCACTGGACAGACACGCATTATGGCCAAATCACGGCCATATTTTCCCTTGTTTACGCCATTGCCAACGTGTTTGCCGGTCGTTTCGTCGATTGGATGGGCACCAAGCGCGGTTACCTGTGGGCCATTGCCTTGTGGTCCGTGGGTGCTTGCCTGCACGCTTTGTGCGGCTGGGCCACCGAGCACACGGTAGGCCTCTCCGATGCCGCCGCCATGGTGGGCGCAGGAGGTGCGATGGCCAGCACCATCGCCATCGTGAGCGTGTACTATTTCATTGCCGCCCGCGTGGTACTGGGCATCGGCGAGGCGGGCAACTTCCCCGCCGCTGTGAAAGCCACCACGGAGTATTTCCCGAAGAAAGACCGCGCCTTCGCCACCTCCATCTTCAACGCCGGTACCACGGTGGGTGCGCTCATCGCACCGCTGTGCATCCCCACGCTGGCCCGCTACTTCCAACGGCTGGGCGTGGGCAACGGCTGGGAAATGGCTTTCCTGCTCATCGGGGCATTGGGCTTCGTGTGGATGGCCGTTTGGGTGTTCGCTTACAAGAAACCGGACGAAAATCCGCATGTGAATGCCGCCGAACTGGCCTACATCCGGCAAGACGACGGGCAAGATGCCACCGGCTCCCCCACCCCGGCGACAGAGGAACGGAAGCTGACCTTCCTGCAATGCATCCGCCTGCGGCAGACGTGGGCCTTCACCCTTGGCAAGTTCCTATCGGACGGCGTGTGGTGGTTCCTCCTTTTCTGGACACCCGCCTACATATCGGACGTGTACGGCTACACTTCGGACACGCCCACGGCACAGCTGCTGCTCTTCGTGCTCTACGCCATCACGCTGCTCTCCATCCTGGGGGGCAAGCTGCCCACGTTCATCATCAACCGCACGGGAGGCAACCCCTACGAGTCGCGCATGAAAGCCATGCTGGTGTTCGCCGTCATACCACTCATCGCCCTCGTCGCCCAGCCGCTGGGCAACTACTCGTACTGGTGGCCCATCCTCATCATCGGTCTGGTGGCAGCCGCCCACCAGTCGTGGTCGGCCAACATGTATTCACTGGCGGGCGACATCTTCCCCCGCAACACGGTGGCTACCATCACCGGCATGACCGGCATGGCGGGCGGGCTTAGCTCGTTCATCATCAACCTGGTGTCAGGCCGCCTGTTCGACTACGCCGAGGCCACGCAAATGGCCTTTCTTGGCTTCGAGGGCAAGGAAGCAGGCTATTTCATCGTGTTCTGCTACTGCGCCGTGGCCTACCTGCTGGGCTGGACCGTGATGAAAGTGCTCGTGCCGCGCTACAAGCCGGTGAAGGCATAAAGAGACTACCTGAACGGCATTTTTGGGAAAAGACCTCCAGGCACATTCGCCGTGGAGGCTTTTTTTGTGCAACATGTTATTGTTATTTGAAAATAATGCTTACCTTTAACCCCGAAAATACAGACACCTATGGATATAGCAATCGTATGCATCTTGTT
>CALUML010000137.1 GCA_944321745.1 uncultured Bacteroidales bacterium
ATCACCCATCCCACCCTGCGGCGCGTGTTGAGCGGCGCATCGCTCACCATGGAGCTGGCAGCCGACACGCTGCCGCTCTACACCTTCGCCCAGATAAATAACTCGTTCGTCCAAAGCACGTGGCGGCTGCAAGGCGGCGGGCACCAGATAGCCGACCGGCTGGCCGACGGCATCACCGCCCAAGGCGGCACGGTGCGCACACGCGCCCGGGTCGTCCGCCTCGTGGAAGCGGACGGCCGCGTCACCGCCGTGGAATGCGACGGCGGCGAGCGGGTGCAGGCCCGGCACGTCATCTCAAGCGCGCACCCGGCTCTCACCCTGTCACTGCTGGCGGACTGCCGCGCGGTGCGCCCCATCTACCGGCGGCGCATCACGGCGTTGCCCAACACGTGCGGCATGTTCACCACCCACCTGTTGCTGCGCCCGGGCTGCGTGCCCTACCGCAACCGCAACCTCTTCGTGTATGAAGGCAGCGACCCATGGCAACCCTGCCCCCCGCCCGGCGCGCCGGTGGACAAGCTGCTGGTGAGCTTCCAAGTGCCGGCCGGCGGCGGCTGCACGCGCAACATCGGCCTGCTCACCCCCATGGGCTGGGACGAGGTGGCCGCCTGGAGCGACACCCGCGTGGGGCACCGCGGCGACGACTACCGCGCATTCAAGGCCCGCAAGGCCGCCCAATGCGCCAACCTGGCCGCCCGCTACCTGCCCGGCCTGCTGGACGGCATCGAACACATCAGCACCAGCACGCCCCTCACCTACCGGGACTACACCAGCACGTGGCAAGGCTCGGCCTACGGCATACGCAAGGACTGCCGCGACCCGATGCGCACCCTGCTCACACCCGCCACCCCGCTGCCCAACCTGCTGCTCACGGGGCAAAACCTCGCCCTACACGGCGTGCTGGGCGTGACAATGACAGCCTTCGCCACCTGCGCCGCCCTGCTGGGAGGCATGGACGAAGCCACCCGGGGGCTGTGGTGAGAAAGTAAGAAGGTAAGAAAATAAGAAAATAAGAAAATAAGAAAATAAGTAAGTGAATAAGTAGCTTGTAGCTTGTAGCTTGTAGCTTGTAGCTCGTAGCTCGTAGCTCGTAGCTCGTAGCTCGTAGCTTGTAGCTTGTAGCTCGTAACTTGTAGCTTGTAGCTCGTAACTCGTAGCTCGTAGCTTGTAGCTTGTAGCTTGTAGCTTGTAGCTCGTAACTCGTAACTAAAGAATATGAAACGACTCTCATTCATCGCCCTCGCCCTGCTGGGCTGCCTGTGCGTCCGCGCACAGGAGATAAGCGGGCAGGATGCCGCCATCCTCGACCAAATCAAGGCGGCCAACGCGGCCTACACCACCATCACGGCACGCTTCACGCAAGACAAGTTCATGCCCATCTTCGAGGAAAGCATCCGCTCCGAGGGCAACTACCACTACAGCAAGCCCGACAAGCTGTCCATGGCCTACACCGACCCGGCGGGCGACCTCATGCTCATCAACGGCGACAACTTCACCATGATAGCCGCCGGGCGCAAGCAGGTGACCACGGCCAAGAACGCCAAGATGCGCGACATGCGCACCATCCTCGCCTCCTGCATGGAGGGCGACGTGCGCCGGATGCCTGCCACCGGGATAACCTGCGAGACCACGGCCTCGCAATACGTGGTGACCGCCACCCTGCCCACCGGCAAGGAAAACAAGAGCGGCATCGTCCGCGTGGTGGCCAGCTACGACAAGGCCGACGGCTCCATCGCCACCCTGTACACCGAGGAGACCGACGGCACAAGCAACACCTACACCCTCACCGACAAGCGGCTCAACGAGGAGATAGACGAGACTACATTCAACCTGTAACACCCAAACCATACGACTTATGAACTACGCTTTAGTAACCGGGGGCAGCCGGGGCATCGGACGTGCCATCTGCCTGGAACTGGCCGGTATGGGCTACAACATCATCATCAACTATGCCTCCAACCAGCAGGCCGCGCAAGAGGCCAAGGCCCTGGTGGAAGCCAAAGGCGTGAAAGCCGACCTGCTGCCTTTCGACGTGTCATCGCCCGCGGCCATCGAGGCGGCATTGGACGGCTGGAAGGAAGCGCACCCCGACGACTTCATCGCCGTGCTGGTGAACAACGCGGGCATCCGCCGCGACAACATGCTCGTGCTCATGCAGGACGACGAGTGGAACGACGTAATGGCCACCGCGCTCAACGGCTTCTTCCACACCACCCGCCACGTGCTGAAAAGCATGGTGCGCAAACGCACGGGGCGCATCATCAACATCGTGTCCGTTTCCGGCCTCACCGGTCTCGCGGGGCAGGCCAATTACTCGGCCTCACGTGCCGCTGTCATCGGGGCCACCAAAGCCCTGGCCAAGGAAGTGGCCGCCCGCCGCATCACCGTCAACGCCGTGGCACCCGGCTACATCGACACCGACATGACGCACGACCTCGACCAGGCCGCGCTCAAAGGACAGATACCCGTGGGGCGGTTCGGCACGCCCGAGGAAGTGGCCTACGCCGTGGGCTTCCTCGCATCGGAACGCGCCTCGTACATCACCGGCGATGTCATCTCCGTCAACGGGGGACTGTACACTTGACGCTGGAAACGCGGAATCGAACATGCATACATGATAACTATGGACTTCCAGAAAATCGACATCCTCTCCCTCCTGCCCCAGCGACCGCCCTTCGTCATGGTGGACACGCTGCTGCATGTGGACGAGGCGGGCATCACCACCGCCCTGCGCGTGGGGGCAGACAACCTCTTTGTGGAGGACGGCCACCTGACCGAGCCGGGCATCATCGAGAACATGGCGCAGACCGGCGCGGCACGCATGGGCTACATCAACCTGTATGTGAACCACGGCAAGGTGGTGCTGGGCTTCATCGGCGAAGTGAAGCGGCTCGCCATCCACCGCCTGCCCCGCGTGGGCGAATGCGTGGAGACCACCGTGGAAGTGCGGAGCGAAGTGCTCTCCACCCTGCTGGTGCAGGCCACCATGCGGACATGCGGCGAGGTCGTGGCCGAGGGCAGCATGAAGATATGCAGCTGAGAGTTGAAAATTGAAAATTGAAAATTGAAAGTTACCTTTTCGCTTTGCAATAGCCAACTTTCAATTTTCAATTCTCAACTCTCAACTGATAATTGCGTATCTTTGCACCCGCTGCCGGACAATAATCGGGCACGGCACGCGTTATCCTACCGTATCATACAATAACATATGTTGAAAATGCTTTACCGCCTGCTTGCCCTGCCCCTTGCCGCACTGGCCGTGGGCTTATGCGCCTTGACCTCGTGCCAGGAGCAGTTCACCACCGACCCGGGCGTGCGGCTCGGCTTCTCGGCAGACACGCTGCGGTTCGACACCGTGTTCTCCACCGTCAAAAGCCCCACGCGGCGGGTCATGGTGTACAACCCCCAGCGCAAGGCCGTGCGCATCGACCGCGTGGTGCTTGCGGGCGGAGAGCAGTCATACTTCCAGGTGAACGTGGACGGCCAGGCAGGCCATACGGTAAACGATGTGGAAATAAGCGCGGGCGACAGTGCCTACGTGTTCGTCTCCGTCAACGTGCAGCGGTTGGGCAGCGACTCCGCCCTGTTGGTGGAGGACCGGCTCGCCTTCCACTTCAACGGCACGACGCAGCAAATGGTGCTCCAGGCCTACGGGCAGGACGTGGAGATATGGCACGGACGCACCATCCTGAACGACACCACCCTCACCGCCGCCAAGCCCTACCTCATCTACGACAGCCTGGCCATCGCCCCGGGCAAGCTCCTCACGCTGGAGCCGGGATGCAGGCTATACTTCCACAACAATGCCAACCTCTTCGTCTACGGCAACCTCCACGCCGTGGGCACGGCGGAACGCCCCATCCTGATGCGGGGCGACCGCTTCGACGCGATGAACTACGTGCCGCCCGTGCCCTACAACGACGTGGCGGGCCAGTGGGGCGGCGTGTACCTCTACGGTGCGGGCGAGCACCGCATGGAGCACGTGTCGATAAACAGCGGGTCGGTGGGCGTGTTCCTCACCTACGCCGGGCGCAACGGCATACCGGCCGATGGCGAGATGCCCCGCCTGCGGATGCACAGCTGCCGCCTGCACAACTTCCTGGTGTACGGCCTGGTGGCGCAGAACGCCCACGCCGAAGTATTCAACAGCCTCATCAGCAACACGGGCAGCTACACCGTGTACCTCAATGGCGGCACGCACACCTTCGTGCACACCACCGTGGCCAACTACTTCAACAGCGGCATGGCCCTGCAAGCCACCAGCCGCGACCACACCCAGCCCGCCGTCATGGTGATGAACCTCAACAAGACCGCCCCCATGCGCACCACCTTCCTCAACTGCGCCGTGGCGGGCAACACCAACATCGAGTTCAGCCTGGCCGCCCGCGTGCCGCAGACGTACGACGGCACCTTCCGCCACACCTACCTGGGGCGCGACACCCTCCACCTGCCGCAATTCGCCCCCGAGGACAGCCTGCGCTGGCGGGGCAAGGACGACGTGCTGTTCCGCTCCACCGCGCTCGACCTGGAGACCGGCCAGCGCTTCGACTTCCGCCCCGACTCCGCCTCCGTGTTGCTCGGTCTGGCCGACCCCGAAGTCACCCGCCAGTACAACCTGCAATACGACCTCGACGGCAACGACCGCTACACTTCCCCCCACCCCGCCGCCGGTGCCTGCGAGTACCGCGAGGACACGCCCGAGGAGTAGGCGGGCGAGATGTTTTGGCCACAAAGCACACAGTTCTTTTATTTTTCCCATCAATAAAAGAAAGCACACATAGCTTCCGGCAACCAACGTTGCCGGGCAAGGCCACCGCTTCGTCCATAGTCTCCCTCCGGGGGGATGGATGAAGCACGTACTTGCAGGAGAGTCGGGATGGCATGGGAAAACCAAATAAAATCCCCGCCCGCCTCATCGCCATCCCGCCGAAAAAGCGTACATTTGCACCCGAAACGCAAACATCATCTAAATATAAAAGATATGAACAAGAAAGCATTACTTATGATTCTCGACGGATGGGGCATCGGCGACCGCTCGAAGTCCGATGTCATCTACGTCACCCCCACCCCCCACTGGGACGCGCTCCTGGCACGTTACCCCCACTCGCAGCTGCAAGCCTCGGGCGAAAACGTGGGCTTGCCCGACGGGCAGATGGGCAACTCCGAAGTGGGGCACCTCAATATCGGCGCAGGCCGCGTGGTGTATCAGGACCTCGTGAAAATCAACCGCGCATGCCGCGACAACAGCATCATGCAGAACCCCGAGATAGTACGCGCCTTCACCACCGCCCGCGACACGGGACACGCCATCCACTTCATGGGCCTGGTATCCGACGGAGGCGTGCACAGCTCTATCGACCACCTTTATAAGTTGTGCGAAATCGCCCGCGAATACGGCCTGACGAAAGTTTACATCCACTGCTTCATGGACGGGCGCGACACCGACCCCCACAGCGGCAAAGGATTCATCGAAGCATTGCAACAGCACACCGCCCGTACAGCCGGCCGGATAGCCAGCATCGTGGGGCGTTACTACGCCATGGACCGCGACAAACGCTGGGAGCGCGTGCGTGAGGCCTACGACCTGCTTACCGCTGGCAAAGGCACCCCTGCCACCGACCCCGTGGCCGCCATGCAACGGTCGTACGACGAGGGAGTGACCGATGAGTTCGTCAAACCCATCGTCATCACCGAGGCCGACGGCCAGCCCGTGGGCACCATCCAAGAAGGCGACGTGGTCATCTTCTTCAACTACCGCAACGACCGCGCCAAGGAGATAACCATTGCCCTCACCCAACAGGACATGCCCGAAGCCGGTATGCACACCCTGCCCCTGCACTACTTCTGCATGACCCCCTACGACTCCACATTCACGGGGCTGCACATTCTATTTGACAAGGAAAACGTAAGGAACACCCTCGGCGAATACGTCTCCAACCTCGGGCTCAAGCAGCTCCGCATAGCCGAGACCGAGAAGTTCGCCCACGTCACCTTCTTCTTCTCCGGCGGACGCGAACAGGAATTCCCCGGCGAAAGCCGCATCCTCATCCCCTCGCCCAAGGTGGCCACCTACGACCTCAAACCCGAGATGAGCGCCCCGGAAGTAACCGAAGCCCTCGTGGCCGAGCTGGGCAAGCAGACCTATGACCTGGTGGTGCTCAACTTCGCCAACGGCGACATGGTGGGCCACACCGGCGTGTACACCGCCATCGAGAAGGCCGTGGCCACCATCGACGTGTGCGCAGGCAAGGTCATCG
>CALUML010000138.1 GCA_944321745.1 uncultured Bacteroidales bacterium
AGCGGAACTTTGTGCTTCATCTTCTGCCGCCCCTCAATCTGCCGCACGGCAAAGGGCATGTCCACATCCGGGTATCGCCCGGCTTGCAGCATGAGGGTATGCACATCGTCGTGCAAGTGTTCGCGTATGAATTGGAAAGTAGTCAAGTCGGTCAAGGGTTAATTAGCTACAAGCTACGAGCTACGAGCTACGAGCTACAAGCTACGAGCTACAAGCTACGAGCTACAAGCTACAAGTGCCATGCGGGGTGTATCGCTACCCGCTCCTCGCTACTTGTAGCTCGTAGCTTGTAGCTTGTAGCTTGTAGCTTGTAGCTTGTAGCTAACACTGGCATTGGCACGCTTCGTCCGCCGTTTCGAACTCGATGGTGGCGTGTTGCACGTGTTCTTTTTCGAGGATGCCCCGGATGGTGGCCTTCAGCGCGGCCAGTTCCGCCATGGTGCGGGCTTCGTGCAGCGTGACGTGCAGGGTCAGCACGTTGTATTCGCCATCCATGGACCAGGCGTGCAGGTCGTGCACGTCCTCGATGCCGGGCAGCTCTTGTAGCCGGGTGCTTATCCGCTCCAGGTCCACGTCCTCGGGTGTGCCTTGCAGGATGATGCGCAGGGTTTGCCGGATGTTGCGGAACACGTTGAACAGCACGAAGCAGGCGATGGCGATGGACAGGATGGGGTCGATGACGGGCAGGTCGCAGAAGTGCATCACCACCGCGCCGACCAGGATGGCCAGCCAGCCCAGTACGTCCTCCAGCAGGTGGAGCGACACCACCCGCTCGTTGATGGAATGCCCCCGCTGGAGCCGGAACACCGCCGCCCCGTTGACCAGCACGCCGATGATGGCCAGAAGGAACATGCCTTCGGTGTGTGTGGCTTCCGGCGCGGCCAGGCGCGGCAGGGCCTCGGCCAGGATGAAGATGCTGCCCACCACCAGCACGATGGAGTTGACCACCGCGCCTATCAGCGAAAAACGCTTGTAGCCATAGGAGTATGCCCTGTTCTTGCCGCGCTTGGCCAGTTTCTGGAAATACCAGGCCAGCCCCAGCGACAGGCTGTCGCCGAAGTCGTGGATGGCATCGGACAGGATGGCGATGCTGTTGGTCAGCACCCCGCCCACCAACTCGATTAACGTGAATGAAAAGTTGAGGAAAAAGGCCACCTTGATGTTCTTCACATCCTTGCCGTGGTCGTGCATGTGATGGTGTGCCATGATGGATGTTGTTGGAAATTACGGGCGCAAAGGTAGGGCAGGAACGCCTGCAACCGGGTTGCAAAAACGCCCTATCCTTTCCTTGACGGGTACTTGCGGAACCAACTGTCCACCTTCAGCCGGATGACCCCGAAGAAGGCTTCGCCGAAAATGCCGCCGCTCATCTTGGACGTGCCCAGTTCGCGGTTGATGAAGATGATGGGCACTTCCTGCAACCTGAAGCCGCATTTGTGGGCGGTGAACTTCATCTCTATCTGGAAGGCATAACCTTTGAAGCGTATCTTGTCCAGTTCGATGGTTTCCAGCACCTCGCGGCGGTAGCACACGAAGCCGGCCGTGGTGTCGGCCACCTTCATGCCGGTGATGAAGCGCACGTACTTCGACGCGAAGTAGGACATCAGCACCCGCCCCATCGGCCAGTTCACCACGTTGACCCCGCTCACGTAGCGCGAGCCGATGGCCACGTCCGCTCCCTGGCGGGCACAGGCATCATACAGCCGGGGCAGGTCGGCCGGGTTGTGCGAGAAGTCGGCATCCATTTCGAAGATGTAGTCGTAGCCATGCGCCAGACCCCATTTGAACCCGGCGATATAGGCCGTGCCCAAGCCCAGCTTCCCGCTGCGCTCCACGATGAACAGGCGGTCGGGGCATCCGGCCTGCATCCGCTTCACGATGTCGGCCGTGCCGTCGGGCGACCCGTCGTCCACCACCAGCACATGAAACAGCACCGGCTGCGCCTGTATCGCCCGGATGATATTCTCGATATTCTCCTTCTCGTTGTACGTAGGAATGATAACCAGATTTTTAGACATGGAGCATTGTTTATTGGGTGAAACGGTAACGCTGAATCGCTGAATCGCTGAATCGCTGAATCGCTGAACCGCTTAATCGTTTAATCGGTAAATGGTAAATAGTAAATCTGTAAATAGTTAAATCGTCAAATAGAATAATTGTCCCGGCGGTTTCTACTCTCCCAACTCGTATATCCCGGACGGGCTGAGCCGTTCCAGGGGGGTCAGTTCCAAGTCCTCGCCCACCCGGATGTGCCGTTCCGCCAGGTAGCGGCAGACGGTGTCATACGCCACTTCCGGCCTGTTGTTCTCCCGGCTCAGGTGGCATAGGAACACGTGCTTCAAGCCCCGGTGCCAATGCTCGGCCAGGCAAGCCCCCGTCTGGTCGTTGCTCAGATGCCCTGTCGGGGCCATGATGCGTTGCTGCAAATAATACGGATACTTGCCCTCGCGCAACATCTGCTCGTCGTAATTCGCCTCCAGCACCAGGTAGTCGGCCTGCGCCAGGTGTGCCAGCATGTCGGCCTCCACGCAGCCCAGGTCGGTGGCAAAGGTGATGCGCGTGCCTCCGTATTCCACCGTGTAGCCCACGCTGTCCGTGGCGTCGTGGGACACGGGGAAAGCCGTCACCCGCAGTCCGCCCACCTCCACCGTCTCGCCTTTCTCGATATACTTGCGGCTGGCCGAGATGTCGCGTGTCATGCAGAAGTTGCGGCTCATGCCCTCGTGGGTGCGTCGGGTGGCGTATACCGGCAGGTGGAAGCATTCGCCCAACATGCCAACCCCCCGTATGTGGTCGGTGTGGTCATGCGTGACGAACACACCCCACAACTGGCTGAAGTCCACCCCCATCTTCCTCAAATGCCTGCGGATGACCCGCGAGCCGATGCCCGCGTCTATCAGAATGCCGCTGGAGCGCGTCCCCACGTAATAACAGTTGCCGCTGCTCCCGCTGGCCAGGCTTCGAAATATCAGTTTATCCATTTATACCTATATAACTAAAATGCCCGTCACCGCCCTCACCGGGTGCCGTAATCCCGCTGGCCGAATATGGTGGTGCCGATGCGTACCATCGTGCTGCCCTCTTCCACGGCGATGCGGTAGTCGTCCGACATGCCCATGGACAACACGCAGAAGCGGTCATCCTGCGCAAAATAACCGGCTTTGACGGCATCGAACAGCCGTTTCAGCCCGCGAAACTCGCCCCGCACCTGCTCCTCGTCGTCCGTAAAAGTGGCCATGCCCATGAGGCCGCACAGCGTGACATGCGCCAGCTCGCCACGCCGCTCCAAGGCTTCGCGAAGCTCCGTCTCGTCCATGCCGAATTTGCTTTCCTCCTGGGCGATGTGCATCTGAAGCAGGCAATTCACCTGCCGCCCGGTCCGTCCGGCCTGCTTGTCTATTTCCGTCAGCAGCCTCCACGAGTCCACGCTGTGTATCAAGCTGACGAACGGCACGATGTACTTCACCTTGTTGGTTTGCAAATGGCCGATGAAGTGCCAGGCAATGTCCGCGGGCAAGGCATCGTGCTTGCGGCACAACTCCTGCACGTGGCTCTCGCCAAACACCCGCTCGCCACACGCATACGCCTCCCGGATGGCTTCCTCCGGGTGAAACTTCGACACGCACACCAGCTGCACCTGCGCCGGCAGGTGGCTGCGGATTGCTGCTATGTTATCTTGGATGGACATGATGGTAAATCGGATAATCGGATAATCGCTAAATCGCTAAATCGCTAAATCGCTAAATCGCTTAATCGGTTAATCGCTCAATCACTTAATCGCATAATCGCGGAACTGCTAAAGCGATTTATCGATTCAGCGATTTATCGATTCAGCGATTTATCGATTCAGCGATTTATCGATTCAGCGATTCAGCGCTTCCGCGCTTCCGCGCTTCCGCGTTTCCGCAATGGCTTCTTATTTTTCAGCTTCGTAAGGGTACACGTCCATGAGGGTGGTCTCGGCGATGGAGGCTATCTCGTAGTCGCCCATGTAGGTTTCCATGCCTTTCACCAGTCCTTCCAACGCTCCTTTCAGGTCGGCGGCCTGCACCAGCATGGTGACCCCGGTGCGTTTTTCGATGCCTTTTTCCTCGTCTATCGTCAGGTAAAACACCTTGCAGCGGTACCACTTGTCGGCTTCCTCGTCGTCGCTGGGGAACAGTTCGGAAATGCGCGCCCGCTTGATGCCCGACACGGAGAACTCCCCGCTGATGAAGGGTTTCATCTCCTCGATGATGCGCGACTCGGCTTCCGTGAACGACAAGGCATCCACCAGGTAATTTTCGTTCACGCTGGCTATCTTGCCGTCATCGGTCGTCTTTTCGTATTTGATTTTGCATTCAAACCAATTGTTCATACCTATATATTATAATGTCTAATGTTTAATGTTTAATGGTTATGCAAAGGTAGAAAAAATCGGGCAACTGTGCCATAGCCGGGCGGAACAACTTCCGGCAGGCCGTTGGCAGGGGAATTTCATTGTACCGCCCGCTCCTTGCCGAAAAACCACGGCGACACGTGGATGCGGTCCATCAGCCAGGCCATGCCGATGCTGCCCGCAACCGCCAGTGCCACCGACACCACCAGGAAGAGCATGCCTGTCGGTTCGAACAGCAGCCAAGGCTGGTACAACCTGGACAGGAAGGTGAATACCGGCGAGAATAGCAGGATGGGCAGGGTGTTGCGTCCCACGAAGCAGGCTACCCGTTTTACGCTTTGGGGACAGACCTGGCAGGTAAACAACAGGAAGCAGAGGCTGAAGTAAGTGATGCACACCCCTCCCAGCGTGCCGCGGTGCAGGTTATCGATGTCTGCGGACAGCACCGCCAGCGGTAGCAAGGCCACCCATGACGGCCGGAATAGCTGCGTGAGCCGAAGCCCCGATTCGGCTACGACCCATCCCGCCAGGAAGTACATGGCCATGTTGAACGACAGCAGGTTGCACGCATCCAGCCCGCCCAGCAGCAGTCCCAGCACGATGAACTTGGTGAAGAGTCCCACCGGCAGCCGACTGACCACGTGCTGCGCCAGCAGGCATAGCATCCAGGTGTGCAGGTACCAATACGGGCCCATCGGATGCAGCAAGAGCTTGTCGAGCAGCATCAACGGGGTAAGCTCGGCCAGATGCTCGCGGATGGGCAGCAGGCGTGCCATGACCACATACCCCGCTTCCATGCACAGGTACGGGATAAACACCCACAACAATTTGCGGGACAGCTTTTTCCAATCCTTGCCCGGGTGGGAGAGAAAGCCGGAAATGAGCATGAAGCCGGGCATGTGGAACGTGTAGACCCATTGGTGGGCGAGCGGGTAGGTCTCGTTGATATATACCAGATGGAATGCCACCATCAGCAGGATGAGCACGCAGCGGAGGTAATCTATTTCGGGAATGCGGGATGACACGGTTAAATTGGGTGGTGTTGCCACATGGGTTTCAACCCTGCAAATGTAATCATTTTACGAATATCCGCAATTTTTCGTATATTTGCCGTGTTATTTGCTACCGCTTGCGTTTCTTGCAAATGCCTGCCTTTCCCCGGTATCTTCCTGTGCGGGAAGCTCTTCGCTTCGGCGGGTAATGTCCTAAATAGCCTCCCCAATCCTCGGAAACATGAGGGCACCCCCAACCCCCTAAAGGGGGCTTTGCCACTTGCCCAAAGGGGTCTTACCCTTTTGCCCAAAGGGGTCTTACCCTTTTGCCCAAAGGGGTCTTACCCTTTTGCCCAAAGGGGTCTTACCCTTTTGCCTAAAAGGGGTCTTACCCTTTTGCCTAAAAGGGGTCTTACCCTTTTGCCTAAAAGGGGTCTTACCCTTTTGCCTAAAGGGGTGACCCCCCAACCCCCTAAAGGGGGCTTTGTCTTTTGCCTAAAGGGGTGGAAGCCTCTTGATACAAAGGGTATCCTCCTTTCCCTGATTGCGTCCGGAGGGGGCATTGGGGGGCGAGGCTTCCGGATGAGGAGGCGAGCGGGCATTATCGCGCCAATTATATAGTTAAACTTTCATAAACTTTCATAAAACGGCGAGCCGAAACTTCTTGCCTTTCGCGGCTTGCGGCTTGTCACTTTTGTTGTATTTTTGCAATCTCTTGTAATCCGTAGCTCGTCCTTGCCCGTAGGGCGTTGCCCTACGCTAAGTGCCACAAGGCCGTTGGCCTTGGGCGAGGAGCAGGAAAGAAATTGTAACTTGTAGCTCGTCCGTATCCGTGGGGCGTTGCCCTACGCTGAGAGCCACAAGGC
>CALUML010000139.1 GCA_944321745.1 uncultured Bacteroidales bacterium
CACCATCCGCAAGGCGGTGGATACCGCCGACCGGGGTGCGGTGATTGACGGGCAGAAGCCGCAAGTGTGGGTGGCGGCGGGCAATTACGCTCAAGACCCCTTGTCGGGTTCGCAAAACTGCTTCGAGATAAAAGACGGCGTGAACGTGTACGGCGCATTCCCCGCTACCGGCACGCCCGGCATGGACGACCGCCATCCGTTGCTTTCCGAACTGATTTATTCCGACACGACGCTATATAAAGTGGACGACTACCAGACCATTATCCGCCCGGCTACGACCAGCAGCGACGTGCGCCGTGTGCTGGGGCAGGCGGACCGATACAATCCCATTAATTTGAATACTTATACGCTGGTAGGTGAGGGGAATGGATGCTATGATTGGGTAGATAAGCGATGGGAGAGTACAACCACTCTGGCTAATGGCTATTATAAGTATGCGGAAGCATCCGAAAAAGAGGCAAGCTCTGGCTTTTTGGGAAGAAGTCGTTATTTTGTGGAAGTAGGCAGTGACTTTGGCAGTTATAGAGTGTATGATGCATGGTATGGCGACGGTTACGAGAGGCAGACGGGCGGTGGTTGGGATGAGTTCACCGAGGCGGGTTATTATCGCTGCGCGGAGAGCTTGGCCGGTTATCAGGTTAAGAACGGGAATTTGTATAAATTGGTGAATGCGTATGAATATGTGGGAGTCGGCAATGGTACGCATGTGCGTGAAGGCGATTTCCAATACTCGACCACCTGGGACGGCTTCACCATCCGTGACGGGTATATCAATTCCGCTTGGTTGAGCTTCTTGGATCCGAATGGTGCCCGGCGTAACGGCGGAGCGAATGCGGTGCTTTTTGCCAATGTGACCATCGCGAACAGTGTGCTGTATGGCGGGAAAAACGAAAGTTCATTCGTAGGCTATCTCCGTGGCGGTGGCGTGTACTGCGATGGCGGTTCGTTGGTGGGCTGTTATATATTGAATAATACGATAGGCGACAGCGACGACAGCGAGTCCTACGGCGGTGGCGTGTACATGTATAGTGGTACGGCTTACAACTGCGTCATCAATGGAAATTAATCTTACGGTGCCAACGGAGACGGGGCGGGCATATTCATCGAAAACGCCGAGTTCTATAACAATACCATCGTGGGCAATACCTCGAATGCAGCCACACGCGGCAACGGGGGCATTTGCATCTGGCAGTCGGGGAGTGGTTCGAAACTGACCATTTACAACTGTATCGTGCTGGATAATCGGGGAAAGCAGGGCGGCAATACCGGCAATAAAGACGTGGCCCGTCAGGCAGGTACGATAGCCAGCTACAACTCCATCTTTGAGAATACGGACAATGCAACTGGAGTAGAGTACGATGCTTCGTGTGTGGACGTCGGTACAAACAGCCAGAACAGCATCTTCGTGGATTATGCGGGCAAGAACTTCCGCCTGCGCAGCAATTCTCAGGCATTGAACATGGGGGAAAACATCCCGCTGGTGAACGGCAAGAGCATTGTCCTGGAAGAGTACACCGACATGGACTTTACCGACCGCATCAAGGACTGTACGGTGGATGCCGGAGCATACGAACTCGATAACACGGAAAACATCCGTCCGACCAATTATATATTCTATGTAACCACAGAGGGTGCGGGCATTGCCGATGGCTCGTCCCCCGACAATGCCGCTTGCGAGATGAAGCTGCAATCCGTGCTGACCCGTGCCGGTGAAATGGCCGCCGCTTCGGGGGAGACCGATACCGTGCGGGTGGCGGCTGGCGACTACGAGGCCAATACGCTGAGCGACCCGGACGACCCGCAAAGTTATACCTTTGAGATACCGCGCGGTGTGGTGCTCCAAGGAGGGTGGGATGAAGGATTCACCACCCGTGTACCGCTTACGCAAATCACGAAGCTCGTGCCGCAGGGTCGGGAAGCCGGGCAAACGGTTACGGGCTACCACGCCGTGTCGTTCCCCGACGAGGGGGCGGATGGCTTGCAGGCCGTGGTGGATGGTTGCCACCTCGAAGGCGGGCAGGCCTTGGGTACGGTGGGCAGCGACAAGAGCCAGGGCGGCGGGGCCATCGTGCCGGGATGGGCACATGTGCGCAACTGCGTGGTGCACGGCAACGAGGCTGTGGCGGGTGGCGGGCTGTACCTGTTGCCGGGTGCCACGGTGAGCGGCACGGTGGTGTGGGACAACGAGGCACATTACGGCGGCGGCTTCTATGCCAATGGCGATGGCGTGACGGAGGATACCCGGGCGCACCTCATCTCGTGTACCGTGGTGGACAACCATGCCACGTCTGCCGGGGGTGGCGCTTACCATGACGACTGGGCGGCTGTCGTGCTCAACTCCACGGTGTGGGGCAACACCGCGCCCTCGGACAAGAACGTGAGCGGCGTGTTCTATCCCCCTATCTCCGATACGCGCCTTGAGGCGTTGGGCGAGGGTGAGGGTACGACTGTGTATGACTATTGCTTTGTGGAGAACTACCAGATGCCGGCCGTCAACCACAACATGTCGATGGAGTCGGACAACCGCTATTTCACCAACGAGGAACTGTGGCAGTTGCGTGCTTATTCCGAACTGATAGACCACGGCGTGCCCAAGGCGTACATGGATGGGCTGGTGACGACGTTCGACCTGGCCACGGAAGACATGGCGGGACTGCCCCGCATGTTGGACGGGGAAACGTATGCCGATGTGGGGGCGTTTGCTTTCGAGGCCGAGCTGGATGCCACGCAGTACGTGCCTTACCTGTTCGTGTCGGGGGCGAATACGGTCGGCACGGGCGACCCTTCGCTGGTCGGACGCTCGTTCTACACGCCTTTCACGTGGCTGGACGATGCCCTGGCCTACATTGAACAATACCGGGAGTATTCGGGCGATGACAGTCCTTTCTCCATCTTCATGGCGGGCGGCACGTACACGCCCCACTACCGCCGGGCCGATGCGCCCGATGAAGATCCCAGCCGGCGTTACAATGCGTTTACCGTGCCGCAGGGGGTGAGCATCTACGGGGGCTTCCAGGGCACGGAGACTTGGTCATGCGGGTTGGATGCCGTGGGCAGTACCGCGTTGAAGCCCATCAAGGGCGAGGCCGACGTGTCGGCATTCCTGGCTGAACGTGCGGGCTCCGACCTTAACTCCAACGGGGTGGTGGAGGCGTATGAACTGGCCAACCAAACCATCCTGTCCGGCGCGTTGACGGCTTCTGAGAACGATGAGCGGGCGTACCACGTCATCTATTCCGTGGCGGCGGGCGGCGGAGGGGAGCAAGGGGTGCTGCTCGACGGGCTGACCGTGCTCAACGGGGAAACGTCCAACACGCTTACGCCCGTGGCCGACCGCGACGATGCGGGGCGCGGGGGCGGCGTGTACAGCGATGGCATTCCTTATATTATTAATCGTTGCCGCTTCGCGGGCAACCAGGCCGTGCGGGGCGGGGCAGTGTTCCTGCGTGACGCGGAGCTGCACACCTATGGCTCGATTTATGCGGGCAATGGCACGGTGGCCAATCCCCATGCCGAGGGAGGCCTGGATGCCTATGCGGTGCGGGGCGGTGCGATTTATCTGGGAGGGATGCAGGCGGCCACGGCGCTGTATGCGGCCAACTGCATTTGGTCCAACAATGAAACGGCAGGGTGGGGCGGTGCCATTGCCACCAACTTCGTGGACGGGGTGGCTACCTATGTCGATCCGAGCATCAGCCTGATGAACTGCCTTATCGTACGCAACAAGGCCGAGGGCAACGCCGCCATATTCAACCAGAATGCCAAAAGCCAGCTGGTGAACACGGTGATATGGGGCAACGAGAGCGGGCAGGTGACGTGGCCGGACGTGGCCGCAGCCATGTCGTTGCAGCATTGTGCCAGCGATTACGCTTTGCCGGAGGACGGCAACGATAACGACAACATCCTGCTGAGCACGGACAATGCCTCGGTAAACGGGCCGCGCTTTGCTTCGCCGTCTGTCGTGGCGGGCGTGGCAGGCAATACGGCAACCGCACGCTGGAACCCAGGGGCAATATCCTTGCTTACCGATGCGGGCGATGGCGTGTTGGCTGCCCATGTAACGGACATGACACAGGCCACGGGGGCTTATATCGAATGGATGAATGCGAATGCGCCCGATTATGCCACGCAGTACATGATGACGAAAAGCTATGTACGCTATGCAGGCGGGGATGACGAGAACGGCGCCCCGCTGCCCCAGGTGATTGACTTGGGCGTGTACGAATATCAATACCCCAACGACTTCTATGTGATGGATGAAATCTATGTGGCCACGGAGGAAAGTGGTGAAGCCGATGGAACCAGTTGGGGCAATGCTACCTCTGACTTGCGTGGGGCGATGATAGGCTTGGCGTTGTCCAGCGGGCAGGCTTCCGTGAAGTACATTTACGTCAAGGCGGGCGAATACGTGGATCACCGCGTGTCGGGCATTGACAACACGGCCTATCACCTGACCTTGGCTGCCAAGGATCATAGCGAAAACGACTCGCACACCGACACCTTGGTCATCCGGGGTTCGTTTGATGCGGCGGGCGTGCAGGATTTCTCGCAGCCTACTATTATAAAGGTATCGCCCGAAGCGCAGCACACCGCCACTCTGCTGGACGTGCAGACCAACGGCAAGGCGGTGCGCATCGAGGGCGTAACCTTCGACGGCACGAATGCGGGCGGCACGCCTGCCAACGGCTTGACGGCCTCCGTGAACAACCATGCGGACGTGGACACGGACGGGTATTTGCAACTGAAGAACGTGGCCTTCCGCCGCGCCAATACCGGCTTGCAGGTAACGAACACCGAAAGCACGAACAGCACGCTGCTGGTGAACACGCTGCTGGCCGACAACGCGACCGGCTTGCAGGCCGACAGCCGCACCACGGTGTTGAATGCCACTTGGGCGAACAACACGGCGGCGGTGAGCGGTGCGCCTGCGGTGTACAATTCTGCTTATTGGAACAACGGCGATGACCCCGCCTCCACCACGACGGATGAGGTCAACCATAATGTGAAGTTCGGAAAGGGACAGGAAAATGCCGACGTGCTCAACGGGCCTAACTTCGTGGATCCGGCGGCAGGCGACTACCGCTTGCGCCCGGGGCATCACTTGCTGAACCAGGGGGACAACGACCGCTACAGGACGCTTGCGGGCATCGACCCGCAGGCCGATGTGGACCTGGCCAACGAGTCGCGCGTGGTGGATGGTACCATCGACTTGGGGGCTTACGAATATAACGCGCCTCTGCGTCCGATAGTCTATGTGGACCCCGGGGTGGCGGGCGGCACGGCCGACGGGTCGTCGTGGGCGAATGCCTTGAGCGACTTGCAAAGTGCCGTGGACCTGGCAGCCCTGTACGCGGAGCATAGCGGCGGGGGCACGGGCTATGTGTTCGTGGACAATGCCTTGGCGGCGCAGCGCATCAACCTGTCGCTCGACCATGTGAAGGTGTATGGCGGGATGAACAACGAAGTCGTCTCGTCCACCCTGACGGTAGCGGAGCAGGTGGCCGGGCTGCTGGGCGCACGCACTTCGCTGGCGCAGGCCGTGCGCCGGTCGGCGATTACGGACTTGACCATCTCGGCCGATGCTGTGGTGGACGGTTTCGAGGTGGAAACACTTACGCTGAACGATGCGGATGCCATGCTTTCCACATCGGTAGTGGGGGACGTGGCGGGGCGTGCAGGCGGCGTGCTCTACAACAGTTTCCTCGCCGGCAGCGCGTCAGGCACAGGGCAGGCGGTGAACGTGACCCTGGACGATGGAGCCTCGCTGGCTACCGGCTGGACGAAGACGAACGTGGCCGAAGGCGTGCCCGACAACCTGTATATAAAGGACGGCATCTGGAGCAAGCAACTCATGGAGACGAGCGGCCTGATAGACCGGGGCGGCGACGCGGCGAGCTTGCAGCCGTACATGGACAAGGCGGGTCATGCGCACGACATATCCGGCGCACCGCGCGTGTGGGGCGGCAAGGTGGACTACGGATGCTTTGAAACCTGGAACATCACCGACGACACGTCCATCCCGACGGTGGACGGCGAACAGCCCGGCAACCGGCACGTGGTGTACGTGCGGGCAGGCAAGGAACTGGCCTTGGATGCCGCCGCTTATCCGGCCACCGGCACGTTTGCCCCCGGCTTCCTGCTGCTGGAGCACGGAGCGGGCTTGCGGGGCAACGGTCATGCCATTGACCTGACGTTTGTGGCGCAGGAAC
>CALUML010000140.1 GCA_944321745.1 uncultured Bacteroidales bacterium
TAAGTTAATAAAAATCATCGATATGCGCAACTTTCCAAACATATTATCAACTCAAATTAATTCCGCCAACAGGTAATTCATATGAAAATAGCTCTCATCCAACAACGCAACACCGCCGACCGCGCCGACAACATGCAGCGGCTCGAAGGCAGCATTCGCTCCTGCGCCGCGCAGGGGGCGCAACTCATCGTGTTGCAGGAACTGCACAACGCGCTCTACTTCTGCCAGACGGAAGACCCCGCCGCGTTCGACCTGGCCGAGCCCGTGCCCGGCCCCTCCACCGAGCGTTACGGGCGGCTGGCACGGGAGTTGGGCGTGGTCATCGTGCTGTCGCTGTTCGAGCGGCGGGCGGCCGGCCTCTACCACAACACGGCGGTAGTCCTTGAAAAGGACGGCACCATCGCCGGCCTCTACCGCAAGATGCACATCCCGGATGACCCCGCCTATTACGAAAAATTCTACTTCACGCCCGGCGACCTCGGCTTCACCCCCGTGCGCACCTCCGTGGGCTGCCTGGGCGTGCTCGTGTGCTGGGACCAATGGTATCCCGAAGCCGCCCGCCTCATGGCCATGGCGGGGGCCGACCTGCTCATCTACCCCACCGCCATCGGCTGGGAAAGCACCGACCCGCACGATGAAAAGACGCGCCAGCGCGATGCCTGGGTCACCGTGCAGCGCGGCCATGCGGTGGCCAACGGCCTGCACGTGGTGGCCTGCAACCGCGTGGGGTACGAGCCCGACCCTTCGGGCGCGACGGGCGGTATCCTCTTCTGGGGCAGCAGCTTCGTGGCAGGCCCGCAAGGCGAACTGCTCGCCACCGCCCCCGCCGACGAGGAATGCAACCTCGTGACGGACATCGACCTGCAACGCACGGAGACGGTGCGGCGCATGTGGCCCTTCTTCCGCGACCGCCGCATCGATGCCTTCGCCGACCTCGGCAAGCGGTGGCGAGAATAGCCGCCCGCCGCACATGCCCGATTGCCACGCCCCGCCCATTCCCCCGGCAAAGGGAACGGACGGGGCAATACCTTTCCCGCCATCCCCCGACAGGGCGGGCATAGCCATCCCGCCATTCCTTCCCTATCAACCCTACAAGACCCGTAGAGCCGTTTTCTCTTCCCCATATACCGGAAGAAAATTTCTGGTATACCGGAAGAAAATTTCCAGTATAACGGAAGAAAATCTCCAGTATATCAGAAAAAAATTTCCGGTATACCGGAATTTTCCATGTGATATACCGCTAATCCCGCCGCACATTTATTCTCTGTTTTTTTGTTACCTTTGCAGCGTATATTTTTATAAACAATAAATAACAGGAGGATAAAAGATGAAAAAAATTCGTGTAGCCATCGTGGGATATGGCAATATAGGAAAGGCGGCCCTGGAGGCCGTGACGGTCGCGCCCGACATGGAGCTGGCCGGTGTGGTGCGCCGTTCGCTGGCGGGCGCGATGCCTGCCGAGCTGGCGGGCGTGCAGGTGGTGGACGACATCGCAAAGCTGGCGGACGTGCAGGTGGCCATCCTGTGCGCACCCACGCGCAGCATCCCGCAATACGCCAAGGACTACCTGGCGCGCGGCATCCGCACGGTGGACAGCTATGACATCCACACGGGCATCTGGGACTTGCGCCAGGGGCTTGACGCGGTGGCCCGTGCGCACGGGTCGGCGGCCATCATCTCCGCCGGATGGGACCCGGGCAGCGACTCCGTGGTGCGTGCATTGCTGGAAGCCATCGCCCCCAAGGGCATTACCTACACCAACTTCGGCCCGGGCATGAGCATGGGTCACACCGTGGCCGTGAAGGCCATCCCGGGCGTGCGCGACGCCCTGTCCATGACCATCCCGCTGGGCACGGGCATCCACCGCCGCATGGTGTACGTGGAAGTGGAGGACGGGCACGACTTCGCCGACATCGAGGCCGCCGTGAAGCGCGATCCGTACTTCGTGCACGATGAAACGCACGTGCAGCAAGTGCCGAGCGTGGACGCGCTGAAGGACATGGGGCACGGCGTAAACCTGGTGCGCAAGGGCGTGTCCGGCAGCACGCAGAACCAGCTGTTCGAGTTCGACATGAAAATCAACAACCCGGCCCTGACGGCACAAATCCTTGTGGCGTGCGCCCGTGCGGTGATGAAGGCGCAGCCGGGAGCGTACACGCTGATTGAAATCCCGGTCATCGACCTGCTGTGCGGCGACCGCGAGCAACTGGTGCGCAGGCTGGTATAACCTCCGGCCTCCCCGAAAAGGAATTGCCTGGCACACGGGTAACACGGGTCATACCGGGTTACCCGTGTGTCCGTTTCCGGCCTATCCCTTGACGGTGGCGTTCAGTTCGCGCAGCACGAGGCGTATTTTCTCGTAAGTCTTGATGGTGTTGGGCACGAGGGGCAGGCGCAATACATTCTCGATGAAGCCCATGAGGGCAAGCATGCTTTTCACCCCGGCGGGGTTGCCCTCGACGAAGAGCAGCTGGAACAGCTCGGTGAAGTGGTGGTGGATGAGCCGCGCGTTGTCATAATCGCCCGCCAGGGCCAGGCGCACCATGCGGCCGAACTCGCGCGGGAAGGCATTGCCAATGACCGATATGACCCCCACCGCCCCCAGCGTGATGAGCGGGAAGGTGATGCCGTCGTCGCCCGAGATGACCTGGAAGTCGGCCGGCTTGCGCTTGATGATGTCATCTATCTGGGCGAAGTTGCCCGAAGCCTCTTTCACGGCGCAGATGCGGGGGAAGTCGTGTGCCAGGCGCAGGGTGGTGTCCGCCGTCATGTTCACGCCGGTACGCCCCGGCACGTTATACAGCACCACAGGCACGGGCGAAGCCTGGGCGATGGCGGCGTAGTGGCGGTAAAGCCCCTCCTGCGAGGGCTTGTTGTAATAGGGCGTGACGGAGAGGATGGCATCCACGCCCGAGAAGTCCTCGCGCTCAAGCCGCCCCACTATCGCGCGGGTGTTGTTGCCGCCCACGCCGAGCACGATGGGGCAACGGCCTGCCACGCGGCGGATGACGAAGCGGGTCAGCTCGTCGCGTTCCTCGTCGGTAAGGGTGGGCGTTTCGGCCGTGGTGCCGCACACCACGAGATAGTCGGCCTGGTTTTTCAACAGGTGTTCCACCAGCCGCGCCAGCGCATCGTAGTCAATTGACTCGTCCTGCTTGAACGGCGTGATAAGGGCCACGCCCATGCCCCTTAGTTTATTGTCGGCCATCTTGTATCTTCCTTCTGTGATAAATTGGTACAAAAATACGGCTTTAATCGCTTGTCCGTATATTTTTCAGGTAAAAAATTATCTGGTCGAACAGATAGCGCACCCGTCCGCCGCTTGCCGCCGCACCATCGGACGTGGGTTGCAGCACGAAGTCGTACAACCCCGGGTGCGTCGTGCGCGAACCCACCTTCATGGCGGCGCGGGCGGTAAGCGCGGCATAAAGCAGGGGCAGCGTGTCGGCCGTGGTGAGGTCGATGAGCAGGTCGGCTTCGTGTTCGTTCATTTGCTGCAGCACGCGGCTGCGGGGCCGCCCCCACGGAGTGAGGTCGCGCCGGGTGAAGCGTTGCAGGCCGTCGTCGGGCAGCGGTTGCTTGCCGGGCAGGTATCCCCAGGCTTCCACCTGTTTGCCATCGGCGGCCAGTTGTTTCACGATAGCGTGCAGAGGCTCGTCCGTACCGTCGCTCACGAAGAGCAGCTTCACGGCACGGGCGGTATCATACGTCACAAACCGCGCCTGCCTGGGGTGGCGGCGGGGCCAACGACGGGCGGCGCGGCGGAATATCCTTTGTTTCATGCGTTTTTAATTATCAATGACAGATTGGGAAACGAGCAGAAATGCACAAAGCCGGCTCATTCCTCCCCGGAGAGCATGGCGAGGAATTCGTCTTCGCCCACGATGCGGATGCCCAGTTTCTCGGCCTTCTTCAGTTTTTCCGGTCCCATGTTTTCCCCCGCCAGGATGAGGGAGGTCTTGGACGACACGCTTCCCGTGTTCTTCCCTCCGTTTTGCTCAATCATGGCTTTGTATTCGTCGCGCGAATGGCGGCTGAACTTGCCGCTCACCACCACCGTCATCCCCGCCAGGCGGTCGCTATGGGCTTGCAGCTGGTCGTCGGTGAGCGCCATCCGCAGCCCCTGTGCCCGCAGCCGTTCCACGATGTCGCGGTTGCGCGGGTCGGCACACCAGGCCAGCACGCTGTCGGCAATGCGTTCCCCCACTTCGTCCACCGCCATGAGTTGCTCGCGGGTGGCCTGCATCAGGGCATCCATGCTTTTGAAAGCGTAGGCCAGTTTCTTGGCGGTGGTCTCGCCCACAAAGCGGATGCCGAGGGCAAACACCACGCGCTCGAAGGGCACTTGCGCCGAACGCCTTATACCTATTATAATATTGCGTGCCGACTTGTCGCCCAGCCGCTCCAACCTGGCCAAGTCCGCCGCCCGCAGGTCGTACAGGTCGGCCACGTTGCGTGCCAGGCCGTTGCGGTACAGCAGGTCGATGGTTTCGCCCCCCAGCCCGTCGATATTCATGGCGCGACGGCTCACGAAATGTTCCATCTTCCCCTTGATTTGGGGGGGGCAACCGTTTTCGTTGGGGCAATAATGCGCCGCTTCGCCCTCATAGCGCACCAGAGGCGTGCCACATTCGGGGCAGGTGCCGATGAAGCCCACCGGTTCGCTGCCCGGCACACGGGCCGAAGCGTCCACGCCGGTGATTTTGGGGATGATTTCGCCGCCCTTCTCCACATACACCATGTCGCCGACGTGAAGGTCGAGCGAAGCGATGATGTCGGCATTGTGCAACGAAGCGCGGCGCACCACGGTGCCCGACAGCTGCACCGGGTCGAGGTTGGCCACCGGCGTGACAGCCCCCGTGCGCCCCACCTGGTAGCTCACGCTGCGAAGCCGGGTGAGGGCGCGCTCGGCCTGGAACTTATAAGCGATGGCCCAGCGGGGCGACTTGGCCGTGAAGCCCAACGCCCGTTGCTGCGCCAGCGAGTTCACCTTGAGCACGATGCCGTCCGTGGCCACGGGCAGGTTCTTGCGTCCGGTGTCCCAATAGTGGATGAAGTCGTACACCTCGTCGAGCGAACGGCACAGGCGCACCGCGTCCGAAGTTTTGAAGCCCCACGAGCGGGCGGCCTCCAAGTTGCCAAGGTGCGTGTCCGCAGGCAGCCGGTCGCCCAGCACGTAGTACAGGTAGGCATCGAGGCGGCGCGAAGCCACGATGGCCGGGTTTTGCAGCTTGATGGTGCCCGAGGCGGCGTTGCGCGGGTTGGCAAAGAGCGGTTCTTCCTGTTCCTCGCGCTCGCGGTTGAGTGCATCGAACACGTCCCAAGGCATCAATATCTCACCCCGTATCTCGAACCGTGGCGGGTAATCGCCATGCAGGCGCAGCGGGATGCTGCGTATGGTGCGCACGTTGTCGGTCACGTCGTCGCCCTTCTCGCCATCGCCGCGCGTGACGGCCTGCACCAGCCGCCCGTCCTCGTAGGTGAGCGAGATGGACGTGCCGTCGTATTTCAACTCGGCGACCAACTCGAAGTCCCCGCCCAGCGTGCGGCGGGTACGTTCATAGAAGTCGCGCACCTCATCCTCCGAATACGTGTTGCCGAGCGACAGCATGGGATACTGGTGGCGCACCTGCCGGAACTCGGTGTTGAGGTCGCTCCCCACCCGCTGCGTGGGCGACGAGGGGTCGGCGTATTCCGGGTACTGGCGTTCCAATTCCTCCAGCTGCTTGAGCTTCATGTCGAATTCCAGGTCGGAGATGGTGGGTTGCGACAGCACGTAGTAGTTGTAGTTGTGCTGCTCCAGTTCGCGCCGCAGCGCTTCTATCTGTTCCTTAATCATGGGGAAGTGCCGTTTGTTTACAGATTGCAAATATAACCTTTTTCAAGGAAACGGGAAAAAGGACGTGTTCTCCCGCTTGCCAGCAGATATTTTCCAACTTCCCGGCAGATATTTTCCGGATTGTCAGCACATGTTTTATAACTTCTGCGCACAAGTTTTACTGCCCACAGTTATGGGTCGTATAACCCACAGTTGTGGGTCGTACGACTCACAGTTATGGGTCGTACAACCCATAACTGTGGGCAGTAGAAGTTCTGCGCACGAACGGGAAAACTTCCCCGTACGAACGGGAAAACCTGTGCCGGCAAAAACAAGAACGCCATGGCAGCGAAGGTTGAT
>CALUML010000141.1 GCA_944321745.1 uncultured Bacteroidales bacterium
ATAATTTGAGTTTTTATTTCAGATTTCATATTTCAAATTGTTTCCCGCAGATTGCGCGGATGGACGCAGAGGAGGCGGGGACGTTTTCAATTATCAATTATCAATTGAATTACGTTGCCCTACGCTGAGTGTTTCAAGGCCGTTGGCCTTGGACGTGTCACCCGTGCGTTTTCAATTATCAATTGTTCATTGTTCATTGTTCATTGTTCATTGTCAATTGTCAATTGTCCATTGTCCATTGTCCATTGTCAACTTTCAATTTTCAATTTTCAATTTTCAATTTTCAATTTTCAATTTTCAATTTTCAACTCCTTATTGCTTTCCGTCAGCTGGCGGACATTCTCTCGTGCGTTCTCGTCGCCGAGGGCGGCTGCACGCTCGAAGCACTGCATGGCCTCATCACGCCGCCCCACCATGTAGTAGGCCGTACCGAGCGCGTTGTAGCGGCGGTCGTCGTCCAGCGGCTCAAGCAAATCCACCGCCGCCTGGTACGAACCGTATTGTATGAACCGCAACGCATCGTTTATCATGCGTGCCGCCGTGTCGGGCACCGCCTCGTAGTAGAGCCGCACCGCCGAGGCCGTGCGCTGCACATCAAACATATCCAACAACCGGCTGAACGGCCTCCCGCCCCGGAACGTGCGCAGCAGGTGTTCGCGCCGGTCGGCATCGGCCGTTTCGTCTATCATGCGCAACATTTCGTTGCGGCCTGCCAGCTCGTCTTCCGGCGTGTTGAGCAGCAACGCCCGGAGGTTGCCCCATCCTTCGCCCGCGTTCACGGTTTCCATCACCACGCCGGTGGTGTCAAAACGTTGGCAGATATAGTCCTTCAACGCATCGGCGCGCCGGCCTGCCAGGCGGATGTTCCGCGGCAACGGCCCGTCAGGCGAAGCCGTACCCGCAATCACAATGCGCACAATGCGCGAAGCCGAGTCGGGCTGCATGCGTTCCAATATCTTGCCCACGCGCTCCAGAGCCTTCGCATTGTCCGAAAAACCGGCATCGATGTCCCATTTATCCTGCCCGAAACGCACATACGCCACTCCCGCCGGATAAGGCATGTCCGGGTCGAACGGACGGTAATCGGTAATCGGTTCCAGCAAATCTTCCCCTTCCTGCACCAGCTGCTCGGCCACGTTGTTGGGCAACACCGGCACAGTTACCGGCAATACATAACGCGCTTGTGCCAGGCATTCATCATCCAGAGTGTCAAGGTTGCAACACCCGTCGAGCACCCGGCTAATGCACAAGCGAATGGTCGTGTCGCGCATCCAGGGTTCCACCCGTAGCAGGGTGTCCACCACCAAGGTGTCATGCGCGGCATAGACCGCCGCCCGCCGCGGCAAGCCTTCAAGCACCGCCGCCCGGTCGTTGTACTTCTTATTGCGTCGCCCGGCAAACTCCACCGTGTCGAGCGGCCAGGCAAGCGTGTCGCTGCCCGCCGACACAATGCCCGGCATGGCCACCACGCGGTAATCAGGCTTCAAATCCACACGCCCCGCCGTGAGCTGGAAACGCACATGCAACGAATCGCGCCCCTGCCACTCCAGCAAAGTGGTGTCGTCGGCCAAGGCGGGAAACGCACACAACAAAAATGCCCCCACCAACCTCCCCCAAGGGGAGAGGCCAAGCCCCCTCCAACCTCCCCCCGAGGGGGAGGCTTTCAAAGCACGTATGCGGGTGAAAAAAGCCATATATATTATATATTGTTAATCGCGTAATCGTTTAATCGCGTAATCGTTTAATCGCGTAATCGTTTAATCGCGTAATCGTTTAATCGCGTAATTGTTTAATCGCGTAATTGTTTAATCGTCGACATGCCGTAGGGCGTTGCCCTACGCTGAATGCCAAAAGGCCGTTGGCCTTTTTCAGTTGACAGTTGACAATTGCTCATTGTTAACTGTTCATTGTTAATTGTCAATTGTTCTCACCTTATCACATACACAAACGACACCGACAACTTGGTGGGCGTAAAGAACCACCGTGCGTCCACATGCTCGTAAAACTGGCCGCACACCCAATGGCAATAGCGGTCGTACCACGTGCAAGCCACGCCCACACCCGCCTCGGCCTCGATGCTGACGTGCGGCGAAAGTATCCAATGAAAACCATACCCTACCCCCACCGACACCACATCGCCTTGGTAGCGGCTCTGTGAAAACTGGCCGAACGTATCGTTACGCCAACCCACCGCACCTATATTATAATGTGCGTAGCCGGGATGGATTCCAATGAAATGACCGTTGAAAGCGTTGCAGAACCAATAGCGGTATTCGGGTTGCACCATGAAATGTTTCCACTTCAGGTTGACATCTTCCGCCCCGTTCATGGTGAAGGGATTCCACGACAAAGCGAGTGCCAGCGTAGAACGCTGCCCCACCTTGACCTCCGGCTCCGCATTGAGCGAACCCGTAGCCCACAGCAAGGCATTCGTCTTGACCGCCACCACCTGCCCGCGTGAAACCAGACACGAACAAAGGGAAACTAAACACACTATAATGATATGGGGTCTCATCTTATTACCGTTGTTTTGGGGAGAGCATATCACAAACGGCGCGAACATTTTTTCACCGCCATAAACACACTTTCACCAAACACGGGGCAAAGGTAAGGGCATTTGCCCGTTTCATCATAGACAGATTGTAAAACAAAATTTGCAATTCGTAAAAATCAGACCTGTAAAATCCGGTTTTATAATTTACCTACCGGGAAGCACCTCACGCTTTCCACGAAAAAACCCCGCCATAAGGCACAGAAATCATTTTAACAATACAACAAGTGAAAATACAAGGCAGAACTGCAAAATACCGGCAAGACACCCGCATAGCATACTACTCGTTCTTGAGAATACAGCACAATCGGAGGGTATGAAGTCTAGATAAGAGGGATAAGAGGGATATGATGAACTGATGATGACCCGCTATTGGCAGTGAATACTACAAAAAGTTGGAAAACATACTGTGGCAAACTTCATTTTGTTCCCATAGAAAAAGGAAGCTATAATAAGACGTTGGCCGGGAAACTATAGGAATACAAGCGGAAAACTTGTGGAGGAGGCATGTAGGGCAATGCCTTACAGAAGGTAAAAGTATAAAAAAGCAGGAAAAGGATTGATAAAAAACAAGAAAATTCCCTGTCTCTATCTCACAGGACGCTGCCCTGCGCTGAACGACATAAAACCGTTCCCTTGGATGTTTCCCGAAATCAGCTCCTTTCATCCATACAAAAAGCGGGTGCGACAACTTGCCACACCCGCTTTCCTTTAACATTCGTTACTCTATTTCTTCCTATAATCCTGGTAGATAGCCGCACCGATGCGCACCATGTCGGCCAGCCGTTTGGCGTTCACGGCAAACTTGTAAAGGCCGTCAAGGGGCAGGCTGCCGTCGTACTCCCCCGCCTGCACGGTGTGCACCAAGTGGGTCACCGGTTGTGTCAAGGTGAGGTATTCGTCCTCCAGGCGGTTTTCGCAGCGGTTGATTTCCCGCACCAGGCGCACTTTGCGCAGTCGCAAGGCCTTCAGCGAGTCGATGGTTTCATGCTTCTTCATCATCATCCTCCTTTCCCTTGTCGTCCTGCTCCATCAAGCTCCGGATGACCGAACCGGCCACCGGGTCGATAATCAGCGGCTTGCGGAACACCCACACCACCGCCATGAGCAGCAGGATGAAGCCTATTTCGATGAACGACACCACCCACCCGATGCCTATCCACGCCATAAGCAGGTTGTATACCAACATGATGAGCAACATGAGCAAGGCCAAACCCAACAATGCCGTGAAGATGAGCAACACGACCTTCCCCACCAGCACCGACACCTTTTCCACAAACGAGAGCCGGTAATACTCCGCCTTGAGGTCGACATACTGCTTGATGATATCGACCAAGCCTGCCGGTTCTTCCTTTTCTTTCCGAGCCATAATGAGTGAGTTGATGACTGGGAATTGAAAGTTGGAAAGGGGCGTCCTCACGTGGATTTCCCATTTTCAACTTCCAATCCTCGCCTTCCTACTTCTTTTGCGGTTCCGGTTCTTTCGTACCCGAAGCAGTTTCCTTGATTTCATCAATGAGGTCTTCAGCCGATTCCACGAGATCCTCCAGCTTTTCGGTCACACTGTTCTTGAAATCGCGGGTGGTTTTCGAGATTCTGCGCCTCGTCACCGTTCCCTTGGCGGGAGCAAACAATATGCCCAACGCCGCGCCTACCGCCGCTCCTCCCAAGAAGCCGAGGAGCACCTTGCCAACATTCGATTCGTTCATAACTTTATAATTTTAATTGGTTCTTTTGTTAATAAAACACACCAACTCCCTTTTTGTTTGGCAAAGGATTGTTTTTCACATTTTTTTATTCATCTGCCTTTGGAAATCCAAAAGAAAAGCCGGAAAACACGCCATACTTTCGTCTATTTTCCGTTACTTTGCCATCCGTTAATCACTAATCACTAATCGCTAACCGTTAATCATTCGCCACGTGCCTTTCAAACTTATTTCCGCATACAAGCCCACCGGCGACCAGCCCGAAGCCATCAAGCAACTGGTGGACGGGGCGCGGGCCGGACTGCCTGCCCAGGTACTGCTGGGCGTGACGGGGTCGGGTAAGACGTTCACCATCGCCAACGTGGTGGAGCAGCTACAACGTCCCACCCTCGTGCTGAGCCACAACAAGACGCTGGCGGCACAGTTGTACAACGAGTTCCAGTCGTTCTTCCCCGACAACGCCGTGCACTACTTCGTGTCCTACTACGACTACTACCAGCCGGAGGCCTACATCCCCGCCACGGACACGTACATTGAAAAAGACCTCTCCATCAACCAAGACATTGAGAAGATGCGCTTGGCCACCACGTCGGAACTGCTGTCCGGACGGAGGGACGTGCTGGTGGTGTCGTCGGTGTCATGCCTCTACGGCATCGGCAACCCGGACGACTTCACCAGCAACATCATCCACATACAACAGGGGCAGAAACTGGTGCGCAATGCCTTCCTACGCAACCTGAACGACGTGCAATACATGCGCAACGAGCTGGAACTGAACCGGGGCAACTTCCGCGTAAAAGGCGACACGGTGGACATCTTCCTGTCCTGCACCGACGTGGTGCTGCGCGTAGTGTTCTGGGGCGACGAGGTGGACGAGATACTGACCATAGACCCGGTGAACTACCACCCCATCGAGTATTACGACAGCTATACCATCTACCCCGCCAGCATCTTCGTCACCACCCGGGAACGCACCCTGCGCGCCATCGAGGAGATAGAACATGACTTGGCCGAACACGTGGCCTACTTCCGCTCTATCGGCAAGGACTACGAGGCGAAACGCATCTACGAGCGAGTGAACTATGACCTGGAAATGATACGCGAGCTGGGCTACTGCTCGGGCATCGAGAACTATTCGCGCTACTTCGATGGACGGCCGCCGGGCAGCCGCCCATTCTGCCTGCTGGACTATTTCCCGAAAGACTTCCTGCTGGTGATAGACGAAAGCCACGTCACCATCCCGCAGATACGCGCCATGTATGGCGGCGACGCGGCCCGCAAGAAGAACCTGGTGGAATACGGCTTCCGCCTGCCCGCCGCCAAAGACAACCGCCCGCTGAAGTTCGAGGAGTTCGAAGCCCTCACGCCGCAGACCATCTACGTGAGCGCCACCCCCGCCGACTACGAGCTGATGAAGAGCGGGGGCGTGGTGGTGGACCAGCTCATCCGCCCCACGGGGCTGCTCGACCCCGTCATCGAGGTGCGGCCCAGCCTGAACCAGATAGACGACCTGCTGGAAGAAATCACCCAGCGCGTGGAACGGGACGAACGGGTGCTGGTGACCACGCTGACCAAACGCATGGCCGAAGAACTGGACGACTACCTGCGTAAAATGAACGTGAAAAGCAACTACATCCACTCGGACGTGCAGACGCTGGACCGCATCCAAATCATGGACGACCTGCGCAACGGCAAGTTCGACGTGTTGGTGGGCGTGAACCTGCTGCGCGAGGGGCTGGACCTGCCCGAGGTGTCGCTCGTGGCCATCCTCGATGCCGACAAGGAAGGCTTCCTGCGCTCGCATCGTTCGCTCACCCAGACGGCCGGACGCGCCGCCCGCAACCTCAACGGCAAGGTCATCATGTATGCCGACACCATC
>CALUML010000142.1 GCA_944321745.1 uncultured Bacteroidales bacterium
GTTGTCGAACACGAAGTTGTAGCGGTACACCCGGTTCTCGGGGCGGTAATTCACCATCAAGGCCTCAATCAGCCGCCTCTTTTCCTGCGGGTTCAGGTTGAGCCGCTGTTCCCACACCGACGAGCCGCGCTCCTCGTACTCCGGCAGGAAGTAGCGGAAGTCGTACACCGCCAGCTTGTAGTCCGTTTCGCCCTTGACGAACTTCACGTAAAAGTTGTTCGTGCTGAAGTCGAACACCCCGTAGTTGAACACCAGGTCCACGCCGCCAAGCGGGTCGCGCACCCGCAAGGCCGTGTGCCCGAAGCGGGCGTACACCTCCGGCCCGGGCGAGCAGGTGACGAGGCTCACCACCGTGGAGTCGCTCCACATGGCCGCCCGCACGCCGTGCAGCCCCAGGAGCAGGAACAAAAGGAGAATGCCATGCTGTTTCATTGCCAGTCGGAATAATGCGTTCGCCCCATCCCGGGCGGGGAGCTCGGGCCGCCGCGCCCGCCGCCGATGGGTACGCAAAAGTAGGAAAAAATCTTCATGCCGCGCCATCCCGCCCGTGTGCTTCTTCGTGGGGAAGGGCTTCGGGGCATTCCCGAAGGGATTATGATGCGGGAAAATTTCCGTAGTAACGCGGCTGAAATTCCGCAATAACGCGGCCGGATTTCCGTAGTAACGCCCGCGGTCGATGTGAACGTGCTGATAAATGCTGTTTCGCCTCTTGTTTGGGTATAAGATAAAATGAATATCCGCAAGTTGCCTATAGAATAGATATGTATCATGCCTGTTGTCATACCCCCTCCCGACTCCGCCGCTCCCCTACCCTAGGGGGAGAATACAGCATGTTTTGCTTGCGAGGCTTCCGCATAAGCCTTAATAGACGAAACTAATTCACTCCCAGCCCACGGCTTCTTTTATCGGTTGTCCGGTGCAGGCGTTGGGGGTGGGGATGCCGAGCAGGGCGGTGAGGGTAGGAGCCAGGTCGGTCATGTCATAGGGCGTGCCCACGGTTTGTCGGGGCACGTTGCCTCCGTAGAAGAACACCGGCACTTCCACGGCGGTGCTGGCGGTGCCGCCCACGGGCTGGTTGTGGTTATCCACTTCCATCCAGCCTGGCAGCAAGGTCACCACCACGTCGCCACCGCTGTCCTTGTGGTAGGAGTTGCGCAGGGCCATCGCTTCGAAGTCGCCGGACAGGGGCTGGTTGCGTATCTGCGGGGCCGTGTAGGCCGAACGGATTCCTTCGAATTCGAGCATGAACTCGGCGGTCACCTCCTGCATCTCGCCCAGGTCGAGTCGTTTCTCCTCAATCTTTCGCCTGTTTAGGAAGATGTGTTTGCCCGAATAACCCTCCACCCAACGCTCTTGCCCGTACAGGGCCATGAGGTAGGTGTTGAGCAGCGCCACGGCTCGCCCGGCGTTGAAGTATCCGGATGGTATTTTGCTGTTGCCCAGTTCCACGGGCGTATGCGTGTCCGACTGGTTGGCGAAGAGCACGATTACCGTGCGCTCCATGCCCGCTTCCCAGGCGACGGCTTCGAGCAGGCGTTTGACTTCCTTGTCCAGCCGCATGTACATGTCTTCCTTTTCGATGGAATGCACGGAGGCGAACGGGTCGCCGGGCGTGCGCACGGTGTATTGCAGCAGCAGCATGTCGGGGTAATAGCCCTGCCCCAGCCCTTCGCCCCGGAGCAGCTGCAAGGCCAGGTCGGTGACGAGCGTGTTGGCGGCAGGCGTGCGCCGCAGGATGCTGGGCGAGGTTTGGTTGCCGAGGGGCTGGGCAGGCACGTAGTCGAACGCCCGGGCATCGCGGCGGGCGTTCCACACGTAGGAGTTGACGGGGAAAAGAGGTGTCCAGCGCACGTAGGCCGTGCTGTCGAACCGCCCGTCCACGTTCATGAGGTCGGCGCAGGCGGGCAGCCCCTCGGCGTAGTAGCCCGTGGTGACCCATTGCAGCTGCACGTCGTCTATCCACGTTGCGCTGCGGGCGGTGTGCCCGCCCAGCATGATGGTGGCTTCGGGGTCGATGCCCACGGCGTAGCACCGCGCCTGGCCGCCCGTGGCAAGCGTCAGCTCGTCCACCACGGTCGTGGACAGCAGCCGGTGGGCCGAGTAGCTGTGCTGCGTGCCGATGCCCACCTGGTCGGCATCGAGCAACACGGACTCCTCGTGCCCTTTGTGGCGGTTGAAGTACACGTTGCCCGCAACACCGTGGTAGGCGGGCGTGGCGCCGGTCATCACGGTGGCCACATCGGGGGCGTTGCCGGCCGAGGCCGTGGAATAGCGCATGTGGGGCAACGCGGTGCCGCCGTGCATGAGCGTTTTCAGGCCGCCCTCCACGAAATAGTCGTGAAAGGCATCCAGGTGTTCTTGCCGCAGACCGTCCACCATGATACCCACCACCAGCTTGGGGCGTTCGGCTACGGCGGGGAGAACATGGAGGAGAAGGAGAAGAGACACTACCCCCAACCCCCTGAAGGGGGCTTTGACCCCTAAATCCCCTGAAGGGAACTTGACCCCCAACCCACGAAAGGGGGCTTTGCTGAGTATGTTTCGTATAGATGATTTCATTGAATGTGCCATATAAAACGATTAAAAGAAAAAGAACATGAAAGCCCCCTCAGAGGGTCGGGAACAAAACCCCCTTTAGGGGGTTGGGGGTTTTAGGAGTTGGGAGTTGGGGGTCATATCGTCCCTTTCGTGCTGGGCAGTTCATATTTATATATGTCGCGGCGCACGGCCATTTTGATGGCTTTGGCCAGGGCTTTGAAGATGCCTTCTATCTTATGGTGCTCGTTCGCCCCCTCGGCGCGGATGTGGAGGTTCATGCGGGCGGCATCGCTCAGCGACTTGAAGAAGTGCGGCCACATTTCCGTGGGCACGTCGCCCGTGTATTCGCGCCGGAAGTCGGCCTGCCACACCAGCCAGGGCCGCCCGCCGAAGTCGAGTGCCACCGTGCACAGGCAGTCGTCCATGGGCAGGGCGAATCCGTATCGCTCCGTGCCCCGCTTGTCGCCCAAGGCTTGCCGCAGGGCCTCTCCCAGGGCAATGGCCGTGTCCTCCACGGTGTGGTGCTCGTCCACCTCCAGGTCGCCCCGCACGGTGAGGCTGAGGTCGCAGCCCGCGTGCCGCCCTATCTGTTCCAGCATGTGGTCGAGGAAGTGCAACCCCGTGCCGATGGCGCATTGCCCCGTGCCGTCCAGGTTGAGCGTGAGGTCGATGTCCGTCTCCCGCGTGGTGCGGCGGATGTGTGCACGGCGTTCGCCCGCGAAGAGGAACTCCGCCACGCGGTTCCAGTCGGTGGTTTGCAGGGCGCAATAGGCCTGCAGGTCCGTCCCCGCCAGCAGGCCGGCATCGGCGTTCAGCAGGATGGCGCGGCAGCCGAGGTTGCGCGCCAGCTCCACGTCGGTGGCGCGATCGCCTATGACGAACGAGCCGGGCAGGTCGTACTGTTCGTTGCCGATGTAGCCGGTGAGCATGCCCGTGCCCGGCTTGCGGGTGGGCAGCCCCTCTTCGGGACGGGACTTGTCGATGAAAATGCGGTCGAAGGTGATGCCCTCGTTGCGCAGCGTCTGGAGCATCTTGGCTTGTACGCAGTCGAAATGTTCCTGCGGGTAGGCGGGCGTGCCCAGCCCGTCCTGGTTGCTCACCATCGCCCACTCGAAGTCGAGTTTGTGGCGGATGAAGTACAGGTTGCGCAGCACGTGCGGCAGGAATTCAAGCTGCTCCAGCGTGTCGATTTGATACGTGGCGGACGGCTCGACGATGAGCGTGCCGTCGCGGTCGATGAAGAGTACTTTCTTTTTCATGCGGATGTGTCGTTGGGATTGCAAAAATAATGGATTATCCCAAATCGCTCATTAGGCTTTGTCTGATTTCTGTTCTTGTGGCGAGCGGTTTTTGTTGGCTTTTCTTGCCTGTTCTTAAAAAAGCACCTTGCCCCCTCCTTTCTGCCCTTCCTCCTTTCCCGCATCCATACTTCCCACGTTGCCTGTCCATACTTCCGCGCTTGCTTATCCATACTTCCGTGCCTGCCTGCACATTCTACAAACTAAGCTTTAGTTTTTATAAACTAAGACTTAGTTTTTATAAACCAAACCTTAGTTTTTACAAACTAAGACTTAGTTTGTAGAATTTATACTCAAGATGGGAAGAATATCCGGGCAAAGAGGAAAGTATGGATGGGCAGGCGCGGAAGTATGGATGCGAGAAAGGAAGGAGGGTCCGGAGGCAAGGAGACCCGGGCAGCTGGCGACATGCGGGCATCCACCAGGCAGGATACGAGGGCCTAATCCGTTAAATAAATAACAAAACAAAGAAAATGCATCATTTTTCTTACTGTTTATTTGTCTTAATCGATGTTTCGTTTTATCTTTGCACCCGCAACAAACAATCAAGCGCATGTTATCGTATCGGCATAATGCTATTATCATCGTCGTGAACGTCATTCTTATTTTGGTCGGCAGGCTGAGGTGAGGGCGGTTGCGCATGGATGTATTTGTAAAAACCTTTCTCACCTCACCGGTCGGAAAGGTTTTTTGTTGGAAGCCCACAACGAAGGACATTAAATAATTAAATCAATGATGACGACAGACAACTACCGCATACCCTTGCGCAGCGGCACCTCCACGCAGGGGCGGCGCATGGCGGGGGCACGCGCCTTGTGGCGGGCCAACGGCATGAAGGAGGAGCAACTGGGACGCCCCATCATCGCCGTGGTCAATTCGTTCACGCAATTTGTGCCGGGACACGTGCACCTGCACGAGGCGGGGCAACGGGTCAAGGCCGGGATTGAGCGGCTGGGATGCTTCGCCGCCGAGTGCAACACCATCGCCATCGACGACGGCATTGCCATGGGGCACGAGGGCATGTTGTACTCCCTGCCCTCGCGCGACCTCATAGCCGACAGCGTGGAATACATGGTGAACGCCCACCGCGCCGATGCCATGGTGTGCATCAGCAACTGCGACAAGGTGACACCGGGAATGCTCATGGCGGCCATGCGGCTCAACATCCCCACCGTGTTCGTATCCGGCGGGCCGATGGAGGCGGGCACGCTCGACGGGCGGCACCTCGACCTCATCGATGCCATGGTGCAGTCGGCAGACGAGGGGGTGCCCGATGCCGAAGTGGCCCGCATCGAGCGGGCGGCGTGCCCCTCGTGCGGGTCGTGCTCGGGCATGTTCACGGCCAACTCCATGAACTGCCTCACCGAAGCCATCGGGCTGGCCCTGCCGGGCAACGGCACGGTGGTGGCCACGCACCGCAACCGCACCCGCCTGCTGGACGAGGCGGCCCGGCTCATCGTGAAGAATGCCTATGCCTATTACAAGTCGGGGGACAGCCGCGTGCTGCCCCGCTCCATCGCCACCCGGGAGGCCTTCCTCAACGCCATGACGCTGGACATCGCCATGGGCGGCTCCACCAACACGGTGCTGCACCTGCTGGCCGTGGCGCACGAGGCGGAGGTGCCGTTCGGCATGGACGACATCGATGCGCTGTCGCGCCGCACGCCCTGCCTGTGCAAGGTGGCGCCGAACACGCAGCAATATCACATACAGGACGTGAACCGGGCCGGCGGCGTGCTCGGCATCCTGGGCGAACTGGCCCGGGGCGGGTTGCTCGACACTGCCGCATACCGGGTGGACGGGCTGACGCTGGCCGAGGCATTGGCACGATATGACCTATATAATATAAGGAATACGGAACATGCCGGGCATGGGGACGACCTGGCGGGCGTGTATTTCTCCGCTCCCGCCAACCGCTTCAACCTGGAGATGGGCTCGCAGGAGTCGTATTACGACACCTTGGACACCGACCGCGCACACGGCTGCATCCGCGACCTGGCACATGCCTACACGCAGGACGGCGGGCTGGCCGTGCTTCGCGGCAACATCGCGCAGGACGGATGCGTGGTGAAGACAGCGGGCGTGGATGCCGCCATCTGGCGGTTCAGCGGCCCGGCACGAGTGTTCACCTCGCAGGAAGCGGCCTGCCGGGGCATCCTGGACGGCACGGTGCAGGCGGGCGACGTGGTGGTCATCACCCACGAGGGGCCCCAAGGAGGCCCCGGCATGCAGGAAATGCTTTATCCTACCTCTTACATCAAATCACGCCACCTGGGCAAGGAGTGCGCCC
>CALUML010000143.1 GCA_944321745.1 uncultured Bacteroidales bacterium
TAGACAAGGAGGTGACGGTCATCCTCGACGAAATCGACTCGTACAGCGACACACCGTCGGAACTGATATACGACGAATTTGAGAACTTGCTGTTCCGCGACCATGCCTTGGGGCATTTCATCTTGGGCGATGATGCGCATTTGCGGGCGTTTGCCACGCACGATGCGCTGCGGTTCGTGAGGCGGCAGTACCGGCCGGAGCGCATGGTGCTGTTCGTGGTGGGGCAGGTGCCGTTCCGCTCGGTGGTGCATTGGGCGCAAAAACATTTCGCCGAGATGGAGGTGGGCGACGAAGCCCCGCTGCCCCGCATGGCTCCCGTCCCCGGCCAGCCCGGGCGGCATGTGCAGGCGCATGACACGCACCAGGCGCATGTGGTGGTGGGCGCACGGGCTTACGACCTGTACCATCCCGACCGCATGGCCTTGTACCTGCTCAACAACCTGCTGGGCGGGCCGGGCATGAGCAGCCGTCTCAACCTGTCGATGCGCGAGCGGCGGGGGTTGGTGTACACGGTAGACTCCACCTATCAGCCCTTTACCGACACGGGCGAGTGGTGCGTATACTTCGGCTGCGACCCGCGCTATGCCACCCGGTGCGAGCGGCTGGTGCTGAGGGAGCTGAAGCAGCTGCGCGACAACCGTCTGTCCCGCCTGGCTTTGCACCGTTACAAACAGCAGCTCATGGGGCAGATGGCCATTGCTTCCGAAAACCGCGAGAACATGGCCCTGAGCCTCGGCAAGAGTTTTCTGCGCTACGGGCGGGTGGACAGCCTGGAGGACATCGGGCGGCAGATAGAGGCCGTGACCGCCGACCGCCTGCTGCACGTGGCCAACGAGGTGCTCGACCCCGACCAGCTCACGGTGTTGCGGTTCAAGTGACGGGGAGACCGAGTTGGATTTGGCACACGGATAACACGGGTTTTTATTTGTGCTCGTTCTTGTTTTGACACACTTATATGATACAAAACGTCCCATATCCGGATGCGGAAGGCGGGGAGGCATTGGAAGCCTACCTTGCCGCCCATTCCGACCCCGAGCCATCTTATTTGGCTGTGGTGAACCGGCGCACGCATGTGCGGATGATTAACCCGCGCATGATGTCCGGTCACCTGCAAGGCCGCCTCTTGGCCATGCTGAGCCACATGGTGCGTCCGCGAAGGGTGTTGGAACTGGGCACGTTTTCGGGCTATTCGGCCCTGTGTCTGGCCGAAGGGCTGGCCGGGGATGGGCTGGTGCACACGGTGGAGCACGACGACGAGCTGGAGGACTTTATCCGCGACAACCTTGCCCTGTCGCCCCTGGCCGACCGCATACGCCTGCACATCGGCGATGCGTTGGAGGTGCTGGCGGGTCTGGACGAGGTGTTCGACCTCGTGTTCATCGATGCCGACAAGCGGCAATACACCGATTATTACGAGGCGGTGTTGCCCCGGGTGCGCCCCGGCGGCTTCATCCTGGCCGACAACACGCTGTGGGACGGCAAACTGCTCCACAACGTGCGCCCAGGCGACAAGCAGGCTCTCGCCCTGCTGCACTTCAACGACCATGTGGCCGCCGACTCCCGGGTGGAAAAACTGCTTCTCCCCTTGCGTGACGGTCTGACGATAATGAGGAAGAGGTGAGAATTGAAAGTGGAAAATTGAAAGTGGAAAGTGGAAAGGGGAAAGTAGAAAGGCCATCTATCTAAATCTGCGTTTATCTGCGAAATCTGCGGGATATAATAAGGATACTTTGTAAAAAGAGACATATGGAACCATACACGTACGAACTGCAACTGAAGGTGCGCGACTATGAGTGCGACTTGCAGGGCATTGTGAACAACTCGGTGTATCAGAACTATTTGGAACACACGCGGCACGAGTTCCTGCTGTCGCGGGGGGTGAGCTTCTCCGACCTGCACGCCCAGGGCATTGATGCCGTGGTGGCACGGGTGCAGATAGCTTACAAGAACTCCTTGCGCCCCAAGGATATGTTTGCCTCCAAGCTGTATGTGAAGAAGGAGGGCGTGAAATATGTGTTTTATCAGGACATCTACCGATTGCCCGACAACAAACTTTGCATCAAGGCCAAGATAGAATCGGTCGTGACGCGCGACGGCAAGCTGCTGCCCGGTCTGCCCGTGTTTGACGCATTGGTGTAGAAAGTAGAATGTGGAAAGTGCAAAGTGGAGTACCTCCACGTGTTTACTTGCTTGTAACGTTCATAACCAAATGAAGAATGAATTTTTAGAAAAAGAAGAACAAATCGTGCGGATGTTGCGCACGGTGTTCGACCCCGAGATACCGGTCAATATCTACGACTTGGGACTGGTGTACAAGATTGATTTGTCCGACGATGGCAAGCACCTCGCTGTTGACATGACGCTTACGGCACCCAATTGCCCGGCGGTGGACTTCATCGTGGAGGACGTGCGTATGAAACTCGAATCCATCGAGGGCATCGAGGATGTGCAGGTGAATGTGGTGTTCGACCCGCCTTGGGACAAGGACATGATGAGCGAAGAAGCCAAACTCGAATTGGGATTTATGTAGGATAACGGTTAACGGTTAGTGATTAGTGATTAACGATTAGTCCATTCGGCAATCACTAATCGTTAATCGTTAATCGTTCATCACTAATCACTAATCGTTAATCACTAACCGTTAATCACTAATCATCGTCTCGTGCAACTATTCTTCACAACGACCTCCGACCCGCGTCTGCATGAAGCGGATGACGGTAGCCAGTCCGCCCCCGCTTGGGTGGACTTGCCGCAACGCACGCGCACCTATTTCATTTCCGACGCGCACCTTGGCTCGCGCATGGTGGCCGACCCGCATGGCCATGAGCAACGCCTGGTGGCCTGGCTCGACCGGGTGAAAGCCGATGCCCGCGCCGTGTACATGGTGGGGGACATGTTCGACTTCTGGTTCGAATACCGCACCGTGGTGCCCAAGGGTTTTGTGCGTTTCCTTGGCAAGGTGGCCGAGCTGGCCGATTTGGGTATCGAAATGCACTTCTTTACCGGTAACCATGACATCTGGACTTTCGGCTATCTGGAGCACGAGGTGGGCATGACCGTTCACCGTCAGGCCGAAACGGTGCAGATTGGCTCGAAACGCTTCCTCATAGCCCACGGCGACGGCCTTTCATCGACCGATCACGGCTTTGGCCTCATCCGCACCATTTTCCACAGCCGCACTTGCCAGCGGTTGTTCCGCCTGGTGCCGCCCCAGTTGGGGCAAAACTTCGGTTATGCCTGGGCGAAGAAAAACCGCGAGCGGCTCACGCCCGAAGAGAAGGAGTACAAGGGTGAGGCAGGCGAACCCCTCGTGCGCTATGCCAAACGCTACTTCGAGGAACACCCCGACGTGGACATTATCGTGTTCGGCCACCGGCACATCCCGCTCGACCTGCAACTGGCGAACGGCAAGCGGGTGGTCATTCTCGGCGATTTCGTGAATTTGTTCACCTACGGCGTGTTCGACGGGGAGAACTTCTGGCTGGAGAGTTTCTAAGGGGAACCGGTACGCCAAGATGCACGACGCGGAGGATAACGGGTTGTTATCCTCCGCGTCGCTGTGTTTTGATGTCGTTTGTCAGTCGCAGTTCGAGTCGGGCACCGACTTTGAGTCGATGGTGATGAGGTCGTCCTTGATACCCAAGGCGGCGAGTTGTGCCTTCGTCTGTTCTTCGGCATCCTTGATGTCGTTCTTGGTGGTGCGCACGTATTCCGACACGCTGATGGGCTCGCCGGTCAGCGGGTTTTCGGCCGAGACTGTTATTTCGTAACATCTTTCCTTGTTGGCGCATGAGCTGAACGCCATGAGCGCGCCAACCACGGCGGCTCCTAAAATCGCTTTTTTCATTGCTTAAATCTTTTGTTAAACATATTGTGGAATGTCGTGCAGTGGACTGTGTCAATGCACGGACAAAGATAGATGAAATAATTATGTAAACCAAATTATTTTGCGCTTTCTCCTTGGGAAGGATTTTGTGCTTCTTCCCCTATCAGCGTGGCGGCCGAGGAGGCGGTGATGCGCACCCGCACGGTGTCGCCCATGCGGTGCGTGCTACGGGGAAACACTACCATTTTGTTCTGCGAGGTGCGCCCGCACAGTTGTTCGCGCGACCGCTTGGAGAAGCCTTCCACCAGCACGTCGAACTCGCGTCCCACGTCGCGGCGGTTGCTGGCGGCGGACAATTCGTTTTGTAGTTCGATGATTTCGGCCAGGCGGCGCAGTTTCACCTCTTCGGGCACGTCGTCGGGCAGGTGGCGGGCGGCGTAGGTGCCGGGCCGCTCGGAGTATTTGAACATGAAGGCCGAGTCGAATCCCACTTCGCGCATGAGCGACAGGGTGTCGCGGTGGTCGTCCTCCGTTTCGCTGTGGAAGCCGCAGAACACGTCCGTGCCGATGGCGCAGTCGGGCAGGATGCGCCGGATGGCCGCGATGCGGTCCAGGTACCATTCGCGGGTGTATTTGCGGTTCATCAGCTTCAGAATGCGGTTGCTGCCCGACTGCACCGGCAGGTGGATGAAGCGGCACAGGTTGGGGTGGGCGGCGATGGCTTCCAGCGTGCGGTCGCTCATGTCCTTGGGATGCGAGGTGGTGAAGCGCACGCGCATGTCCGGCACGGCCTCGGCCACGGTGGCCAGCAAGTCGGGAAAGTCCACCGTGCACCCGTCCGCCCCCTCGAAGCGGTACGAGTTCACGTTCTGTCCCAGCAGGGTCACTTCGCGGTAGCCTTTGGCCTGGAGGTCGCGCACCTCGTGCAGGATGCTTTCCGGGTCGCGGCTGCGTTCGCGTCCCCGGGTGTAGGGCACGATGCAGTACGAGCAGAAGTTGTTGCATCCCCGCATGATGGACACGAAGCCGCTCACGGAGCGTCCGATGCGGGCGGGCAGCACGTCGCGGTAGGTCTCGGTGGTCGATAGCTGCACGTTGACGGCCCGTTCGCCCCGCTCGGCGGAGGCCATGAGGTGGGGCAAGTCCAGGTAAGCGTCCGGTCCTGCCACCAGGTCCGCGCCGAGCGTGGTCACCAGCTCGTCCTGCACGCGTTCGGCCATGCAGCCTATCACGCCCACCACCAGCCGGGGGCGTTGACGCTTGAGGGACTGGAAGTATTTGAGCCGCTGCGCCACTTTTTGTTCGGCATTGTCGCGTATGGAGCAGGTGTTTATCAGGATGGCGTCCGCCTCGTCGATGCGGTCGGTCAGGGTGAAGCCGTCCGTCTGCATGATGGCAGCCACCACCTCGCTGTCGGCCACGTTCATCTGGCAGCCGTGGGTCTCGATGAAGAGTTTCTTTCCGTTCATGTGTTCCGATGTTTGGGCGGGGGAGGGGGGGCAAATCCGTGTGCCGATGCCTCTCCAGCCCCTGCAAAAGTACAACATCTTTTCTATCGGGGCAAAACCGTTTGTCCGGTCTTGTCCGTAATAAAGGTAAACATTCCCCTCACGCGGGTTGTTATGGAAAGGGTGAAGGGACGTACTTTTGCATCTCAACTTTAATATATGTAATATATGTACACAGATTTCATGCTTTACACGCCCACCAAGCTGCTGTTTGGCTGTGGCAAGTTGAACGAATTGGGCAACCAGGCGTTGCCGGGCAAGAAAGCCTTGCTGCTTATCTCCAGCGGCAAGTCGGTGAAAGTGAGCGGCACGCTGGACCGCGTCACCGCCCAGCTCGACCGCGCCGGGGTGGCCTACGTGGTGTGCGACAACATCCACGAAAACCCCTCGAAGGAAGTCGTCATGCAGGCCGCCGCTTGCGCCCGCGACAACGGTTGCGACTTTATCCTGGCCTTGGGCGGGGGTGCCGTGCTCGACTCCGCCGTGGCCGTGTCCGCCATGGCCACCAACCCCGGCGACTTGTGGGACTACGTGCAGGGCGGCACGGGCAAGGGCCTGCCGCTGCAACACCCCGGTCTGCCTACGGTGACCATCGCCACCACTTCGGGCACGGGCTCGGAAATCAACTGCTGGGGCGTTATCTCCAACCACGAAACGAAGGAAAAGATAGGCTTC
>CALUML010000144.1 GCA_944321745.1 uncultured Bacteroidales bacterium
CAGCCTGGGGATGCAACTGGCCGTCACGCCTGTGGACGACTTGTCCCGCTGCATCGGCGAACTGGCCACCGGGCATTACGACCTCGTGGCCGCCGCCATGCCCCCCACCGTCCAATGGGGCTACGCGTTGGACTTCACCCGCCCGCTGATGCTGTCGCGCCAGATGCTCGTGCAACGCGCCGACACGCTTACCGGGCAAGGCACCATCACGCAGCAACACCAACTGGCGGGCGACACGGTGTACATCCCCCAAGGCTCGCCGCACCGCATGTGCCTGCAACACCTGTCGGACGAGATTGCCGACACCATATATATAATAGGTATAGCGTACACGAACCCGGAAAAGCTGGCCGAGGGGGTGGCCGCCGGGAGGGTGAAGCACACCATCGTGCACGAACAACTGGCACGCAAGCTGGTCCGGGAGCACCGCAACCTGGATGCCTCGCTGCCCGTGAGCCTGGAGCAGCCCGGCTGCTGGGCGGTGAACAAGCAGTCCGCCGACCTGCTGGCGGAGCTGAACGCCTTCCTCGACCGCTTCATCGGCAGCCTGGAGTACTGGAGGCTGTATAGGGAGTATTATTAAGCCTCCCCAAACCACGAGGAGGGAAGGCCTCCCCAAACCCCTCCCAAGGAGGGGCTTAGGTTAGCAAAACATGGAATAAAGAATAACTTGTAGCTCGTAGCTCGTAGCTTGTAGCTCGTAGCTTGTAGCTTGTAGCTCGTAGCTGAACCGATATGCCCGTAAACATTCCCATACAAATGCCCGCCGTGGAAACGTTGCGGCGGGAGAACATCTTCGTGATGGACTCGGAGCGCGCGTCCGGGCAGGACATCCGCCCGCTGAGGCTGCTCGTGCTCAACCTCATGCCGCTGAAGATTACCACGGAGACAGACCTGATACGCCTGCTGTCCAACTCGCCCTTGCAGATAGAGATAGACTTCCTGCAAATGCGGAGCCACACGTCCAGGAACACGCCCATCGAGCACCTGATGGCGTTCTACAAGACCTTCGCGCAAGTGGAGGGCAGCACCTACGACGGCATGATCATCACCGGCGCGCCCGTGGAGCGGATGCCTTTCGAGGAAGTGAACTATTGGGACGAGCTGACGGTCATCCTCGACTGGGCACGCACGCACGTCACCTCCACCCTGTACATCTGCTGGGCGGCGCAGGCCGGGCTGTACCACTACTACGGCATCCCGAAATACCCGCTGGAACGGAAGCTCTTCGGCGTGTTCGAACACACGGTGAACGACCCGCAGAACCCCATCTTCCGGGGGTTCGACGATGTGTTCTTCGTGCCCCACAGCCGCCACAGCGAGGTGCGCGCCGACGACATCCGCCAGGTCGGGGCGTTATCCATCTTGTCCGAATCGCCCGAAGCGGGCGTGTACATGGTCATGGGGCGGGGCGGACGCGAACTGTTCGTCACCGGGCATTCGGAGTATTCGCCCTACACGCTCGATGCCGAGTACCGCCGCGACCTGCAGAAGGGCCTGCCCATCGACCTGCCCCGCAACTATTACCGGGACAACGACCCCGCCCGCGGGCCGCTCGTGCGCTGGCGGAGCCATGCCAACCTGCTGTTCACCAACTGGCTCAACTACTTCGTGTACCAGGAAACGCCGTACAAGCTGGAAGACATCAGGTGATTTACTATTGGACAATTTACCATTTACGATTAGGCGATTAGACGATTGGACGATTTATCATTTACCTTTGTACTTTCTCCTTTAACCCTCTACCCCCTATGCAAACCCTCTTGCTCCACACTTGCTGCGCCCCGTGCTCGGCGGCCATCATCGAATGGCTGCTGGCCAACGACATCCGCCCCACCCTGTTCTACTGCAACCCGAACATTTACCCCCGTGAGGAATACGACATCCGCAAGGCGGAATGCACCCGTTACGCCCGCTCGCTGGGACTGGACATCGTGGATGCCGACTACGACCACGAAGCCTGGCTCGCCCACGTGCAGGGACTGGAGGACGAACCCGAACGGGGGCGGCGTTGCCTGCAATGCTTCCGCCTGCGCCTCACGGCCACGGCACGCTATGCACACGAGCATGGGTTCGACCGCATCGCCACCACGCTGGCCTCGTCGCGTTGGAAGAGCCTGGAACAGATAGCCGAAGCCGGACGGGAAGCCGCCTCCCGCTTCCCCGGCGTGGAGTTCTGGGACAAGAACTGGCGCAAGGGCGGGCTGAGCGAACGCCGACGCATCCTGCTGGCCGAAAACGGCTTCTACAACCAACAATACTGCGGATGCGAATTCAGCAGAAGACAGTGAACAATGAACAATGAACAATGAACAATGCCATCCGGCATAAAGAGGACGCAAGGAGTTCCCCAAGCCGCATGGCATTGTTCATTGTTAATTGTCCATTGTTCATTGTTCATTGTTCATTGTTCATTGCCGTCAACTTCCACCACCTTGCCCAGCGACACGTAGCACAGGAAGCCCCGCACCCGGTAGCCCATCTGCCCCACCAGCCGCATGTACTGCCGCACCTGGTCGTGGTAGGCGGGCCGCTCGCGGTCGCCGAACTTGTAATCCACCACCGTAGCCACGCCCCCGCGCAGCACCACCCGGTCGGGGCGGTACTGGCGGCCATCGGGGGTGAGTATCGGGACCTCGTTCATCACCACGGCATCGGGGGCGAACCATTCCTCCACGTGGGGCAACCGCCAGAAGCGTTCCAGCTCGCCCCGCACCAGGGGCAGGTCGGCCTCGGCCACCAGGCCGCCGAGGCAGCACTCGCGCAACGCCCGCTCCGCATCGTCGCGGTGGCGCACCGACTGCAACAGGCGGTGCATGACGGTGCCGTAGTTCACCGCGCTGTCGGTCAGCTGCTGGCCTTCGAGCCAGAAGTCCAGCCCCTGGCGGCGCACCTGCAAGCGGCCCGCCGGGTCGGTCACGGGATAGTGCCGCAAGCCCACCGCCGCTGCCGGCCGGTCGTCGGCGGAGCGGCCGGCGGTGTCCGCGCCCAGCTCGAAACGGCCTTCCCCCTCCACGTAATGCGCCGCCAGGTCGATGTCGCCGCCGCCGTCCGGCGCGGGCTGCTGCAGGAACATCCACAGCAGGGCATCCAGCGAGCCGACCTTGCCCACGCCATCCGCCGCTTTCTTCGGGTCCGCCGCCTTGGGGGCGAAGCATATCAGCTCGTGCTCGGCGCGGGTGAAGGCCACGTAGGCCACGTTGAGGCAGTCGATGTACTGGTGCATCCGCTCGGTGAAGAACTCGGTGGCGAACACCGACCGCCCCAGCCGCGCCCCGTATTCCAGCGGCAGCAGCGGAAAGGCGTTGAACGGTGCACGCCGGGGTTCGCACCACAGGAAGGTGCGCCTGCTCGGGCTGCTCACCGACTCGAACTCCCAATCGCAGAAGGGGATGATGACCACGGGGAAGTCCAGCCCCTTGGACTTGTGGATGGTCATGATGCGGACGGCCTCCCCGCCCTCGGGGGCGGACACGAACTGCTTGTCGCTGTTCTTCTCCCACCAGGCGAGGAAGCTGTGCAGGTCGGTGGTGCGCCCGGCGGTGAAGCGCAGCACGACATCCTGGAACGCCTGCACGAACACCGCCTCGCCCGCCCATCCGCCCAGGCCGAAGAGGGCCACCAGCCGCTCCACCATGCCGTACAGCTCGCGGTGCGCCACCTCGGCCAGCCCGGCCTGCTCGGCGGCGGTCATGAAGGCGAAGGGCGAAGCGTCCGCCCCGCTGGCGAAGCAGGCGTTCAGCGCGTCGTCCTCGGACAGGCCGCGCCGCCCCCGCAGGTATTCGTAGTGCGTGACGACGCGCTGCACGCCGTCGTCGGGGCGCATCAGCAGGCGCATCACCCCCACGAGGAAGCGCACGGACGGGGCCGCGTCCACCCGCAGGCCCTCGTTGCCCATCACGTCGTAGCAGTAGCCGGGGCGGGCCTCGGGGGTGGTCTTGTAGTGCAGCAGGAAGTCGGTCACGGCGCGTGCCTCGGTCCTCCAGCGCACGAGGATGGCGATGTCGGCCGGGCGGTATCCCCGGTCCTGCAAGCCTTCGAGCAGGGCGGGCAGGCGGGCGAGGGCTTGGGGTTGCCACTTGTCCTGCGACTTCCGGCCTTCGTAGTCGATGAAGTCCACCCGCACGTGCCCCTCGCCCGCGCGGGGGGAGGTGCGCTGCTCCAGGTGCCCGTAGGCGTGCACGATGCGCTGTTGCAAAAGCTTGGGCACTTTGCCCCCGGGGAAGGCTTCGGCCATGCTGCCGTCGAGCTTGTCCTGCAGGGCTTGCGCCGCCCGGCGGAAGAAGGTGTTGTTGAACTGCACGATGCTGCGGTCGCTGCGCCAGTTGGTGTCGAGGTGCTCTTCGCGCAGCTGTCCGGGGCGGAAGTCGCGCAGCACCTGCTCGTCGAGCAGCTTCCAGTCGGAGTTGCGGAAGCGGTAGATGCTCTGCTTCACGTCGCCCACCAGGAGGTTGAAGTGCCCGGCGGCGAGGCTGTCGGCCACGAGGGGGCGGAAGTTGTGCCATTGCAGCACGGAGGTGTCCTGGAACTCGTCTATCATGTAATGGTCCACCCGCACGCCGGTGCGCTCATAGACGAAGGGCGTGTCGCTGTTGTCGATGATGCGGTTGAGCAGCAGGTTGGTGTCGGCGATGAGCATGGCGTTCTGCTCCTCGGTGAGGCGTTTGATTTCGACGGCCAGGTCGGCCAGCACGCCGAGGGTGTTGAGGTGCTTGAGCACGATGCAGGCCGAGTTGTAGGGGACGGTGTCCTTGTCGAACGTCTCCTTGAGCCGCCGGACGGCCGCGCCGAGCCCGTTGTCGTAGGCCGCCGTGATGGCTTCCTTGAGGGCGGGGCGGGCGTTTTTCGCGTAGCAGGCTTCCGCGCCCTCCGCGAGGCCGAAGAGGGTCTGGAGCTTGTCTTCCGCCGGGATGCGCCCGCGGCTGAGGGGCAGCAGGCTCTTCACGGGCGACCGCGCGGCGCCCCCCTTGAAGTCCTCCGCCGCCAGCCCGTAGAGGGCCACGGTGTTCAGGGCCTCGGTGGCGGCCTCGCGCACGCGCTGCTCGAAGGCGGCCTTGATGCGGCGCAGCTCGCTGCGGTAGGCGTCGAGGAAAGCGCGGTCGTGCAGCTTGCGGTTGGTTTCCTCGGCTCGGTACTGGAAGTTTTCCTTGAAAATCTCCTTGCCCAGGTCCACGATGCTGGAGCGCATGTTCCAGTTCTCGGCCTGCTCCACGCGCTCCTCGGCCAGCTGGGTGAGCCATTGGAGGAGCTGGCGGTTGTCGGTGCGCGAGAGGTCGGCGAAGAGGTTGTCCACGGCCTGCTCCAGGGTGCGGTCGCTGTCGAGCTCGAGGGTGTAGGCGCCGTTCACGCCGATGTCGCGGGCGAAGGCGCGTATCACCTGCTGGAAGAAGCTGTCTATCGTGCTCACGGAGAAGGCCGAATAGTCGTGCAGCAGCTCCACGAGCACCTTGCGGGCGCGCGCGTCCACCTCCGCCGGGGCCATGCCGTAGCGGGAGGCCAGGGCGGCGCGGTAGCCGGAGCCGTCACCCTTGGCGAGGGCGTGCAGTTCCCTCAGTATGCGCGACTTCATTTCCTCGGTGGCCTTGTTGGTGAAGGTCACGGCCAGGATGTGGCGGTAGGTGCGCTCGCGGCGGGGGTCGAGCAGCAGGTGGATGTAGTCCTGGGTGAGGCGGTAGGTCTTGCCCGACCCGGCGGAGGCGCGGTAGATGTTCAGCATAAGGCGTGCGTTGTTTCGTAGGGGCAAAGATACGAAATACAATGTACAATGAACAGTTAACAATGAACAATGGACAGCCGGGCAGCCCGCCGTCATTTCGAGCGCAGCGAGAAATCTCCCACCGGCAACCCCCAAGCAACGGACCGTCGCCGCCCGCCCCGTCATTCCGAGCGCAGCGAGAAATCTCCCACCGGCAACGTCCAAGCAACGGACCCTCGCCCCCCGCCCCGTCATTAGATCGGCAGCGCGTCAGGT
>CALUML010000145.1 GCA_944321745.1 uncultured Bacteroidales bacterium
GTGTAGCCCGCTACACTCCCTCTTCGGACAGGAAAAAACATCTCCAAAATAGCGCACAATATGATAATATTTAATTTTGAACAGCTACTTATTCCGTTGCAAAGGTACGGAAGAAATTTTGACGGAACAGGGATGCGCCACTTTTTTCACCGGCAGGCACGGCGTGTTTCTGCGGGCAAAACGCCCTGCTTGACCCCGTGTTTTTTTGCGTTATAACGGAAATTTGGCTGCGTTATAACGGAAATCTGGCCGCGTTATAACGGAAATCCGGCTGCGTAGGCACGGAATTTCCCGGGGTGCGTGTCCCGGTTGCCGCTGTGGCCTGCAAGGTTCTCTTTTTTCTTCGTTCTTGCGGCGGATTGTGTCATTTTGCCTATATTTGCATCCGATTATTGTAATAATGGATAAATATAGCGAAAGGATATGAGCAATCTGATTACGCCATCGGGCTACAAGCCCTTGATAAGCCTGCAACAGACGGAACTGGCCATCGCGCGGCTGAAGGATTTTTTCCAGGCCAACCTTTCGGCGGAATTGCGCTTGCGGCGCGTCACGGCACCGCTGTTCGTGCTGCAAGGCACGGGCTTGAACGACGACTTGAACGGCGTGGAGCGGGCCGTGAGCTTCCCCATCCGCGACATGGGCGGCGCACGGGCGGAAGTGGTGCATTCGCTGGCCAAGTGGAAGCGGGTGACGCTGGCCGACTACGGCATCGAGCCGGGCTACGGCATCTACACGGACATGAACGCCATCCGCGCGGACGAGGAGCTGGACAACATCCACTCGCTCTACGTGGATCAGTGGGACTGGGAGCGGGTGATGACCCCCGGGGAGCGCAACATCGACTTCCTGAAGGCGGTGGTGAGGCGCATCTATGGCGTGCTGCTGCGCACGGAATACCTCGTGTGGGAGAGTTTCCCGGAAATGCGCCCCTGCCTGCCGCCCGACATCACGTTTGTCCATGCCGAGGAGCTGCGCAAGCAGTTCCCGCACCTCGGCCCGAAGGAGCGCGAGCATGAAATCGCGCGGCGGCACCGGGCGGTGTTCATCATCGGCATCGGGGCGGCCTTGGGCGACGGCCGGCCGCACGACGGCCGCGCCCCCGACTACGACGACTGGACCTCGCCGGGCGAACACGGGCTGCCGGGACTGAACGGCGACATCCTGCTGTGGCACCCGGTGCTGGGCATCCCGCTGGAGGTGTCGTCCATGGGCATCCGCGTGGACAAGGACGCCCTGCTGCGGCAGCTGGAACTGACCGGGCAGCAGGGGCGGCGGGAGCTGTACTTCCACCGGCGGTTGCTCGAGGGGTCGCTCCCGCTCTCCATCGGCGGGGGCATCGGGCAGTCGCGCCTGTGCATGTTCTTCCTGCGCAAGGCGCACATCGGCGAGGTGCAGGCCAGCATCTGGCCCGACGATATGCGGCGGGCCTGCGCCGCGGCGGGCATCCCGCTGATATGAACCCAAATCGGTCATTAGACCATTCGCGGAATATCTTTGCCTGCTTTCCGTCTTGTGACGGCGTTTTTTGCCGCCTTTTCTCTCGAGATAGCCCGCTATGCCTTCGAGAAAAGCCGCCAAAAACCGCTCGCCACAAGAACAGAAATCAGACAAAGCCTCATGACCGATTTGGGATGAACGCGGGGAGGCCGCCCGGCGGGTATTCATTTCTCCGGCAAAATCTTCCGTGTCCCGCTTTTTTCGTACCTTTGCACGCCGAAAGGATAGGTATAAAAAAGAATGAACAACAAGACGACACCGGCCGAGCTTGGCACGGAGAGCATTGGCAAGCTGTTGAGACAATACGCCCTGCCTGCCATCATCGCCATGACGGCTTCTTCCCTCTACAACATCACGGACAGCATTTTCATCGGCCACGGGGTGGGCGCGCTGGCCCTGTCGGGGCTGGCCATCTGTTTCCCGCTCATGAACCTGGCCGCGGCCTTCGGCTCGCTGGTGGGGGCGGGGGGCTCCACGCTGCTGTCCATCCGCCTGGGGCAGCAGGACTACGAGACGGGCAACGTCATACTGGGCAATGTCATCGGGCTGAACCTGATTGTGGGGATTGCCTTTTCGGTGATTACGCTGATTTTCCTCGACCCCATCCTGTATTTTTTCGGGGCAAGCGAGGAGACGTTGTCGTATGCCCGGCAATACATGCGGGTGTTGCTCGTCGGCAATGTGTTCACGCACATGTACATGGGGCTGAACAACCTGCTGCGCTCGGCGGGCGAGCCGAAGAAGTCGATGTATGCCACCATCTTCACCGTGCTGATCAACGCGGGGCTGAACGCGCTGTTCGTGTTCGGCTTCAAGTGGGGCATCAAGGGGTCGGCCAGTGCCACGGTCATCGCCCAGGTCGTCATGCTGGTGTGGCAGTTCAAGTTCTTCTCCAATCCCCGCTATTTCCTGCACATCAAGCGCAGTGCCCTGCGCCTGCGGCGGAAGCTGGTGGTGGACATGCTGTCCATCGGCTCGGCACCGTTTTTCATGAACGCCGCCGCCTGCCTCATCGTCATTGTCATCAACCAGGCTTTGCTGCGCACGGGCGGCGACCTGGCGGTGGGGGCGTATGGCATCGTCAACCGCATCGCCTTCCTGTTCATCATGATTGTGATGGGCATCAACCAGGGCATGCAGCCCATTGCCGGATACAACTTCGGGGCAAGGCTCTACCCGCGCGTCACGGAGGTGCTGAAGAAGTCCATCCTCTTTGCCACCGTCGTCATGGTAGCGGGCTTCGTGTTCGTGCAGCTGTTCCCGCACGCGGTGGTGGCCATCTTCACGACCGACACCGACTTGGTGGACTTGTCGGTCATCGGCCTGCGCCTCACGTTCATCATGTATCCCATCGTGGGCTTCCAGATGGTCACATCCAACTTTTTCCAAAGCATCGGCATGGCGGGCAAGGCGATATTCCTCTCGCTGAGCCGCCAGCTCATCATCCTGTTGCCCTGCTTGCTGATACTGCCCTCGTTCATGGGGGTAAACGGGGTGTGGATGAGTTTCCCCATATCCGACTTCTGCGCGGCGGTCATCGCCGGGGTGCTGCTGTGGAAGCAGTTCCGGCAGTTCAAGGTGGAAGCCGGGAAGCGGAATGCGGAAATGGCCAACCGTTAATAGTTAATCACTAACCACTAATTACTAACCGTTATTCAATGGAACATTGCATCATCAACATAGGCCGCCAGTATGGCAGCGGGGGGCGCGAGATAGGCGAGAAGATTGCCCGGCGCCTGCACTTCGCTTATTACGACAAGGAACTTATCAGCCTGGCCTCCAAGGAAAGCGGGCTGGGCAAGGAGTTTTTCGAAGCGGCCGACGAGAAAAAGACGTACAGCCTCACCGGGGGCTGGCTGGGACTGAGGAACAACTTCATCTCAAGCAATTTTCTGGAAAATTATCTGAGCAACGAGACGCTGTTCAAGATACAGAGCGACATCATCCGCGAGCTGGCCGACAAGCAGCATTGCGTGTTCGTGGGCCGGTGCGCCGACTACATCCTGCGGAATTACCCGCACGTGCTGAACGTGTTCATCACCGCCGACCTGGCCGACCGCAAGAGGCGGATATTGGAACGCATGGATGACCTGACGGAAGACAAGGCCGAGGACATGCTGGAGAAGACGGACAAGCGGCGGGCGGGCTATTACAATTATTACACGGGGAAAACGTGGGGGGCCGCCGCCTCGTACCACGTGTGCATCAACTCGTCCGTGCTGGGCATCGACGGCACGGTGGACTACCTGTACAACCTGTTTGAAAAGAGCGGGAAGGGAGAGGTGGAAAGGCAAAAGTAGAAAGTAGAAAGGTGAAAGTAGAAAGTGGCTGCGGCCTTATGACATATGAGAACGATACGACTGACTGACAAGGACGAGATAGACCGGGTAATCGCCCAATGCGACATTTGCTTTGTGGGCATGAACGGGGCGGACGGCGTGCCTTACGTTGTCCCCATGAATTTCGGCTACGACGGGCAGGAGTTCATCCTGCATTCCGCGCCCGAGGGCAAGCATGTGGGCCTGCTGGCGCGTGACAACCGCGTGTCGCTGACGTTGTGCACGGCGCGTGCCCTGCGCTGCCAGCATCCCGACGTGGCGTGCAGTTACAGCATGGAGTCGGCCAGCGTGCTGTGCACCGGCACCGTGTCGTTTGTGGCCGACGATGACCTGGCCGAGAAGGAGCAGTGCCTCAACATGCTGATGCGCCACTACGTGACCCGCGACTTTGCTTATTCCGCCCCGGCCCTGCGCAACGTGAGGGTGTGGAAAGTAGCGGTGGAAACCGTGACGGCCAAGGTGTTCGGGCAGAACTTCAAAAACCGGCAAACGCCCGGGGACATGGTGGAAAGGTAGGACTTGAATAGAAAGAAGCACCAAGGAAGCTGGCCCGCCCGGGCTTGTCGACGACATGGCGTTTAACCCAAAGACCGATTGGGGCTTGAGTAGCTGTTCGAAACGAACGGCTATTGTCTTTATAATATACGTTTAACATTGAATGGTTATTTATGATTAAATCGTCAGATAAAATCTTTTTGGAGGAAATGGAAGGCCATGCGGAGGTGTACCCCATCATCTCGCTGGACGAGCGGCCTTCCGACGGGGAGTTTCAGCTGGATGCGGGCGAGACGTTGCCCATCCTTCCCTTGCGCAACATGGTGATATTCCCCGGCGTGCTGTCGCCCGTGGCGGTGGCGCGCCCCAAGTCGCTCAAGCTGATACGCGAGGCGCAGGAAAACAACGCCGTGATAGGGGTGTGCACGCAGATTGACGCCCACACGGAAGACCCGGGCGGGGCGGAGCTGTACACCATGGGCACGGCGGCGCAGATTGTGCGCGTGTTGGAAATGCCGGACAATTCGACCACCGTCATCCTGGAGGGGAAAAAGCGTTTCCGTCTGGGCGAGGTGGTGAAGGAAAAGCCCTACATGCGGGCACACGTGGCGTTGTGCGACGATGTGCGGGCCGAGGCGAAGGACGACGAGGTGTTCCAGGCGTTGGTTTCATCCGTCAAGGACCTCGCCACGAGCGTCATCGCCAAGTCGGGCTCGATGCCTCCCGAGACGGTGTTCGCCATCCGCAACATCGAAAACCCCGTGTTCCTCATCAATTACGTATGTTCCAACATGCCCTTCGACGTGAAGGACAAGCAGGCCTTGCTCGAACAGGACGTGCTGATGGAGCGCGGCTACCAGTTGCTCGAACTGCTCAACAAGGAGTCGCAGCTCATCGACCTCAAGCTGAGCATACAGAACAAGGCCAAGGAGGGCATCGACCAGCAGCAGCGCGAGTATTTCCTGCAGCAGCAGATGAAGACCATCCAGCACGAGTTGGGCGATGCGGCCGAGCTGGACTTGAACGAGTTGAAGGAAAAAGCGAAGACCAAGAAATGGGGCGAGGCCGTGGCCAAGGCATTCGACAAGGAGCTGAAGCGGCTGGAGCGCATGCATCCCCACTCGCCCGACTATCCCACGCAGCTGAACTACATCGAGACGATGCTCGACCTGCCGTGGAACGAGTACACGAAGGACAACTTCAACCTGAAGAACGCCAAGAAGGTGCTCGATGCCGACCACTTCGGCATGGACACGGTGAAGGAACGCATTCTGGAACACCTCGCTGTGCTGAAGCTGCGGGGCGATATGAAGTCGCCCATCATTTGCCTGTACGGCCCTCCCGGGGTGGGCAAGACGTCGCTGGGACGTTCCATCGCCACGGCCCTCAAGCGCAAGTACGTGCGGGTGTCGCTGGGCGGCGTGCATGACGAGGCTGAGATACGCGGACACCGCCGCACCTACATCGGGGCGTGGCCGGGACGCATCATCCAGAACATACAGA
>CALUML010000146.1 GCA_944321745.1 uncultured Bacteroidales bacterium
GCTTCATACACGTTTTGAGCATAAGAAAATTGTCCGCACAGCAGGAAGCATCCTGCAAATAGGAGAGTTGTTTTCATTATTGATTTGTTTTAAGCAGGCAGAATGGCGCGGTATCACCCCCCCGCCATTCTGCTTGCAAATATGGTTAAAAGCAGTTTAAAAGTTCTCTAATCTTAACTCTTAGCGTACACATTGGAACAAGTTTGCAACTTGTGCGAACGGAGGCTTTGATGTTGATTTATCTTTCTCTCCTTTTCCACACATTGCTTCACTTTCTCCCTTAGTATGAAGCCGTCCACAGTTCCATCCCCGTTTACCAAAACATCTTCATAGCTCGTAACAAGCAACACTTCTCCTTGGCGATTTAGTACAAGCATTTTCATTCTGTCGAACTTGGGTTCAAAGTCTGGCGGAATTATCTCTTTCAAAAAGCGAGTGTACTTTTCGTAGTATCTTTCGCCGTCTATTCGGATAAACTTACGAATAGGAGCATTTAACCGTTTGAAACTTTTAGGGCTATACAGTGAATCAGTAATGATGACAGCTTTTAATTCATAGCAAGACACCGTATCAATCATAGCAGATACTGGATTGATAGTACTAAACTTATCATCTTCCTTATCCATCAACAGCAAATACAGATCCATGCCATATTGCCTTGCAAGTTCCACGACTAAAGGCAATCCTCTTTCACTCGAACCACACCCAGGCGCATAAGTGTAAAACGCCGTGATGTCTTTGTCCGAATGCCTCGCCAGGCAGCGTACCTGCTCCACGTCCACTGTGTAAAAGTCTGAGTGGACACTCTTGGGAAGCCCGCAGGCCTCACAAGCATCTTGAGCATAAGAACCCACGCAAACGAAAAGCAGCAATAAACACCATATAACAAGAAATGTCTTTTTCATCAAATAAACTATTATTCAATATTTTCAACCACAAATTCAAATCCCCCATATTCTCCTACGGAGGGGTTGAATACGCTCTGCTGAATGGGAACTGCTTTGTATGATGTCTCACAATATTCATCGGTTATAAGTATTTCCTCATCTATTGACATCCAAACATTAGTCATGTCAATTACAGGAGAAGATGCCAATTCCAATGAAACTGTTTCCATTTCATATAAGTTCGAACTACCCTCATATTCAACAGCCACTAATCTGTTTTCATCTATAGCTATTTGCATTCCATTGTCTACAATAACCCAAGGCCCTATTTTTATTCGGCAAATGCCATGTGGATTATCTGTACATTTCTTCCCTAACTCTATTACCAATAGAGTAATATCATCTTTTTCCGACTGCCCTCCTTGCCCTTTGTAAAAAACTGCATCTGCAATTTCTTCATCCGAATATTCGCTTCCTCCCTCTATGATAATAGGGAAATCGTCATAATGATATACATCTGTAATTTCATCCCCACTTTGTCTCGTATATGCAGACATAGGCTCGTCTAAAGAGGTGCCAACAAATTTATATCCAACCGCAACATAAACATTCTCATCAGCGGGAGCAGTTGCTTCCCCTCCATCCGAACTCGTTACAGAAGGAGTTGAAGAAGGTATGTAATCATATATTTCCTCTATGTCATCCACAATGGTTAAACGGATGTTGGGATACATCTGGGTTATATCAACGACAAATTCTCCACATGGATTATCTGCCCACAGGTGACCTATCCGTGTATCCCATTCGTTATAACCTATCAACTCCTGAATAAGCAGATTTTTTCTTCCCGTACTCGCAAATTTATTTATCACCAATTCCCTGAATTCTTCGGAAGCTTGGAACGTTTCATAGAAAGTGAATGCCAGTTTTTCCAAACACATGTAATAATCACCATTCCAGTTAGCGGATTTTAAGGTAACAGGGGAAGAGGAAAGCTGTTGATTCTCTTCCACCATCATTTGTTCGTTGCACGAACTCAGCAAGCACAGCACACAGCTTGCTGCATAAATTAGATATTGTCGTTTCATAGTTGTTAATGTTTTGTTATTGATTAATTAAAGTTTCTCGCGGTCTCTTGCCCGCCGGGCATCGTGCCTCGTGGCTGGCGGTCAGGTGTGTGGCGGAGTCATAGGCTGGAGTTTTTATGGTTAGGTACACAGGTAGGCACATCATGCCTTGGGCATGAACGATAGGGAAAGGAAACGGGGCGTTGCCACGAATGCGAGGGTTGCCTGTGGCCGGAACCTGCCGCCTGAGTGGGAGTTTTTCATAGGCTTGCGTGTTTATGGGATTAGCAACGCCTCAAAGGTAGTAAATATTTTTCAACGCTTCCGCGACATATTTTCACGTCTTTCACCAGCCTACTTGCACTTTCACATAAAAGTTGCGTCCCGGCTCGGCACGCACGATGCCGCGGGCGGTGTTGAGGTGGTTGTAGTATTCGGCGTTCAGCAGGTTGTCCACCCCCGCCTGGCCACGCAAGTAGAGGCGGCGCAGGGGGATGCGCCCCGACTGCAGGGCGAGGTTGAGCGTGGCATAACCGTCGGTGGGGCTTTCGCCCTCGGCCACGGCAGCCTGGCGTGCCGCCCAATCGACAAAGAGGGTGGCGGTGAACCAGTCGCGCAGGCGGTAGTTCACCTCAGCCAAGCCTTTGAGCGGGGGCAGCTGGGGCAGGAAGGCACGGGCACGCACGTCGCGACCGCGCACGTAACCGGCGTTGGCCGCTATCCACAGGTCGGGCAGGAACCAGTACTCGGCCTCCACCTCTGCCCCGAGGAAGAGGGCGCGGTCCACGTTGGTGTTGACCAAAGCCTCCGTGACCTCGCCGTCCACGGTGGTGTAGGCGGGGTCGAGCCGGGGCGTGATGAGATTGAACAGGTAGTTGGCGTACACATCGGCCTGCACGCGCAAGCGGTCGCCGCCGAAGCGGTAAGAGAGGTTGGCGAACGCGCCTTGCTCGGGCTTCAGGTGCGGGTTGCCCACGCTGAGCGTGCCCGCCTGGTCGATGTACTTGAAGCGTTCTTCCAGCGAGGCGGCGCGGTAGGCGTTGGAAAGCGACAGCACCACCCGGTGCCGCCGCGCGGGGCGGTAGGAGAGATCCACATGGGCAGCGTAAGAAAACTCGTGCGACAGCCCGGCGGCATACAGCAGGCTGCGTTCCACGTCCATCGGCTCGTCTTCCGGCCTGCCGTTGATTTCCATGAACTGCACCACGGGGTCGAAGGCCGAGTCATTCTTCGTGCGGATGTAGTCCAGGCGCAAGCCTGCGTCGAGCGTGAGGCGCTCGGGCAGGATGTCCCAGCTGTACTGGGCAAAGAGGCCGAGGTCGAGCATGGTGGCATCGGGCACGGGCTGCTCACGGCGCACCAGCACCTCGCGCTCGCCCACTTCCTGCCGGTTGTAGCGCACGGTCTCGGCATCGCGCAGCCAGCCCTCCGCACCCGCCTTCAGCCGGTGGCGGTCGGAGGGCAACGCCCAGTCGGTAAGCACCCGCGCCCCCGAAGTGACGTTCGTGCTCGATGGGAGGATGGTCGTCTTCTTCGGCTCCACGTAGTTCTCCACATCGCGTATGAAGTTCTGCGTGTACGCCTTCACACGCAATTCGCGCAAGTAAACGCCCGGCTCGTGGAATACGTACTCGCCGCTCAGCAGGTTGCGCTGCACGTTGCGGTAGCGTACACGCGCCTGTGCCGGGAAGCTCGCGCCGCCGGGCAAACCCACGTTGTTGGCCTCGTAGTGCTGGTAGTCGAGCAGCAACTCCTGCGTGTCGGCATAGGTGAGGCCCGCCTGCACACCCACTGACCAGTCCTCGAACTGGCTGTTGTCAATCACCCCGGCAGGCGTGCGCATGTCCTGCGCCTGGCGGTAACTGCCGTTCACGCCCACGTACCAGTTGCGGTCGGTCACCTGCACCCCGGCGTTGGCCGTCCACAGGCGGTTGGCCGAAGCGAAGCCGCCCCCGACGCGCCCGCTCGTTGTCATGCGCCCGGTGTAGGCGGGACGGGCGGACACGAAGTTGACCACACCGCCCATCGCTCCCGTGCCGTAAAGCACCGAGCCTGCCCCCTTGATGACCTCGATGCGCTCCAGGCTGTTGAGGTCAATGGTGGAGAGGGCTGCGGCGATGTCCGTAGCCGTCTGCACCCGCTCGCCATCGGACAGGATGAGGATGCGCTCCTTGGACAAGCCCCGGATGTTGACCGAGGTGGCCCAAATGCCGTCCCGCGTGAGGGCGATGCCCGCCTCGCGCCGCAGGGCATCCGCAGGCGTGAACAACGAGGGAGCGGACAGCTCGTCGCCACCGATGGTGAGCGAGGGCAAGGCCAGCAGGCTCACCCGCGAGGGGCGGGCGGTGCTGTACACGTCGATTTCCTCGATATCGCGCAGGCGGAGGCTGTCCGCATCGGATTGAGGCGAGGGAGTCTGAGCCGTCACAACCACGGAGACCGACAACAAGAGGAAGAGCAAAGGGAGCTTCATAAGGAATGGTTAATGATTAATGTTTAATGATTAGCATTTCGCTTCCAAACCGAGGTTGGATAAATGAGGAACACGGATTTGACGGACGGGACTGATAATCACGGATTTTTCCTTGTAAAAGACAAACAGTCCATGTGCCTGCCATCCGTGATTATCCGTTTCATCCGTCAAATCCGCGTTCCTAATAATACATATATATATGCAAGTCACTTCTTCAGCACGGCGTAGTCTATCACTTCCATGATGTCGGTGACGTAATGGAACTTCAACCCTTTGAGGTATTGCTTCTTGATTTCCTCGATGTCCTTGCGGTTGTCGGCACACAGCACGATGTCGGTGATGCCGGCACGCTTGGCGGCGAGTATCTTCTCCTTGATGCCGCCCACGGGCAGCACCTTGCCGCGCAGGGTGATTTCGCCGGTCATGGCCACGTTGCGGCGCACCTTGTGCCTGGTGAAGGCCGACACCAGGGCCGTGACCATGGTGATACCCGCCGAGGGGCCGTCCTTGGGTATCGCCCCCTCGGGCACATGGATGTGTACGCTCACCTCGTCGAAGATGTCGGACGGGATGCCCAGCCGGTCGGCGTGCGACTTGACGTATTCGAGTGCCAGGACGGCCGACTCCTTCATCACGTCGCCCAGGTTGCCGGTGAGGGTGAGCTTGGGCGACTTGCTCTTGCTGATGCTCGACTCGATGAAGAGTATCTCGCCGCCCACCTGCGTCCACGCCAAACCGGTAACCACGCCGGGGTATTCGTTGCCCTCGTACTTGTCAGAACTGTAGCGCGGCTTGCCGAGGTATTCCTCGATGTCCTGCCGGGTAAGTTCCACGTTGTACGCTTCGCCCGAAGCCACCCGCTTGGCCACCTTGCGCATGAGGGAGGCTATCTGACGGTCGAGGCTGCGCACGCCCGACTCGCGGGTGTATTTGTCGATGAGGAATTGCAGCACGGGCTTGGTCAGCACGAACTGCTCGGGAGTGAGGCCGTGGTTCTCCAGCTCCTTGCGCACCAGGTGACGGTCGGCTATTTCCACTTTCTCCTCCTGCGTGTAGCCGCTCACCTCAATCAGCTCCATGCGGTCGAGCAAGGGGCGGGGGATGGTGTTCAGGTTATTAGCCGTGGCGATGAACAGCACCTTGGAGAGGTCGAAGTCCACATCGAGGTAATTGTCGTGGAAAGCGGTGTTCTGCTCCGGGTCGAGCACTTCGAGCAAAGCCGACGAGGGGTCGCCCTTGTAGTCGGTGCTTATCTTGTCTATCTCGTCGAGCACGAACACGGGATTGGCCGACTCGGCCTTCTGTATGTTCTGGATGATGCGTCCCGGCAACGCCCCGATGTAGGTGCGGCGGTGTCCGCGTATCTCAGCCTCGTCGTGCAGGCCGCCCAGCGAC
>CALUML010000147.1 GCA_944321745.1 uncultured Bacteroidales bacterium
ATTGAGAACATCTACGTGGTGGAAGGTGCCGACGACGCCATCGAGTTCTTCGGCGGCTCGGTCAACGTGACCAACCTCCTCGCCGTGAACTCGGATGACGACATGTTCGACTTCACCCAAGGCTACAACGGCACGCTCACCAACGCCTACGGCATCTGGGACGAAGGCTTCACCAGCACCGAAGAAGACCCGCGCGGCGTGGAAGCCGACGGCAACCTCGACGGCAACAACCCCGACCAGGCCGGACAGTCCGACTTCCGCATCACCAACGTGACCTTCGACCTGCGCCTGGCCGCCTCGACCGAAGAAGGCCACTACATGCAGGATGTGATCAAGGTGCGCCGCGGCGCGAAGGCCACCATCACCAACGCCCTTGTCAAGGGTGCAGGCCAAGCTGAAGACCTCATCGACCTGAACGACGGCAAGGGCGGTGCCGAAGCCAGCACGTCCATCAGCCTGACCAACGAACTGACCGCCGCCATCTCGGGCAACGAAATCAACGCCGAAGGCACCTATGCCGACGTGAAGGTGGAAGCGGGCAACGCGGGCTGCGACACCGGCATCTTCGCCTGGACGGGATACGGTTTCTAACAAAATCCAAACAAAAAGCCTCCTCAAGCCCATTCCCCGAAGGAGAAGGTGCGGCGGAATGCCCGCCCCCCTCCCTCCGGGAACAGGCTTGGGGAGGCCTGTAAACTTTTAATTGAAGGACTTTATGAAAGCAAGACACATCGCACTGGCACTTCTCCTGGCCGCTGTCCCCTGCCTGCATGCCGGGCCGGAGGGCGAGCCGTCCGGCGGCGAGCCTCACCTGTACTACAGCAACGGCTACTACTTCACCGACCCCGAGCAACACCACGTGTACACCGGCGACTACCGCGAGTATTACCCCAACGGCACGCTGCGCCTCGAAGTCTCCATCAAGAACGGCACCCCCGAGGGCACGTACGTCATCTACTTCGACAACCGCCGCCCGCACGAGGTACGTTCCTACCGCGACGGCAAGCTGCACGGCACGTGGCGCACCTACGACCGCTCGGGCCAGCTGCTCTCCGAAGCCGAATACCGCAACGGCAAGAAGCACGGCACATGGCGCATCTGGGACGAACTGGGCACGCAACGCTATGAAATGAACTACGAGGATGGCCGCAAAACCGGCATCTGGCGCATGTGGGACGAAAAGGGCGACCTCATCGAAGAAAAGAAATACTGATTTCTTCCCGAATGCGCAACCCCGCAAGAGGGTGTATCAAAATAAGAACGAACACGGATTGAGCGGATTTAACGGATTGTCACGGATGAGGATACTGTTGATGGCCAATGACATCATTGGCAAAATATCCGTGTAAATCTGTTTGATCCGTATTATCTGTGTTCTAAATCCCATTTTGATACACCCTCTTTTTTTATCCCTCTACATACACACCCACGGAGACACAGAGGTAATGGGTGGAAAAACGGGGCAGGAATAGAGGGCAGGAACAACACGCACACAAGGCACTCAAAAAAAGGGACGCGCTTTCACAAGTGCGTCCCTTTACACATCAAAAACATATCACTCACACCGCCTTCCTCCCCCGGGGGAGGAAGGCGGGCAGTTTACACTACTTCACCACCACCTTGCGGCTGCCGTGGCCTTCTATATATAATAGGTATAGGCCGGGGTCGATGCCGTCCATGACTTCTTCTTCCAAGGCTTCATCAACATGCTTGAGGTGGCGGCCCGACAGGTCGAAGAGGTCGAGCGCGAGACCTTCGGCATATTTCACCACGAGGGTGCGGTCGTGGCTGTAGACCAGCACATCGGCGGCGGGCAGGACGGGCGCAGCCTCTTGCGCGGAAGGTTCGCCGAAGCCCGTGGCCGTGAACGTGATTTCACCGTACACGCCGCTGCCGTCGGCTGCCGTGGCGCGTATGGTGGCTGTGCCGTTCACGCCCGTGGCTGTCACCAGGCCGGTGGCGGACACTTCCACCACGTGCGAGCCGACCGGGATGTCCCAACTGTACCCCTTCTCGGTGGCGTTGGCCGGGAGCACTTGCACTTCCAGCTGCACCGTAGGCTGCGAGGGCGTGAGCGAGGTGGAGGATGCCGTGAGCGTAATGCTCTGTACCGGCACGTCCGAGGGCGTGTCGCCGCCGAAGCCGTCCACCGGGATGTCCTTCGTGGCCGTGCAAGCCGAGCCGTCGATGGTCGTGGCCTTCACGCGCACCGTGCCGTTCTCGCCATTGCCCGTGTAGGTCAGCACGCCCGCATCACTGAGGGTGGCCAGGTGGCTGCCGGACACGATTTGCCAGTTCACCCGCTTGTACGTGGCCGCCGCCGGGAGTATCTCCGCATAGAGGTGCAGTTCCTGCTGCCCGGGCGTGAGGCCGCCGCTGCTTTCCACCACGAGGATGCTCACCGCGTCGGCCAGCGTGATGGTAGCCGAGGCGTTGGCGTTCACCACGTTGGAACGTCCCATCGTGGTGGGGGCGGCCCGCAGGGCTTTGGACTTCCGCGCCGCGCGGGGCTGGTAGAGCGCATCGTATTGCACGGCATAATACACGTCGCCTTCGGGACGCGCCTGGTCGGTGAAGCTCGTCTCATAGCCGCTGGCCGTGGTAAGCACTTCGAGCGCATCGGGCGACGTGCCGCGCAGGATGGCGTACTCGTTCACCACGCCGCCTTCATAAGCCGTCCACACGATGTTGACGCTGTTCGGTGCCAAGCCTTGGTTGAGCATCACATGCACGCTGCCGTGCACTTCGCTGCGCCCGCTCACCATGCCTTCCGGGGTGCGCAGGGCGATGCAATAGCGGCTCTTGCGCACCGAGGGGTCGGAGGTGGGGTCGATGAACTGGCCATCGGCCACCGCTGCCTGGCCCACTTGGACGAAGTTGTCGGTCGCGCCCACTTCGCGGTAAACGAGCACGGCATCAAACATCGGGTCGATGCCCGCCGCATCCCAATAGACGCAGTTCTTGCCGTCGGCCACGCCCACGATGCTGATGGCGGGACGGATGTCGAGCACTTCAACGGGGGTAGTCTCCGCCAGCGTGCCGCAAGCCTCGCTCTCGTAGCGCACTTCCAGCGTGTGGTTGCCCGGTTCGTTCACGCACAAGCGGGCTTCCCGTGTGCCGGGCTTGCGTTCGATGGGCAGTTGCCAGCACAGCAGATGCGCCTGCAAGGGGTCGGTTTCGCTGCTATAGGTGCCGATGGGCAGGGGCTGCGTACCGTTGGCATAGAGCGGGCTGTAGATGCCCACCTGGTTGGACGGGTCGGCAAACGCCTCGGGCAGGGTGAAATAGACCACGCTGCCCACCAGGAGCGATGCGGGCAAGTCCAATGCCAAGTCGGGCGTGGCGTGCACCATGATGCTGCGCTCGCTGCTGAGGCCGTTCACCGTGACGCGCACGGTCTTCACGCCCGGCGTGCTCCAGGCCATGCTGGCCGTGTTGCCCGTGGCTTCCAGCACTTCGCCGCCTTCGCCCGCTTCCCATTGGGGCGTGCCGCTCTCCGTGCCCTGGTAGGTGAGGGTGACCGGCTGCTCCGTGCAGGTTTCCGCCGGGGCATCGATGGCCACCTGGCTTTCCATGCGGAAGGTGAAGGTCTGCGAGAAGGGCGAATGCGCGTTCCACAAGTCGATGGCCTGCACGCGCAGTTCGTATTCCTCGCCCACGGTGAAGCGCGAGGCGGGCACTTCCATGCGGGTGGCGGCGAGGTACGGATAGCCGGGGATGGCCGCCGCCACGTCGCTGCCCTCGTTGAGGGGCGAGAGGATGTAGCTGTCCGCACCCGTTGCCCCCTTGCGCTTCAGGCTCACGTTGTAACGCAGGTGGGCGGCAGGCGTTTCGGCATCGGTGGCCGCGTCCCATTGCAGCAGCACGGTGCTTACCTGCTGCATGACCCGCACGTTGGTGGGGGCAGCCGGGGCTTCGTTGGTGTGCTTGGTGCGCATGAGGCTGCCGTCATAACCATCGCCGCCATCAGGACTACCATCGCCGTTGAGGTCGGCAAAGGGAGGATGGTTGTTGCCGTACTTGATATCGCCAGTGAAAGATGGGCTTTGTTCCGTTTCAAACACCGTCTCCCAGTTGGGGTAGAAGTAGAGCGTGCCGTCCGCCGTCTGCAAGTGGGTGGTGCCGTCAAACGCCGTGGTAAAGCCGTCCGTCGCCGTGACGGGCAGGTCGAGCCAGCCGTTGTTGTCCATGTCGTACAGGCGGTTGTCTTCGCTCGGCAAATTCCTCATGCCGTAGCCGTCTATCACGATTTCTTCCTTGCCCGCGTAGTTCATCGAGGCATCGCCCAGCACGATGTGGATGCTGCCCGTTTCCAGCACGCCGCCTTGCAGACCGGGCCGTATGCTCCACAGCATGTCCGGGTAGCCGTCGTTGTTCAGGTCGAAGAAACGGTAGTCTTGATAACTGTTGCTGCTCCATGCCTTGGAGTAGAGCACCACCCGCTCGAACGTGCCATCGCCCCGGTTGCGGTAGAGCACCTGGTCGGTGCGCGTGGGGGTGGGGAGTTGGTCGTGCTCCTCTATGAGCAAGTCCACATAGCCGTCGCGGTCGAAGTCGAACACCTGGTAAGCCGAGTTGGTGTCGGGGTTTAGGTCACCTACCCTCGTCTGCACAAAGGTCAGGTTGTCGCCCTGGTTCATCCAAACCCCGGCACTCATCCACGCATCCGGATAGCCGTCGTTGTTGAAGTCCCGGCGGTACTCTATTTGGTGTAAGGTGTATTCGGTCATCCCCGTGTAAGCATATGGGTCTATCGGCTGCAAGCTGACCGCTTTGGTGTCAAAGTCGAAGTCGAAGCTGCCGAGGTTGACGAAGAGGTTGCCCTTGTTGGTCGTGCCCATGAAGTCGGGCTTGCCGTCCATGTTATAATCGATGGGGACAAGGTAATACCCATTAGTGGAGGGGTCGAGGTCGGTATTGTAGATGCGTCCGACCTTGGTGAAACGGTTGTTGTTCTCCTTGTTCTCGAACACGCCCTTGAGGTCCTGCACCTCGCCGTTGGGCAACAACACGGTGGACTGCCCCACCAGGTCGAGCGTGCCGTTGCCGTCCAGGTCCAGATACAGGCCGTCGGAGTATTGCACCCGGTCGTGCGTCAGGCTGTCCACCTCCCAGGCGATGGGATACACGTCCACCGTCTGCTCCGTGGCCACGGCCATCAGCCCGTCGGCATCGGTAAGGGTGAGGCCCAGGGTCTTGCGCCCGGCGTGGTCGAACACCACCTGCCAGCGGTTGCCCTCGCGCCCCACGCTGCGCCCGCCGTCGCCGAAGTTCCAGGCGTAATCGAGCGTTTCATCGTAAGGCAAGGACGTGGTGACGATGAGCGTATCCAGCAGGTTCATGTAGTCTGCCGACAGCGTGACGGATGCCACGAGCCCCGTGTATTCAAAGGTTACTTCCTCGCTCCACGCACCGCCCAGGCCGTTGGCATCCACCGCCTGCACGGCGATGTAGTACGTGCCTTTCGTCCAGCCCGCCGTGGAGACGAGGGCATAGGTGTTGTACCCCGCGTTGCCTTCGCCCGGACGCAGGCGGCGGCCGTTGGCATCGGCGTGGGCAACCCACACGTCGCCCAGTCCCGGCTTCGTGCCGATGCGCAGGGCATAGGTGAGGTCGCAGGCGGAGTTCTCGGCATCCGCACCGGCAGGCCATTCCACCCGCAGCATGTTGACGGCGGGGTCGTACACGTAAGAGGGCGTGCCTTGTTGCTGCGGGGCGGTGTTGGGCGTGGCGGCGGCAAATTGTCCTATCTCGCGGGTGGAGTAAGGCGTGGTGCCCGTCCAATAGCTGTTGAAG
>CALUML010000148.1 GCA_944321745.1 uncultured Bacteroidales bacterium
TATCAGCCCGCTGCCCGTGCCCACATCTAACAGTTGTCGGCAGCTGTGCACGTCGGTCCACGCGCCGAGCAGCACGCCGTCGATGCCCACCTTCATGGCGCATAAGTCGTGCCACACGGTGAATTGCTTGAATTGAAAGTAAGGGTTACCCATTTTTTTAGTTACGAGTTACGAGTTACAAGCTACAAGCTACGAGTTACAAGCTACGAGTTACAAGCTACAAGCTACGAGTTACGAGTTACGAGCTACAAGTGCCATGCGGGGTGTGTCTGCCTGCTCCCCGCTTCCCGCTCCCCGCTCCTCACTACTTGTAGCTTGTAGCTCCCCCCGCTACCGCGGCGTATATCCGCTTCCGGGGTGGGTCATCGGGCGTGGGTTGGGTTGGGTGCTGGGGCGCACGGTCGTGTGGCTGCGTGTGGCGGGCGGGCTGTCGATGGCGTTGCCCGGATGGGAGCGGCTGCCGGGCAGGCGGTAGGAGGAACGTTCGTAATGCTTGTTTTGCAGGCGTTCGTATTGCTCGTCGGTCAGCACCTTGCGCAGGTCGGCGTTTTTACGCTTCACCCGCTCCATGGCTTCGGCGCGTGAGTTGGACGCTTGCCTTTCCCGGGCGTAATGCAGGTTGATGCGGTACACCAGCCGCTCCTGCGCCTCGTTGAGGTTCAGGGCTTGCCGCAGCATTTCGGTTTGGCGTGCGGCCTCCTGTTCGGGGGTACGTGTCGGCATGTCGCGGCTGTCCTGAGCCGGGAGCAGGAAGGGGCAAAGCAGCCACGCGGACAGGATGAACAGGATGGTGCGCATGTGCGAAAGGGTTGAAAGGATTTTCCGTAACTTAAATTGCAGCAATCTTCGTGCCAAGACACATGGCGCGGAGTTTTTTTGTTGCAATAGACCTACAATATAAAGTATAAACCCAAATCGGTCATTAGACCATTCTTTGAATATCTTTGCCTGCTTTCCGTCTTGTGACGGCGTTTTTTGCCGCCTTTCCTCTCGACATAGCCCGCTATGCCTTCGAGAAAAGCCGGCAAAAACCGCTCGCCACAAGGACAAAAATCAGACAAAGCCTAAATGACCGATTTGGGATAAACCACGGTGCCACAGAGGTGATGGGTGGCATCTGCACGGATGATGGGGTCACGCCTTTCGCGGGATAGCTTTGTGCGCCTTGTGTCCCTCTCTCCTCCAGTTTGGTGCTATTGCACAAAATGCGTACCTTTGTGCCGGATTTAAACCGAAAGAATTATGAGTTATCATTTATTGAAAGGTAAAAGAGGGATTGTGTTCGGGGCGTTGAACGACCGCTCCATCGCCTGGAAGGTGGCGGAGCGCGCCGTGGAAGAGGGTGCGCGCATCACCTTGTCGAACACGCCGTTGGCCGTGCGCATGGGCACGACGGACGAGCTGGCGAAGAAATTGGATGCCAAACTGATACCCGCCGATGCTACCAGCGTGGACGATTTGCAACGGGTGTTCACCGAGTCGATGGAAGCCCTGGGCGGCAAGATAGACTTCGTGTTGCACTCCATCGGCATGTCGCCCAACGTGCGCAAAAAGCGGACGTATGACGACTTGGATTATGACATGCTGAATACGACGCTCGACGTGTCGGCCATATCGTTCCACAAGATGTTGCAGGTGGCCAAGAAGCTCGACGCGATAGCCGAGGGCGGCTCGGTGGTGGCGCTTACCTACATGGCGGCGCAACGCACGATGGTGGGCTACAACGACATGGCCGATGCCAAGGCGATGCTCGAATCGATTGCCCGCAGCTTCGGCTACATTTACGGGCGCGAAAAGGGCGTGCGGGTGAACACCATCTCGCAGTCGCCCACCATGACCACGGCGGGCAGCGGCGTAAAGGGCATCGACAGCTTGTATGACTTTGCCGAACGCATGTCGCCCCTCGGCAATGCCTCGGCGGCGGATTGCGCCGACTATTGCGTGGTGATGTTCAGCGACCTCACCCGCAAGGTGACCATGCAGAACCTCTACCACGATGGCGGCTTCTCCAGCATGGGCATGAGCTACCGCGCCATGCAGCAATACATCAAGGGCATCGACGAGTTCCGTGACGAGAACGGGAAGATTATTTACGGATAACCCCCCAACCCTACCCCCCCAACCCCCTGAAGGGGGCTTTGGCGGGTGCCGCGGGGGTATGCTTCCGGCAGATGGAAATAAAATGGGCTGTATCAAATCGCATGATACAGCCCTTTTCGTTTTGGGAGGGACTTGGGCAGGGGACAGCAGTCCACCCGGGTCGCATTGCCCATCAAAGTCTGAACGGGCAACGCAGAAGCCCACGCCGATATGTATATACAACTTGGCATACCCCAACGGGCACGCCAAGGACATAGACACATCCCGTAAGCATTTACCGTTGCTTTGTTTTTGACTTTGATTAGAAAGTTGCGAAGTTTCTATGCGCCAAAGAATAAAGCATCAAGTAAACGCCTTTTTATTTATATGTCGTCCTGCCTGCCAGTTCTTCCCTTTGCGGAAAGCCTCGGCGTGAACAGGATAGCGCAAAGGTAGGCATTCTTTTTGGAAAGAGGAAGTATTTGGGCTGGAAATTCTGGTTTCTTTATCAAGGGGGTAGTGGAGGGCTGTTAAGTTTTATTGGGGGTTGTCTGTTTCTCCTATACCCCCGACTTGTAAAATCTGCTGTCGTTGTGTTCCTGTTTCGGGAGGGACGCTTTTGATGCTCCGGCAGCTTGCCCCAAGGTGGTCTCTTAATAGTCCTTTCTCGCTTAGCGTGCAGTTGTCATCCCGAAGCCGCGTTGCCGCATGGCCTCGAAGGTGAGGATGGCCACGGAGGTGTTCACGTTGAGCGAGTCGATGACGCCGCGCATGGGTATCTTGACGCGGTGGTCGGCTTCGTGTATCCATTGCTCGGTGAGGCCAGTGGCTTCGGTGCCGAACACGAGGGCGATGCGTCCGCGCAAGTCGAGTCGGTGGTAGTACTCCGAGGCGGTGAGTTCGGCGGCATAGCTGACGATGCGGTTGCGGTGCAGCCAGTCCAGGGTCGCGTCGAAAGTGGAGACGGCCACCGGCACGGTGAACACGCAGCCCAGGCTGGAGCGGATGGCGTTGGGGTTGTAGATGTCGGTGTGCGGGTCGCAGATGATGAGGCCATCGACGCGGGCGGCATCGGCCACGCGGCAAATGGCACCGAGGTTGCCGGGCTTTTCCACCGCTTCGAGGATGATGTAGACGCTTTGGTCGCCCACCGGCAGGTCGGCGAGCGAGCGGTCGGGCAGGTCGGCCAATACGACCACGCCGCCCGTGGTCTCGCGGTAGGATATCTTGGAGAACGCGGCTTCGCTCACGGCATACCATTCGGCGGCGTGCCCGGGCGTGCCGAGTAGCGTGCGGGCATCTTCTTCCGTAATAATGTCGGGACAGAACAGCACCTTTCGCACCGCAAGTCCGGCGGCTACGGCCAGGCTCACTTCCTTGCGCCCTTCGATGACGATGAGGTTTTCCCGCTTCCGCTCCCGCGACTTGCTTTGCAGGAGCAGCACTTCCTTGATGAGCGGATTCTTCGGACTGGTTATTTCGGCGTTCATAACAGTTGTTGGGTTTCAGGTGTTCTCCGGCCTTACGGGCGCTTCCTCCTGAGGAGGGCACTCAGCGGGAAATCGCGTTTAATCAATACGACAATGAATACCGCGAGCAGTGCGGTGCGGTAAGCCAGGTTGACGGGCATGGAGTCGGCCTGCACGAGAAAGCTCGCCCCGAACAGAGCCAAGGTAAGCACGAGGTACAGCCCCATGCTCTTCAAATCGTACCGGATGGGCATGTACTTCTGCCCGAAGAAGTAGGACACCAGCATCATGACGGAGTAGCAGGCAAACGAGGCCCATGCCGAAGCCATGTAGCCGTAGCGCGGCACGAAAGCCACGTTGACGGCCAGCGTGATGACGACTCCCAGGATGGAGAACCACGCGCCGTACATCGTCTTGTCGAGCAGCTTGTACCACAGCGAGAGGTTGAAGAACACGCCTTGGAAAATGTACGACCACAGCACGATGGGCACCACGCGCAACCCTTCCCAGTAGTCGCTGCGGATGAGGTATTTCAGCAGGTCGAGGTAGAACACCATGCCGAGGAATATGAGGAACGAGAACAGCACGAAGTACTTCATGGCGTCGGCGTAGGCTTCCTTGCTGTTCTTGTCCCGGTGCTTGGCGAAGATGAACGGTTCGTAGGCGTAGCGGAAGGCCTGGGTGAACATCATCATCACCATGGCCACCTTGAAGCAGGCCCCGTAGATGCCGAGTTGCGTCTGCGCTTCGGCCTGGTCGTCCATCAGGAAGGGGAAGATGATTTTGTCCACCGTCTGGTTCATGATGCCCGCAATGCCGAGAATGAGCAGGGGCAGGGAATAGCGCAGCATGCGCTGCAGCAAAGCCCCATCGAAGTTGAACTTGACCCGGAACACCTCCGGCAGCAGGGCCAGCGTGACGAGCGTGGTGGAGATGAGGTTGGACACGAACACGTAGCCCACGCCGTAGCCGGGGTCGTAAAACCAGTCGATGAGGGCGGCGTTCTTCGTGGCAATCCACGGGCAAGCCACCAGGAAGAACAGGTTGAAGGCAATGTTGACGGCTATCATGAACAGCTTCAGCGCGGCGAACTTGACGGGGCGGTTCTTGTAGCGCAGGTAGGCGAAGGGTATCGACCCGAACGCGTCCATGGACACGATGACCGCCATCATGGCAATGAATTCGGGGTGCGAGCCGTAGCCCATCGCGTGGGCAATGGGGCGGGCGAACGCCACGCAGCACACGGCAGAGAGGAGCGAGGTGGTGAACACCGACGTGAGCGCGGTGCTGTACACGCGGTCGGCCTCCTCCCGGCGTTTGTTGGCAAAGCGGAAGAAGCCCGTCTCCATGCCGTAGGTGAGGATGACGAGCAGCAGGGCCGTCCAGGCGTAGAGGTTGGTAACGATGCCGTACTCGCCGGAGCTTTCCAGCACGTAGGTGTACAGGGGCACCAGCAGCCAGTTGAGGAACTTGCCCACAATGCTGCTTGCCCCGTAGATGGCGGTTTCTTTCGCCAGTTTTTGCATTTCTTGTTTGGCCATGATGCGTATTGTTATGGGTAGCGGGTAGCGAGGAGCGGGTAGCTACAAGCTACGAGCTACGAGCTACAAGTGCCATGCGGCGCAGCCCTCCCCGCTACTCGCTCCCCGCTACCCGCTACTTTTTATTGAATATCTTTTTTATCCGTTCCAATGCCTTGCCGATCGCCACCATCTCGCGGGGCACTTCAAAGTCCTCGGGCTTGGCGAATCCGCCTTCTATCAGCAGGCGGGCGGCTTCGGGTGCCTCGCTTTCGGGCACTTGCAGCTTGATGCCGCCCGTGGCATTGGTGTAAAACGGATTGACCGTGTTGATGTACTCGTCCATGACGAAGCAGCGGATGCCCGCCGCCTCCAGGTACGACTGCACCACGCCCAGGTCGGCGTGGGTGTTGAATGTCTTGATGGTTACCAGTTCCTGCATAAGTCGTTTAGTTCCTCTTGGATGAAGCCGTGCGCGGCTCTGAGGAGTACCCTTGTCCCTCACCATGAAGTCCCCTCGGGTGTCACTATAGTGAGGCAGCCGATGTCACTATAGTGAGGCGGCGGGTGTCACTATAGTGAGGCAGCCGATGTCACTATAGTGAGGCAGCCAGTGTCACTATAGTGAGGCAGCCAGTGTCACTATAGTGAGGCAGCCAGTGTCACTATAGTGAGGCAGCCGATGTCACTATAGTGAGGCTTCGATGCCCGTTAG
>CALUML010000149.1 GCA_944321745.1 uncultured Bacteroidales bacterium
GACGAAGAACAGGATGTCGTTGCCCTGGTCGCGGAAGTACTCGGCCACGGCCAGCCCCGTGAGTGCCACATTGCTGCGCGCGCCGGGCGGCTCGTTCATCTGGCCGAAGATGAGGGTGGCCTGCGACTTGGCCAGCTCGTCGCGGTCTATCTTGGTGAGGTCCCATTCGCCGCGCTCGAGCCCTTCCTTGAAGGCGTCGCCGTAGCGGATGACGCCCGAGCCAATCATTTCGCGCAGCAGGTCGTTGCCCTCGCGGGTGCGTTCGCCCACGCCGGCGAACACGGAGAAGCCGTGGTGTCGCTTGGCGATGTTGTTGATGAGCTCCATGATGAGCACCGTCTTGCCCACGCCCGCGCCGCCGAAGAGGCCCACCTTGCCGCCCTTGAGGTAGGGGCACAGCAGGTCGATGACCTTGATGCCGGTGTAGAGCACTTCCTGCGACACGGCCAGGTCCTCGAAGCGGGGCGGCTCGCGGTGGATGGGGTACGCGCCCTGGCGGCTCAGCGGGCCGATGCCGTCGATGGGTTCGCCCGTGACGTTGAGCAGGCGGCCCTTGACCTGGTCGCCCACGGGCACGGTGATGCCCTGCCCGGTGGCGGTGGCGGCCATGCCGCGCGACACGCCGTCGGTGGAGTCCATGGCCACGGTGCGCACCACGTGGTCGCCGATGTGCTGGCGCACCTCGGTGACGAGCCGGTGGCCGTCCGCCCGCTCGATGGTGAGTGCCTCGTTGATGGCGGGCACCGCGCCCCCGGCGGCCTCGAAGGTCACGTCGATGACCGGCCCGACGACTTGCGATATATGTCCAATATGTTCAGCCATACGTTCTTATGCTGTTTTCCTTTTCAAAGCGATGCAAAGTTACTAAAGTTGTGGCACGATGTGGTGTGCATGTTGGCATTTTTTAATGGTTTGGGGAGAAATTTTAATGGTTAGGGGAGAAAAGATGGAAAAGCAGCCGGGAGCGTGGCGGGGAGGGGATGCCCCCCTTTTATCAGGGAAGGAAATGGAATGTCGTGCTTGCCGGGGCTCCCGCGGTTTCCCCCGGTGCGGAAATGTTTTTCCGTGCCTACGGAAATCCGGCCGCGTGCGTGCGGAAATTTTTTTCCGCAGGCACGCCCCCGCGCCCCGCCCCGCGTTGTCGGCGGGCGGTGTTGCGGGGCTGGGATATTTTGCCTAAGTTTGCACCCCGAATTATTATATTAAGGTATAAAAGAGACATCGTTATGTTTGAAGCCATTGGTCAGGACACCGTCATGCACGAGACGGCGGTGCATTGGATAGTGTTTCTCGTGTTCGTGGTCGCCATGCTCATGCTCGACCTGGGGGTGTTCCACAAGAAGGACAAGGAGGTGAGCGTCAAGGAAGCCATCCTGTGGACGGTGTTCTGGATTGTGCTCGCGCTGCTGTTCTGCTTCGGCATCTACCTGTTCGGGCACAAGACGCAGGCGTTCGACTTCTTCACCGCCTACCTGCTGGAGAAGTCGCTGAGCGTGGACAACCTCTTCGTGTTCATCATGATATTCGGCTACTTCAACATCGCGCCGCGCTACCAGCACAAAATCCTGTTCTGGGGCATCCTGGGCGCGTTGGTGATGCGGGCGATATTCATCTTCGCAGGGGTGGCGCTCATCAGCCGCTTCGGGTGGGTGATGTACCTGTTCGGCGCGTTCCTGGTGTACTCGGGCATCCACATGCTGTTCCAGAAGGACAAGGACGAGGACTTCAACCCAGAGAAGAACCTGGTGATACGGGGCTTCCGCAAGCTGATGCCGGTGACCGACCAGAACCCCGAGGGGCACTTCTTCGTGCGGCGCGACGGGGTGCTCTACGCCACCACGTTCTTCCTCACGTTGCTCTTCATCGAGGTGTCGGACCTCATCTTCGCCGTCGACTCCGTGCCTGCGGTGCTGTCGGTGTCCAACGACACGTTCATCGTCTTCACGTCCAACATCTTCGCCATCCTCGGCCTGCGGTCGCTCTACTTCGCGCTGAGCGGCATCATGGGCTACTTCCAGTATTTGAAATACGCGCTGGCGGGCATCCTGTCGTTCATCGGCGTGAAGATGTGCGTCAACGAGCTGATGAAGGAGCTGGGCAACGAGCCGCCCATCTCCAATTACGCCTCGCTGGGCGTCATCGTGGGGCTGCTCGCGGTGGCCATCGTGGCTTCCGTCATCGTGAAGAAGCGGGGCGCGAAGCGGGCGCAGGCCTGACGGGCGTGGCGGTGGACGCAGAGCGCACATGGTTTTTTCCCTCTGCTTGCCTTTTGGGGGAGTCCATATGGCTTGTCCTGGCACAGTTATGCCGGGACGTGTGAAGCGCATAGGCGGCTTCAGACCGCCAATAGTAACCAAAAGTCCCGATGCACTGCATCGGGACAAGCTATGTGTGCTCCCTAAAAGACTGAGCAGAGTAAAAAAAACTATGTGCGCTCTGTGTCCCCCCGCCACGCATCGGGGTATGAAAACGGACAAGCCCTTGCTCCGCCGTGTGTGGAGCAAGGGCTTGTCCGCTTGCGTGTTGTCCTACTAAGATTCGAACTTAGACTGGCTGATCCAGAGTCAGATGTGCTACCATTACACCATAGGACAGTGTGTCCCGCGCTTGTTGTCTCATTAGGATTCGAACCTAAACAAACAGAACCAAAATCTGTTGTGCTACCATTACACCATGAGACAATCCAAATAAATTTATTGTCTAATGCTTTATCCAAAAGCGGGGCAAAGGTACGATGTTTTTTCCGTTCGCCAAAATTTTCCGGGGAAAATCGTGCGGCGCGGGTATCCGTGTTCCTTCTCCCCCTTATTCCGCTATGAGCAGGAAGTAGTTCTTCTTGCCTTTTTGCGCCAGCAGGTACTTGCCGCTGAGCAGGTGCGAGGCGTCCACCACCGCTTCGGGGTCGGCTACCTTTTCCTTGTTCAGGCTGAATCCGTTGGCCTGCACCATCTTGCGCAGCTCGCCGCGCGAGGGGAACACGGCGGCCTGCTCGGTGAAGAGGTTGATGGCTTTCACGCCCGCCTCGATGGCCGCGCGGCTCACCTTGAACTGGGGCACGCCTTCGAACACGGAGAGCAGCGTTTCCTCGTCGAGGCGGCGCAGCGCGTTGGCGGTGGCGTTGCCGAAGAGGATGTTCGAGGCTTCGAGGGCGGCCTCGTAGTCGGCCTGCGAGTGCACCATGACGGTCACCTCCTGCGCCAACCGCTTTTGCAGCACGCGCAGGTGCGGCGCGGCGGCGTGTTCGGCCACGAGGGCTTCGATTTCTTCCCGCCCGATGGAGGTGAATATCTTGATGTACTTTTCGGCGTCGGCATCGGTCACGTTGAGCCAGAACTGGTAGAACTTGTAGGGCGAGGTGTAGCGGCGGTCGAGCCACACGTTGCCGCTCTCGGTCTTGCCGAACTTGCCGCCGTCGGCCTTCGTGATGAGGGGGCACACCAGCCCGAAGGCGTCGTCGCGCCCCGTCTTGCGGCGTATGAGGTCGGTGCCGGTGGTGATGTTGCCCCACTGGTCGCTCCCGCCCATCTGCAGCTTGCAGTTCTTGTGCTCGTAGAGGTAGAGGAAGTCGTAGCCCTGGAGCAGCTGGTAGGAGAATTCGGTGAACGACATGCCTTCGCGCGACTCGGTGCTGAGCCGTTTCTTCACCGAGTCCTTGGCCATCATGTAGTTGACGGTGATGTTCTTGCCAATGTCGCGGATGAAGTTGAGGAAGGTGTAGTCCTTCATCCAGTCGTAGTTGTTGACCAGCTCGGCGGCGTTGGGCGCGGTGCTCTCGAAGTCGAGGAAGCGCGCCAGCTGCCGTTTGATGCATTCCTGGTTGTGGCGTAGGGTGTCCTCGTCGAGCAGGTTGCGTTCGGCCGACTTGAGCGAGGGGTCGCCAATCATGCCCGTGGCGCCGCCCACCAGGGCGATGGGCTTGTGCCCGGCGCGTTGGAAGTGCTTCAGTATCATGACGCTCACCAGGTGTCCTATGTGGAGCGAGTCGGCCGTGGGGTCGATGCCCACGTAGGCGGTGGTCATTTCCTTGTTCAGTTGCTCTTCGGTGCCCGGCATGATGGTGTGTATCATGCCGCGCCATGTCAGTTCTTCTACGAAGTTGTTCATCGGTTGAAAGTTTGTGTTCGGTTGTCTATACCTTATTAAATATACGGACGGCAAAGGTACGACTTTTTTGCCAAACACCGCCATGCCGCAAGCACGCAAGCCTTGTGCGCTTCCGTTGGCTTCGCGTGCGGGAGGGCGGCCCTGTGCGCTGTGTGTCCCTCCAAACGGGCTGCCTGTCCCTTGCCGGACGGGCTTAGGGCTTGGTCAGGGTGTAGAGCGCGCGGAGCACTTCGCCGCGGGTCTTGCCGTCGGGGTGGGCGATGCGCAGGCCCGACAGCTCCGTCCAGCGGGCGGCGGTGGCCGGGTCGAGGGGCTGGTCGAGGCGTGCTTCCCATTCGGGCAGGTAGCCGCGCAGGCCCATGTGCTGCACCACGGCAAAGTCGGGGTGGGTGGGGGGCACGTCCTTGTAGTACACGAGGGTGGCCCCGTCGTCCACCAGCTTGCGTTGCAGCTCGTCCACCGGCACTTCGGGCACGGTCTTGCCTCCGTCGATGGCCAGCGAGGCGGCTGTCCCGGCGGCCTGCCCCAGGGCCATCCAGCACGGCTCCATGCGCAGGGTGGAGAAGCCCACGTGCGTGGCCGAGGCGGGCACGGGTATGAGCAGGTTGTCCACCCCTTGCGGCACGATGACCCCGTAGGGCACGGTATAGACCGCCGAGGGGTAGCTGAAAAAGCCGTCGAGGGCGATGCGTCCCGGCTCGCGCTTGCGCACGGCGTGCGAGTCGAGGGCGTAGTGGCTGGAGGTGATGCTGGTGGCGTAGAGGGGCGGGCGTTGGCCTTCGGCGGTGGGCAGGGCGTCGCCCGCGGTGAAGCGGTGCAGGCCGTGGAGCCGCCGTCCCTCGCGCACGTACACCTGGCGGGGGAAGTGGCCGTTGTCGGCGTATTCGTCCTTGGCCAGCCCCCATTCGCGGGCGGCCTGGCGGAAGGCTTCGGGCAGGGCTTCGTCGTTCTGGGCGAACCACAGCAGGCCGAGGGTGTAGTCCTTGAGGCGTTGGGCGAAGCGGTCGCGCCACCGCCAGTCGGCCGTGGGCCAGGGCCAGTTTTCCTCGGGCAGGTCGGTGGAGATGAGCGCGAGGTGCTGGTTGTTGGCGTCGGTCTTGCGGTTGGGCAGGTCCACCATGTTGGTCACCTTGGCAATGCCCCAGGGGTCGCCAGGTATTTGGGTGGTGCCGCCCGCTTCGAGGTGGGCGCGGTTGGCGGCCTGCATGTCGGGGGTTACTTGCAGCATGCCCACGCCCGCGTAGGTGCCGTCGTACACGTCGTCGATGAGCGACACGTAGTCGCGGCGGTCGTAGCGGCGGGGCCGCTGGGGCAGCAGGCGGTTGTCGGGGTCGTTGGTGAGGCACAGGCGGTAGTTGTAGGCCTGCACGGCCTGGTCGGCTTCGTGGGTGGTGCCTTCCAGCTCGGGGCCGTCCCAAAGTTTGAAGAGCCGCCCGGCACCGATTTCGTTGTATTCGTCCTGCCCTTCGCGCCCAATGGAGAAGGGCACGCCTGCCGCCGCGCCGAGGTCGCCTTCGTAGGTGGCGTCGATGAAGACTTGCGCGGCGTAGCGTTCGTGCCGCCGCGTGTCGAGGTTGGTCACGGTGATGGCGCGGATGGTGTCGCCCTCCATGTCCACGTTGCGGGGCAGGGCG
>CALUML010000150.1 GCA_944321745.1 uncultured Bacteroidales bacterium
ACAAGAACCGGGGTGTGACCCTCTCGGGCATGGAGGCCGGCCTGCAGCACTACTACCCGATGACCGAAGGCAAAGGCGACCTGCTGGAGGACAAGGCGGGCAGCAACCACGCCGCCTTGCACGCCTCTTGGTACGTGAGTGACCCGGGCTATGCCGCCTACTTCCTGGGCGATGGATACCTGGACTATGCGACCTCGGAAATCGTGGTGACGGACGAGATGGACTACACGGTGGAACTGTGGTTCAAGTGCGACCCGGGCACGAACGACCGCGCCGCCCTCCTCTCCAACGGGCAGGCCGATGCCAACGACAGCAACGGCGGCCAGCGGCACATCTACATCGGTTTCGAGGGCGGCAAGCTCCTCACCCGCAACCATGGCTACAGCCACGTGGTGGATGAGGACTTCCGCGACGGCGCGTGGCATCACTACGCCCTCACCGTGTCCCGCTCCATGGACCGCGCCTCCGTCTACGTCGACGGTGCGCTCAAGGGCTGGTTCTCGGCGGCCAACTTCGACGGCATCTCCGCCGACCACCTCACCCTCGGTGCCTGCCGCTGGATGCAGGACGACGGCCTCTCGGGCGAAGGCATCCCCTCCACGGGCGACTACTTCACCGGGCGCATGGACGAAGTGCGCCTGTGGAACGTGGCACTCAACGAGACCCTCGTGGGCAAGCGCAACAACACCCGCCTGGCAGGCAACGAGGCGGGGCTGCTGCTCTACCTCCCCTTCGAGGAAGTCATCCGCGATGCGGACTACAACATCAACAACCTGGAGTTCCATCCCGATAACCTGGCCTTGGACGGCAACGGCAACGCACAACCCAATGCGGCACCGGACAACACCGGCGTGCTGCAGTCCGAAGACGCGCCCGCCATCAAGGACGTGGTGATGGAAACCAACATCGAGATGGAAGCCGTGGTCAACGATGACGCCATCATCCTCACACCGCGCCAGGGCATCAACGCCTGGAACGACTTCGAGCAGCAGATAGTGACCTTCACCGTCACCGGCGTGCAGGACATGAACGGCAACCGCATGGGGTCGCCCGTCACCTGGACGGCTTTCATCGACCGCAACCACGTGCGTTGGGCCGAGGCGGAGCGGCACGTGGAATGCTCCCTCTACGAAGGCGCGGACTTCACCGTGGACATCGTGAACGTCGGCGGCATGAACCAGGGCTACACCGTGCAGAACCTCCCCTCGTGGCTCGACGTGTCCGAACCGTCGGGCACCCTCGCCCCGGCCTCCACGCACACCTTGCAGTTCCGCGTCAGCGAAGCCCTGAACGTGGGCACCTACGACCAGGTGCTCTACCTGGTGAACGACAACAACGTGGCCCGCCCGCTCAACCTCACCGTGAAGGTCAACGGCGACACGCCCGACTGGAGCGTGGACCCCGCCGACTACCGGTACAACATGAACGTGTACGGCATGTTGCGCGTGGACAACATCTTCTCCACCGACGGCGAGGACATGCTGGCCGCCTTCCGCGATGGCCGCTGCGTGGGCGTGGCGCACAACACCTACGTGGACGAGTACGACATGTGGTACGTGCTCCTCACCGTATACGGCAACGAACCCTCGCACGGCGGCCTCGAGTTCCGCATCTGGGATGCCAGCACCGGCACCACCTACCTCGGCGAGCCAAGCCGCACCATCGCCTTCCGCAACGACGCCATCGAAGGCTCGCCCGCCAACCCCGTGGTGTTCGACTCCAAGGAAATGCAGATACAGAACGTCGCCCTCCGGGCGGGCTGGAACTGGGTGTCGTTCCACGTGCAGAACGACCCGAACACCTTCGCCCGCACCTTCGGCGGCAGCACCTGGGCCGACGGCGACCTGGTGAAGGACGAAGCCCACGGCAAGTTCGCCTCCTACGCCGCCCAGGGCGGCACGTGGATGGGCGCGCTGGCCGACACGCTCGTGTCCGTCAAGCACATGTACCTCGTCAAGGCAGGCGCGGCGCACACCCTCTCGCTGGGAGGCACCCCGCTGCGCACGCTCGACGAGCGCACCGTGCCCCTGCGCCCGCGCTGGAACTACATCGCCTACCTGCCCGCCACCAACCTCACCGTGGCCGAAGCCATGGCGGGATACGAAGCCTCCGAAGGCGACATCGTGAAGGACCAGACCGCCTTCTCCATGTACTCGGCGGCCATCGGCTGGCTGGGCAGCCTCGACTACATGCGCCCCGGCACCGGCTACATGCTCTACCGCGCGGCGGCGGACAGCTCGCAGCTCATCTACCCCCTCCTCTCGGCCAACACGGCACGCACCCGCTCGGCGCAAGCCCCGCAGGCCGCGGGCGAGGCGGCTGCCTACCCCTCCAACATGTCCGTGGTGGCAGAGATAGCCGACGGGCTGGTGCTCGAACCTGGCGACCGCCTGCTGGCCCTCTCCGCCGACGGCGAATGCCGGGGCGTGGCACAGGCCGTGGCGCACCCCGCACAAGGCAACACCCTGCACTTCATTACGATAGGAGGAGATGCCACCACCGCCGTCACCTTCGCCCTGGAGCGCGGCGGCGACATCATCGCCCAAGCCGCCGAGCGTGTCGACTTCGAGCCGGACGCCACGTGGGGAAGCCCCTCCGCGCCCTACGCCCTCCACTTCACCGGAGGCGGCGCGGCGCTGGTCTATCCCACCCTGTTCCGCGACGAGGTGCACGTGCGCCTCGCAGGCGGCCAAGGCGCGGCCACCGACATCCGGCTGCTCGACCTCAGCGGGCGCGTCATCCGCGCCTGCCCGGCCCTGCAACCCGGCGCGGACGGCCTGCACCTCACGCTCGATGCCCTGGACGACCTCGCCCCCGGCATGTACCTGCTCGACATCCGCACGGACGGCCAAAGCCACATCCACAAGCTGGAGAAGAGATAGGAGGCAGTCAAAACGGCGGACGTGCGCCGGCGGAAACGACGCACGTCCGTTTGCAGCAACGACGCACGTCCGTTTGTAACACAAACGCACGTCCGTTTGTAACACAAACGCACGTCCGTTGGTAACGCAAACGCACGTCCGTCGTTTCCGCCGTCGTACCACCGACGCAAGCCGCGTCGCACCACCGACGCAAGCCGCGTCGTACCACCGACGCAAGCCACGTCGTACCACCGACGCAAGCCGCGTCGTACCACCGACGCAAGCCGCGTCGTACCACCGGCGTTGGCAGCGTGGCGGTGGCGGACGGTAACCGGTTGATTATTATTTATAAATAAAAAAACAAATACGGCAAGCAGGCAGCCGCCAGCGGGCAACCGGGTTTGCTACCCGCCCCCGCCCCCCCCGCTCCCCGCTGCCAACCATTAACCATTCACTCATATGACAAGACGAATAACCCTCTCCTCGCTGCTGCTGCTGGCCCTGGTCGCCTGCCGGGAGGAAGACGTAAGGTTCACAACCTTCGAAGCACCGCATTGGGCGGTGGACATGAGCGGCTACGTGCCCGCCCCCCATTGGGCGGTGGACGAAACCGGCGACGACGAACAGCCCGCCTGGCACATCGACCTCCGGGGCGACGACGAGCCACCCGCCTGGCACGCCGCCGACGACGGCACGTTGCAATACAGCATGACCGCCGTGCTCCGCCTCTCCGACTTCCTGCGCCCCTACGAGCACCCCGGCGACCGCCTGGCCGCCTTCATCGACAACGAATGCCGCGGCGTGGCCACCGCCGAAGGGGCGGACGGCGCGAAGCTTTACTTCCTCCACATCAAAGGCAACAACGGCGACAACCCCGTGACGCTGCGCTACTACAGCGCCGCCAACCGCCGCCTCTACGAGCTGCCCGCCGCCTACGACTTCTTCCAGAACGGGGAACACGGCACCGCCTCCGCCCCCGAGGTAGCCCCCTTCGAGCAAGCCACCCCCTACGCCCGGTCCATGCAGGCCGTGGTCGTACCGCCGCAGGAATTGCAGGACGCGGCCGCCCAAGGCGACCTCCTCGCCGCCTTCTGCGGCACGCAATGCCGCGGCGTGGCGCAACCCGCGGCCCTGGAAGACGGCACGCCCTGCTACACCCTCGGCATCCGGGGCACAGGCGGCGAGGACATCAGCCTGAAATATTACAGCGCGAACACACGCACCATCTACAAAAGCACGGAGCGCATCGCCTTCGAGCCGGGCGCGGACTACGGCACCGCCACCCAGGCCGCCCGCCCCGCCTTCCTGCCCGAAAGCAGCATGACCGCCGTGGTCGCCATCCCCGAAGCATTGCGCCCCGCCGCCTCCGAAGCCGACGAGGTGGCGGCCTTCGTGGGCGGCGAACTGGCCGCGGCGGGCGTGCCGGTGCAGGCCGCGGACGGCACGACGGCCTACGCCCTCACCATCCGCAAGACCGACAGCCAGGCTTCCGAAGTCGTGTTCCAATACTACAACGCCCGCTACAGCTACCTGTACGTCACCGACCCCGTGGCGACCTTCGCCGCCGAGTCCGCCTTCGGCACGCTCGACGCCCCCCAGGTGCTGCCCATCGGCACGAAAGGCAAATACCCCTTCCAGATGACCGCCTACGTCTCCCTGCCCGAACACCTCGCCGCCTATGCCGACGGGCAGGACGAGCTGGCCGCCTTCGCGGGCGACGAGTGCCGGGGCGTGGCCGAGTGGATCGGGGCGGGCGTGTGCCGCCTCACCATCATCGGCAACGACGAACCGGCCGACCTCCACGTGCGCTACTACAGCGGCCGCAACGCCTACCTGTACCAAACCGACGCGCTCTTCCCCTTCGAGCCGGGCGCGACCATCGGCTCGGAAAGCGAACCCCAAGTATTGAACCTGTATAACATACAATAACACACCGATGAAGAAAGGAACAATCATCACCCTGGTGGCCGCCCTGCTGGCCACGGGCACGGCCCAGGCCGCGCATGACAAGCAAGCAACGGACACCACCGCCACCGCCCCGGCAGGCCGTTGGTACGTGGAGATAGGGGCGGGCACGCAGCTCCTCTTCGGGCAGGACGCCTCGCGGCTCGGCTTCGGGCAGCGGCTCACCCCCCAGCTCACCCTCACGGGCGGATGGTGGGCCACCCCCCGGTGGGGCGTGCGTTTGCAGGCATCAGGCTACGCCCTCAACGGATTCTCCGCCGCGCAAGGCCTCTACCTGGGCGACCCCACCGGCACGGCCTCCCTCTACGGGCCAGACGACCCGGTGCGCGCCGAAGTGCCAGTGCGCCCGGACGGCAGCTACCGCTACTATCTGCGCCACCTCTCGCTTCACGCCGACTGGCAAGTGAGCCTGGCCAACCTCGTGGGAGGCTACGACCCCGCCCGCCGGTGGGACATCATCCCCGCCGTGGGTATCGGCTATTTCCAGACCTTCGCCTACAAGGGCACCACGGGCGTGGCCTCGCTCTCCACCCACTTCTCGGTCATGGGCAAATGGAAGCTGCCCCACAACCTCGACCTGAACCTGGAGGTGGGCACCGCGCTCCTGCCCGACCGCTTCGACGGGCGCATCACCACCCGCAACTACGAACCCACCCTGGGGCTGGCCCTGGGCCTGACCTACCACTTCAAAGGCCGGGCAGGCGACGGCTGGGACAAGCCGGTGCGGGGAGGGCGGAAGGATGCCCCCACTTGGGACGACTACATGGAGCATGTGCGCGAGGCCGTGCGCGACGAAGTGCGCGACAACCTGCCCGCCCCGCCCCCCGCCGACACGGTCACCATCATCCGCGAAGTGGAGAAGCCGCAACCCGCCCGGCCCGAACCACGCTACACGGTGCGCATGG
>CALUML010000151.1 GCA_944321745.1 uncultured Bacteroidales bacterium
TGCGGAAATAGCTCAGTTGGTAGAGCACGACCTTGCCAAGGTCGGGGTCGCGGGTTCGAGTCCCGTTTTCCGCTCCAGGCCGCTCGAGTGGTGGAATTGGTAGACACGCCGGACTTAAAATCCTGTGACCATTGCGGTCGTGCGGGTTCAAGTCCCGCCTCGAGTACACAGACGCACAAGCAAGCCCCTGCAATGAACGTTGCAGGGGCTTTTCGTTTATGGCCTGGCTACGGACGGGCAGAATGAGCCTTCCTTAATTCTTATGTCGAATTCAGTTAACAATGCATCGCGTGCTTCTGTCTGTTTCGTCCCTTTGGGCTGGGGAAGCTGTCGTACCGCCCGGGTGGCGCAAGGTTTTCGTGTGGGTGAGGCAATGACTTCATGCCGGGAAAATCAAGCAAGCTTGATTGCTTTGCGCTCGATTTCCCGTATCTTTGGATAAGATAGGATGCGTCTCGGCAAAGCAATTTCAAGCAAGCTTGATTGCTTTGTGCTCGACTTTCGCTATCTTTGGATAAGATAGGATGCGGTTCGGCTGTGTCAAATAGAAAACGTGGTTTTCATTTGCCACTGCGCTCACCTTTCGCTATCTTTTGATAAGATAGGATGCGTCTCGGCAAAGCAATTTCAAGCGAGCTTGATTGCTTTGCACTCGACTTTCACTATCTTTGACGGCGGAAAGCGAGATTCTCATGCTGACGACCAAACGATGTGCTGCGACTTGCGGATTATTGTGCCTGCTTGCGACGATGGTGGGGGCCGAGGAATTGTGCGATACCGTGTTCTTGAAAGGCGGTGGTGTGATTGCCGGGAAGGTGGTGGCCTGGATGCCCGGACAGGCGGTGAAGTTACAGACGAGCGACGGCCAATACGTGTTCCGCCTGAGCGATGTGGAGCGCACCTCCTTCCATACGATGGAAGAGGACAGCCCGGCATTTGAACTAAAAATGAATGTGGAGGAAACGCCTGTCATCCCCGCCGAGTTTGCTCTGGCGAAGCCGTCCCGCACGGTATCATTAAAGGTAAGGCGCGACTCCATCGCGCAGGCCAACCGCCGGGAAGATTTCATGCGGAGGCATTTCTTGTGCATGGGGCAATTTTGTACCGGAATAGAATATTCGCAGGCTTCGTTCCTTTTTGCTATAAAGCGAAATGGCGTTTCTTCCGGGTTGGATGTGGGTGTGCGGGTTGTCCCTTACGACCGTTTCTACTCGCGGCGCATCGTGTCCTTGTCCACTTTCTTTGACCTGCGCTACACCAACCTCATGGGGCGCAAGGGCATCTACTCCATAGCTTTGAGGCCGGGCATAGCCCACGGTCATTTTGCCAGCCAACTGTGCTGCTTGATAGGCGGGCGCATTGGTAGCTCGTATCTGCTGGGCGGGTTCGCCGTGGAGTACCAGATAGACGACGGCAACATCTCCTATGGCTTTGTCCTGCCCAACGACCAGAGTTTGGTGCTGGGAGCAACCTTGAGTGTATTGTTTTAAGACTAAATATCATTCTATGGCTAAACAGAATTTGTACCAGACTGCCCAGCGGTTGAAGCTTGTCTCTATCATCGTGGCGGGGCTTATCGTGCTGGTGTCGGCCTACTTCACCAACCGGCTGGCGCAGTCGCTGGCCGACGAGGAGCAGAAGCGCATCGAGATATGGGCGGAAGCCACCCGCCTGCTGTCCATCACTGACATTGACGACAACATGGTGAACAGCCTCGTGCTCAAAATCATCGAGGGCAACACCACCATTCCCGTCATCATCGACTACAAAGGCAACATCGACAGCCGTAACGTGAAATTGCCACCCAAGGGCAAGGACCCGGATGCCTATTATGCCGAGTGCATCGAACGCTTCAGCGAACGTCACCCTCCCATCGTGCTCAACCTGCTGGACGACCACCTGTACGTGTACTACGACGACTCGCTGTTGCTGAAGCGGCTGGTGATGTTCCCCTACGTGCAGCTGACGGTCATCGTGGTGTTTGCGCTGGTGGCGTTCTTCGCCTTTGGCAGCACGAAGCGGGCGGAGCAAAACCAGGTGTGGGTGGGACTCTCGAAGGAGACCGCCCACCAGTTGGGCACCCCCATCTCGTCGTTGCTGGCGTGGTCGGAGCTGCTGCGCGCCAAGTATCCGGACGACAACCTGATAGGAGAAATGGGCAAGGACATCAACCGCCTGCGTGTCATCGCCGAACGGTTCTCCAAGATAGGCTCCACGCCCGACATGCAGCTGGTGGACCTGCGAGAACTGCTGGAGGGGGCGGTGCAATACGTGGCCAAGCGTTCGTCGCGCAAGGTGAACATGCAATGCCACTGTCCGGGACGCGAGCCGATATTCATCCGCCTCAGCCCGCCCCTATTCGAGTGGGTCATCGAGAATATCTGCAAGAATGCCATTGACGCCATGGACGGCGAGGGCAGCATCGACGTGTATGTGGAGCCACGTGGCGAGGAGGTCAACATCGACATCACGGACACGGGCAAGGGCATGGAGAAAAGCCAGTACAAGGCCATCTTCACCCCCGGCTACACCACCAAGAAACGCGGCTGGGGGTTGGGGCTGTCGCTGGCCAGGCGCATCGTGGAGGAATACCACCACGGGCGGATATTTGTGAAGCATTCCGAGCCGGGCGTGGGCACCACGTTCCGCATCGTGCTGAAGAAGTAATGTGAGAATGTGCTGATGTGTTAATGTGCCAATATGCTAATATGCCGATATGCTAATATGTTGATGCGAAGGCATAGGGAAATGCGTAATCAGCCCATCGGCTCATTAGTCCATTAGTCCATTAGTCCATTAGTCCATTAGTCCATCATCACATCATCACATCATCACATTAGCACATCATCACATTAGCACATTGGCTTATTAGCACATTAGCATTTTGTCCGAATCATCCCACATACACCGGCAGTTGGCTTCCGAGGGCATCGGCAAGCTCATCTGGCATTATTCCCTGCCAGCCATTACGGGCACGGTGGTGATGTCGCTGTTCAACATCGTGGACCGCATCTTTATCGGGCAGGGTGTGGGGCCGCTGGCGTTATCGGGACTGGCGTTGACCTTTCCGTTCATGAACGTGCTCACCTCGTTCGGCATGTTGGTGGGCAACGGCGCGGCGGCCCGCATTTCCATCTCCTTGGGCGAGGGCGACCACGCCAAGGCGGAACGCATCCTGGCCCATGCGTTCGTCCTCACGTTCATGGTCACCGGCACGGCCATCGGGCTGTCGCTCGCGTTCATGGACGACATCCTCACCCTCTTCGGCGGCACGGAACGCACTATCCGCTATGCCGAGGAATACATGCGCATCATCATCCCCTTTGCCTGCTTCTCGGCGTTGAGCTACAGCTTCAACAGCATCATGCGGGCCACGGGCTACCCGCGCCAGGCCATGTGGACCATGATTATCTGCGCGCTGGTCAACGTGGTGCTCGACCCGCTGTTCATCTTCGGCTTCGGCTGGGGCATCGCGGGGGCGGCCTGGGCCACGAACGTGGCCTACGCCGTGGGGGCGGCCTGGGTGCTGGGGCACTTCCTGCGGCGGCGGAGCAACGTGCGCTTCCGCCGGGGACGCTTCCGCCTGCAAGCCGGCATCGTAAAGTCCATCCTCAGCCTCGGCCTCTCGCCCTTCAGCATGCACCTGGCGTTGAGCCTCGTGGTGGTGCTCACCAACGTGCAGCTGTTGCGTCACGGCGGCGACCTGGCTGTGGGGGCTTATGGCATCATCCACAGCATCACGTCACTCGTCACCATGATTATCATTGGGTTGAACCAAGGCATCCAGCCCCTCATCGGCTACAACTACGGGGCACGGCTGCACGGACGCACGACGGACATCCTGCGCCGGTCCGTCCTTGTAGGCACATGTGTGTCGCTGGCGGGATGGGCGGCGGGCACTTTCGCGCCCGGCTTGCTGGTGGGGCTGTTTACCACCGATGCGGCGATGACCGCCCTGGCCTCGCACGCCTTGCGCATCACGGTGGCCGCCTTCCCCATCATCGGTTTCCAAATCGTGGCGGCGGGCTTCTTCCAGTCCATCGGGCGGGCGGGCACCTCCGTGGTGCTGAGCCTCACGCGGCAGCTCATCTTCCTCGTGCCCGGTTTGTTGGTCTTGCCGCCGCTGTTGGGGCTGGACGGGGCGTGGGCGGCGCAACCGGTGGCCGATGCGCTGGCTACGCTCGTCACCGGGGTGGCCTTGTGGCGGTTTGCGCAGGAACGGCCTGCTTAGTAACACACGGATATACTGTTATATATTGTATAGCACACGGATGACCGTTTTAGCACACGGAATACACGGATTGAACGGATTTACACGGAAGGGAGTCAACAGTCTGCGGCCGGCAGTCTACTGTGCCGCACAGGAAAAATCCGTGTAAATCCGTTCAATCCGTGTATTCCGTGTGCTTCTTTAAAGAAAGACTATGTTTGATTTCCGTTTGAAAGTATTTGCCAGCGTGGCCCGCAACCTGAGTTTTACCAGGGCCGCGCAGGAGTTGTACATCAGCCAGCCCGCCATCAGCAAACACATCCGCGAGCTGGAGGGTGCCTACCACGTCCGCCTGTTCGAGCGGCAAGGCAACCGCGTTGCCCTCACCCCCGCGGGGCAGCTGCTGCTGACGCACGCCGACCGCCTGCTGGACGGCTACCGCCAGCTGGAGTACGACATGCACCTGTTGCAAGGCGAACACACGGGCGAACTGCGCCTGGGGGCAAGCACTACCATCGCGCAATACGTGCTGCCGGGGCTGTTGGCGGACTTCATCCGCCGCTTCCCGCACGTGAAGATGTCGTTGCTCAATGGCAACACGCAGGCCATCGAGACGGCCCTGCTGGAGCACCGCATCGACCTGGGACTGGTGGAGGGGCTGTCGAGGCGGCCCGACCTGCACTACACGCCCTTTATGCGCGACGAGCTGGTGCCCGTGGTGCGCCACGACACCGGCCTGCCCGTGGGCGACGAGCTGTCGGCACACGACCTGCCGCGTTTCCCGCTGGTGCTGCGCGAGCGGGGTTCGGGCACGTTGGAGGTGGTGGAGCAGGCATTGGCCGGGCTGGGCGTGCCGCTGGCGTCGCTCCAGGTGCTCATGTACCTGGGCAGCACCGAGGGCATCAAGCGTTTCCTGGAGCAGACGGACTGCATCGGCATCGTGTCCGTGCGCTCCATCGACCGCGAGCTGGCGGCAGGCGCGTTCCGCGTGGTGGAGCTGAAGGAACTGCGCCTGATGCGCGAGTTCTGCTTCGTGCAGCCGCAAGGAGAAGCAGGCGGCTTGGCGCGGACGTTCATGGACTTCGTGTAATGGGGTAGGGAACGCGAATGACGCAAAGAAAGCGCAAATGAACGCACGGGGGAATGCGTTCGTTTGCGCTTTCTTTTCTTTAAAGTCTAAGGGTTAGAAGTCCAAGCTGGCCTCGAAAAGCCAACCGCCGGATTCCCGCGAAACGATGAATATTTATGATAGTTTAACTATCCCGGATGTGCGCTCTCCCTTTTGGCATGATGATTGTAAGGCCTCCCCAACCCCTCCAGAAGGAGGGGCTTTCCCACTTGCCCAAAGGGGTCTTACCCTTTTGCCCAAAGGGGTCTTGCCCTTTTGCCTAAAAGGGGTCTTGCCCTTTTGCCTAAAGGGGTCTTACC
>CALUML010000152.1 GCA_944321745.1 uncultured Bacteroidales bacterium
AAAGGGGTACGACCCTTTTGCCTAAAGGGGTACGACCCTTTTGCCTAAAGGGGTACGACCCTTTTGCCCAAAGGGGTGCGACCCTTTGTGCTATCTGTGTATACGAAGTAATAATCAACGCATTAGGAACGGGCTGCATGTGGCCGGGCATCCCCTGCCGGGGAGGCTGCCCGCCCCTGCAAGTATCGTGCCAAAGAAAAGGAGCGGCGGGGAGGTTGGTTAAATATCTTTAATTTTGAATGGCTACCTAACTCCAATCGTCTTGCTCACCCGGGCATACGGCACGTCGGCGATGGACGAGAGGTCGCCGTGCAGGTATTTGAAATAGCCCGTCATGGCTATCATGGCGGCGTTGTCGGTGGTGAAGGAGAAGGGCGGGATGAACACCTCCCAGCCGTAGCGTGCCCCGTAGTCGAGGAACGCCTGCCGCAGCCCCGAGTTGGCCGACACGCCGCCCGCCACGGCCACCTGCGTCACGCACAGGTCGGTGGCCGCCCGAAGCAGTTTGCCCATCAGGATGTCGATGACGGTGGCTTGCAGCGAGGCGCACAGGTCGGCCTGCCGCTTGGCCACGAAGTCGGGGTCGCGCTTCACCTCGTCGCGCAGCAGGTAGAGGAACGACGTTTTCAGCCCGCTGAAGCTGTAGTCGTAGCCCGCGATGTGCGGTTTGCTCAGGCGGAACGCCTGCGGGTTGCCCTCCCGCGCCAGGCGGTCGATGTGCGGGCCGCCGGGGTAAGGCAGGCCCATCACCTTGGCGCATTTGTCAAAGGCCTCGCCCGCCGCGTCGTCTATCGTCTGCCCGATGACCTCCAAGTCGTTGTACGCTTTCACGAGGATGATTTGCGAGTTGCCGCCCGACACCAGCAGGCACAGGAACGGGAATTGCGGATGCCGCTCGTCCGCCTTGCCTTCGCTGATGAAGTGCGCCAGCACGTGGCCTTGCAGGTGGTTCACGTCTACCAGCGGGATGCCTAGGGCTTGCGCGAAACCCTTGGCAAACGACGTGCCCACCAGCAGCGACCCCAGCAGTCCCGGGCCGCGCGTGTAGGCAATGGCACTCAGGTCGCCTTTGGACACGCCCGCCCGACGCAACGCCTCGTGCACCACGGGAATGATGTTCTGCTGGTGCGCCCGCGAGGCCAGTTCCGGCACCACCCCGCCGTAAGCGGCGTGCACGGCCTGGCTGGCGATGACGTTGGACAGCATGATGCCGTCGCGGATGACGGCGGCCGACGTGTCGTCGCACGACGACTCGATGCCGAGTATGACCACGTTCTTTTTTTCTTCGTTCATAAGTCTGTTCCTCCTACGGGCGACAAAGGTACGGAATTTAACCCAAATAGGTCATCACGCTTTGCCTGCTTTCCGTCTCGTGCCAACGTTTTTTGCTGTCCTTCCTCCTGGCATAGTCCGCCATGCTTTCTCTAAGGCAGCAATGTGCCTGGAGGGGGCAGGTGGGGAAGGGTTAAAAGGTGTGAATACATTTGAACATATGAACATATATTCATATATTTGCGCCGTCAAACGGAAGGAGCGTCTGTTATGGAGATGGAACAAATGCGGAAAGCGGCCTACGTGCTGCGGGCGGTAGCGCATGAGACACGTTTGTGTATCATCGACTTGCTGTCGCGGCAGGAGGAAATGAGCGTGGGCGAAATGGTGGAGCGGCTGGCCTGCGAGCAGTCGTTGCTGTCGCACCATCTGACGGACATGCGGGCCAAGGGCGTGCTCAACGTGCGGAAGGAGGGAAAGAGTTGTTTCTATTCGCTGCGTAACAAGGACATCGTGCAGGTTATCCGTTGCATCGAGCATTGCCAATGCCAGCAACCTTAAGAGTAAATGCAAACCCAAACAAAAATAAAACAATGAAAAAAGTATTGTTATCGAGTTTATTAATCGCCTTGGCCGCTCTTGGGGCTTGCGCCGGAGGGAGCGAGGGCAATAGTCAATCCAACCAACAAAAAGAGGAGAAAGTTATGAAAACGATTCATCTGACCAAAGCGGAATTCCTGACCAAAGTTGCCAACTACGAAGCCAACCCCACGGAGTGGAAATACTTGGGCGACAAGCCTTGCATTGTGGACTTTTACGCCTCGTGGTGCGGGCCGTGCAAGATGATTGCCCCCATCCTGGAGGAATTGGCGGCGGAATACGCGGACGAGATTTATATTTATAAGGTGGATACGGAGGCTGAACAGGAGCTGGCCGCTGCGTTCGGCATCCGCAGCATCCCTACCCTGCTGTTCTGCCCCATGGGCGAAGCCCCGCAAATGGCGCAGGGTGCCTTGCCCAAGGCCACCTTCAAGCAGGCCATCGACGAGGTGTTGCTGAAGAAGCCGGCGGCGAAGTAATCCGGTCGCAGGAAGAAAGAAAAAGGAACGCGGTGCTAAGAAGCGTATGAGGCTTCTTAGCACCGCGTCTTTTTTTGCTTTGTTGTGAATGTGTGAGGGCGATGGTCAGCCGTCCGCTTCCCCGAGTGCTTCCAGCAGGGCTTCCACGGTGGGAAGTTCGCGGTCGTCGAGCAGCCAGGCTGTTGCGGTCAGGCGGATGTGCGTGTCGGCGTGCGTCACTACCTCGTAACCGGCACGGGCCAGGGCGCGCAGCGTCCAGTACAGGCGGGAGCCTTCGCCTTCCATGGACACCCGGCGATGCAGGCTGTAGTTCATGGAGAAATTGCCGTTGGCGGGATTGAAGAAGTAGTTGGGGCTGGCGAACACCCGCCCGAAGCTGCCGTCGAGCACCATATCCTCGGGCACGCCGCACGTCATGCCGCCATCGGCGGAGAGCAGCCACATGCGGTCGGCAGCCTGCAAAGCCAGGTCCAGTTCGTGGGTGGATAGCAGGATGGCCTTGTGCGTCTGCTGGGCCAGGCGGTGCAGCAGCAGCATGGTCTCCACCCGGTTGGGCAGGTCGAGGTGGGCGGTCGGTTCGTCCAACAGGATGATGGGCGTGTCCTGGGCCAGGGCGCGGGCAATCAGGACGCGTTGCCGCTCGCCGTCGGACAATTCGTCCAGCGGGCGGTCAGACTTGTCGGCCAGGTGCACCCGGTCGATGGCCTCGTCCACGGCTTGCCGGTCGGCCTCCGACGTGCCGCCCCACCAGCGGGTGTGCGGGTAGCGTCCTAAGGTCACGATGTCGCGCACCGTGGCGTTGTCCACCTCCACGCGGTCGGTCAGCACCAGGGCGATGAGGCGGGCGACTTCCCGCTGCGGCAGGTCATGCAGGTTGCGCCCGGCCACCTCCACCCTCCCTGCCAGGGGCGGTTGCAAGCCTGCCAGCGTGCGCATGAGGGTGGACTTGCCGCTGCCGTTCGGCCCGATAAGCCCCGCCAGCTCGCCCGGGCGCAGTTGCAGGTTCAGGTCTGCCTGCACCACGCGCCTGCCTTGCCGGGTCTGGTAGCCGATGGATAAGCCATATGTGGATAGGGTTGACATTTTCTCCTTGTTTAACCGTGCTTGGGGGACTGTGTGTCCTGTTTCGGGAAAGATGTGGTTATTTCCTCTTTAATATAATCCAAATAATAACCGGTGCGCCGAATAGCGCGCTCACCGTGTTGACGGGCAGCGTGTGTGCGGGCAATTGCGACACCAGGTCGCACACCAGCAACAGCACGCCCCCGCACAGCACGCAGGCGGGCAGCAGCACCCGGTGCGAGGCCGTGCGGAACAGCCCCCGCGCGATGTGCGGCACGGCGATGCCCACGAACGCCACCGGACCCACGAAGGCCGTCACGCCGCCCGCCAGCAATCCTGTGGCCAGGACTATCAGTACCCTCGTGCGCTCCACAGCCACGCCCAACGACCGCGCGTAATGCTCGCCCAGCAGCAGGCAGTCCAACTTCTTTTGCAGGACGAATGCCAGCCCGATGCCCGCGGCCACCACGGGCGCAAGCACCCGCATGTATTCCCACGTCACCGCGCCGAGGCTGCCGAACGTCCACATCACAAACAGCTTGATAGCGTCCGGGTTGCTGAAGTTCTGCAACACGTTGACCACCGACCCCGCTATCATGCCGAACATCATCCCCACGATGAGCAGCGACACGGCGTTGCGCACCCGCAGCGACACCCCGATGACCAGCAGCAGCACCGCCAACGCACCCGCCGTGGCCGCCCCGATGAGTGCCCAGCCGTTGGTTATCGTGCCAATGGGCAACAGCGATGCCGCCATGACGACCACCGCCACGCCCAGGCTGCCCCCCGAGCTCACGCCGAGGATGTAGGGGTCGGCCAGCGGGTTGGCGAAGAGCGTCTGCATCATCAGCCCCGCCACGGCCAGCGCGGCCCCGGTGAGCACGGCGGTAATGGCCCGGGGCAGGCGCAGGTTGAGCAAAATCTCTTCGTGCACCGCGTCCGTGCCCTGCCCCGCCAGCGTGGACACGACCTCGCCCAGCGGGATGTGCACGCTGCCCAGTGCCAAATCCGCCCAAAACAACACCGCCAGCAACACTGCCAGCAGCACGAACAAAAGGGAACGACGTGTAGCCATAAGTCGGCACAAAGATAGCGAAAGCCGGGTGCAAAGCAAAATCAAGCGAGCTTGATTGCTTTGCACCCGGCTTTCGCTATCTTTGGATAAGATAGGATGCGTCTCGGCAAAGCAAATTCAAGCGAGCTTGATTGCTTTGCACTCGGCTTTCGCTATCTTTGCGCCATGATTGATTACGGCAAAATACCCTCGCCCTGCTACGTGCTGGACGAGGCGGCGTTCCGGCGCAACCTGGAACTGATTCGCTCGGTGGGCGACCGGGCTGGTGTGGAAATTATTTTGGCGTTCAAAGCGTTCGCCTTGTGGAAGGTGTTCCCCATCGTGCGGGAGTACATCACCTGCTCCACGGCCAGCTCGCTGTGCGAGGCGCGGCTGGCCTTGGAGGAGATGGGCAGCCCGGCACACACGTATGCGCCGGTGTACACGGAGCGGGAGTTTCCCGCCATTGCGGCGTGCAGCAGCCACATCACGTTCAATTCGCTGGGGCAGTTCGGGCGGTTCTACCCGCAGGCGGCGCGGCGCGGCATCTCGTGCGGGCTGCGCGTGAACCCGGAATGCTCGGTGGTGGAGACGGACCTGTACAATCCCGCCGTGCCCGGCTCGCGCCTCGGCGTGGTGGCCGACGCGCTGGGCGACCGCTTGCCCGAAGGGATGGAGGGGCTGCATTGCCACGCCTTGTGCGAGTCCACTTCGTATGACCTGGAGCGGCTGCTGGCGGCGTTGGAGGAGAGGTTCGGCCGCTTCTTCCCGCACATACGCTGGCTCAACCTGGGCGGCGGCCACCTGATGACGCGCGAGGGCTACGACGTGGAGCACCTCGTGTGCCTGCTGCGGGACTTCCGCGCGAAACATCCGCATATACAGGTCATCCTGGAGCCGGGGAGCGCGTTTGCGTGGCGGGCGGGCGTGCTGGTGTCCACCGTGCAGGACGTGGTGGAGAACCACGGCGTGCGCACGGCGATGCTCGACGTGTCGTTTGCCTGCCACATGCCCGACTGCCTGGAGATGCCCTAC
>CALUML010000153.1 GCA_944321745.1 uncultured Bacteroidales bacterium
CTTCAGGGCTGATTTCAGTTCTTCCGTCATAGTCTTGTCTTTTTAAATGGTTTGCGTAATCGAATAACCGCTATAATCGCTGAATCGAATAATCGTTTCCGCGGTCATGCGATTCCGCGATTCTTCGTTTCTGCGCTTCATCGTTTCTTCACTGCCTGCCAGATGCCTATGCCCGCAGTGGCGAGGAACAGGATGGTACATATCACGCCGATGGCGATGAAGGTGCGTTGCCACCACGAGAGGTCGCGGGGCACGAGCACGGTGTGCGTCTCGCCGCGGAGCCGCTCTATCTCGCGGTCGCGCAGCTGCAGTTCCATGCGCAGGCTGTCGGCCTGGCAGTCCACCGTGAGGGTGGCCGAGCCGTCGGGGTGCGTCTCCACGCCGAGGCCGGCGGAGACGCGGTGGCCGTTCCCGACCTCCAGCAGCCGCACCAGCACGTGGTTGGCGCTGTCGCACAGGAGGAGGGCGCGCACGGTGGCCGAGTCGGGCCGCACGACGATGGTGGTGTCACGCAGGGTTTCCGTCACCCGTTCGGTCTCCTGCACCGACGGGGGCAGCTCCTGGGTCGCCCGGCACGATGCCAGCAGCAGGGCAAGCAGGAGGTAAAGTGTCGTTTTCGTTCGTTCCATTCGTTTCGTTTTCAAAATTGATTTCGGGTTCTGTCTCGAATTCGTATTTCCGCGGGGGCTTGCGCCTGCGGCAATGGTTCACGTAGCAGCGGGCGAAGCCGAGGGAGGTCAGCTCGATGTCCTTGCGGGCCAGCTGGCGGTCGCGGTCGAGCACCTGCCCGAGCAGTTCCTTGCGCTCGTCGTACAGCTTGTCGAGCTTCGCGCCCAGTTCCTTGCGTTCGGCCTCGCTCGTCTCGTAGAGCCGCTTCCACTCCTCGCTCTGCCGGGACTCGACCTCGACCTCCTTCATTTTCCGCGTCTGGCGCAGGTACAGCAGGCTGCCGCCGCCCAGCGCGCCGAGCAGCGAGCATACCGCCGTGATGAGGGTTGTCAGCGTGTCCATGCAAACAGTTGCCGGTTTTGCTCAATCGCTCAATCGCTTAATCGATTCCACGATTCGGCGGTTCGGCGATTTTGCTTTTCATCCGTATTCCTTTTTTGCGTCGAACGAGGGGCATGCCTTCGAGGGGTCGAGGTCGCGGTGCCCCACCACGCGGGCGGCTGGGTAGCGCGACCGGAGCCGGGCCACCAACGCGCGGAGCGAGGCTTTCTGCGCCTCCGTCCTGGTGTCGGCGGGGGTGTGCCCGTCGGCGGACACGCCCCCCGCGTAGCACACGCCGATGCTCCGCTCGTTGTGCCCGGCCACATGTGCCCCGGGCTGGCTTTCGTCGCGTCCGGGCTCCACGGTGCCGTCGAGGCGCACCACCCAGTGGTAGCCTATGTCGCGCCACCCTTGGGCGCGGTGCCAGCGGCGGATGTCCTCGGCCCCCACGTCGCGCCCGGCGGGCGTGGCCGAGCAGTGGATGACTATCGTGTCGACGGGCCTCATGCGCCTTCCAGGTCATCTTCACCCGCGCCGTCCAAAGCAGCTGCCGGTACGCCCTGTACGATGGGCACGATGCCCGCCCAGTCGCCGCGCCGGGCGCGTCCGCCGCCCTTCACCAACGCGGAGAAGATGTCGCCGTAATACATCGGGTTGTCCGTGTCCTGGAAAGGCTTGATGTCGCCTTTGGCCACGGCCACGCAATCTTTTTGCCAGCACAAGGCCACCAGGTTGTCGGTGGCGGCCATCGCCTCGCCCGGCACCTTGAACGCGCCCGACGAGTTGCACGAGAGCACCACGCCGCGTTCCATGATGGCGAATCCGGCGAAGCGGCCGACGATGCCGTTTTCCAGGTCGGCCGTCTGCTGGAAGGCCGCCATTTGGTTGGCGTTCATCGAGTCGATGAGCTGCTGGTACATGTAGCTCTCAAGCAAGGCCACGCGCCCTTCCTTGGGCACCAGCTGCTTGTTCATGAGTGCCTGGGCGCGTTGCAGGTCTTTGTAAGACAAGGCGAGCCGCTTGCCGGTCTGCCCTTCTTCCGTCGTGTCCACTTCCGCGCCGGAGGTCGTTATGCGGTTGCCCGCGGGGACTTCGTCATACGTCCCCGAAGCGTTCATGCCGTGCACCCAGTTGTACAGCATGTTGTCGCCCACCAGTTCGATGAGCGTTTCCACGTGGTCGTTCAACACGCTGTCGGTTTTGTCGTAACTGATTTCGTTTTCCTCGTGCCACGTGATGTGGGTCGGTTCGGTCGTGTACACGTCCAGCGTGTAGCTGACGAAGGTGTCGGCGCGTTGCACCGCCGTGGCGGGGAAGGTCTTGCGATTCTTCACCACCTTGGGTGGTTCGCCCGACTGCGGGATGTGCACCACCGCGCCGCCGAGCACATAGCTGCTCTCGTTCACCGCATGCGCCATGAAAGGGTTCGTGCGGTGCAGTTTCTTGACGATGTAGGTCTCAAAGACCTCCACCGGGATGGGGGATATTGCGTTTGAAAGTGCCATTCTACTTGTTGTTTTTCAATTGTTCATACAAATCGGGGTAATTCCTCTTCACGTCCTCCAGCTCCCCGTTCAGGTAGAGGTCGCGCCAGGTCTTTCCCTGGTACTTGGCCGGTATGTCGGTCAGCTCCTTGGTGACGACCGCCTGCGCGGGCAGCGTGTCCACCAGGGCCTGCAGCCCTTCGGGGTTGTCCTTGTAATCGGCCTTCAGCTTGTCGGCCAGCTGCACGGTGAGCTTGCGGTCGGCCAGCCCTTTTTCCACGATGGCCTGCACCTTGCCCGCCGTGGTGGCGGCACGCAGGTCGGCCAGTTCCTTCTCCAGTGCGGGCACCCTGGCTGCCGTGCTGGCAAGGTCCCGGATGTACCGCAACGCCTGTTCGACGGAGGCATCCGCCGCCAGGCCGGGCAGCCCGAGGGCCGCCACGTCAATTGTCGCTTTGTCCATGTCTTGTTTATTGATTTTGGTGTTGTCGCTCAGGTCGTGCAGCAGGTTGTCTGCTTCATCATACAGGCGGGCGATGGCGTTGTAGTTGCCCGGTATGTCCACGATGGAGCATTCGCGGGGGAACCATTCCGTCACGGTGGGTCCCGTCTGGCCCTCCAGGCGGGAGGCGTCATCCTGGTCTATCGCCAGGGCGACGATGTGCCCCACGCTGGCCGCGGAGTAGAAGCCGTCCTCTATCTGCTGGGCGAGGTCGGGGAACGCGCTCTCGTTCACCACCGGCTTGGCGTAAAGGCACCCGCCTTCCGTGCGGAAGTCCTCCCAGCGCACGGCCACGCCCGCCTCGCGGCGGTGCATGAGGTAGCCGATGGGCGGGGTGAAGCGTTCCAGGCGCAGCCCGGAGGTGAGCAGCCGGTAGCCGTACACGTTCACCGAGTCGTCCGTCAGGCAGAATTCCTTGTCGATTTTCTTGTAAGCCATGATTGTAATTGAAAGTTGAGAATTGAGAATTGAAAACGGCGCGGCGGGCTTCATGCGGCCTCGCGTTTTCAACTTCCAATTTTCCATTTCCAACAGTTCCGTTGCGGGAGCGGGAGTCGGACCCGCCGCCTCCGGGGCATGAACCCGGCGCGCTGCCGCTGCGCCATCCCGCGTGTTTGACGGTGCAAAAGTCGGGGATTGGCGCAATCCGGTCAAAAAGTGCTATCATTTTGAAACACATTTTTTTATCGCCCGCACAAAAGGCGGAATTTTGCAAGCGGAAACGCCGTTTAACCGGCCTTTAAACAGCATACAAACGACAAGACAATGGACAAGAAACAACGCGAGACGCTGCAATACGTGGCGCAGCTCATGTTCATCGAGGGCGGGCAGGCGCAAAAGGAGATAGCCGCGCGGCTGGGCGTGTCGGAGCAGACCATCTGCCGCTGGGCCAAGGCCGGGCAGTGGGACGCCCTGCGGGCCAACCTGCTCACCTCGCGCCGCCGGAGGCTGGCCGAGCTGTACGCCGAGCTGGAGGAGTTCAACCGCATGGTGGCCGAAAAGGAGGGCTACAAGGTGGCCAGCTCCAAGGAGGCCGACGCGCGGCGCAAGCTCATTGCCGACATCAAGGAGCTGGAGGGCAAGTATTCCGTCGCCCAGATATCGACCGTGGCGATGGACTTCTGCGACTTCGTGCGCACGGTGGACGACACGCTGGCCGGGCGCGTGATGGAGCTTTTCAATGAGTTCATAAGCAAGCAGATGGAGGAACGCAAATGGCAAGGTTAGGACGCGCCACCGAAAAGGACTACCTGGAGCAGTGGCGGGCGTACTGCGAGAACTTCCGCCGCGCCACGCCCGTGGACCTGCGTGAGACGCAGGCCGCCCGGCTCAGGCGCGTGGCCGCCCTGGAGGCCGACCCCGAAGCGTGGTTCAGGTATTACTTCCCCAACTACTGCACGGCGGAGCCCGCTGACTTCCACAAGAAGGCCACCCGCCGCCTGCTGTCGCACCCGGAGTGGTTCGAGGTGCGGGCGTGGAGCCGCGAGCTGGCCAAGTCCGCCCGCTCCATGATGGAGCTGTGCTACCTCGCCCTCACGGGACGGATACACAACGTGCTGCTGGTGAGCAACACGCACGACAACGCGACGAGCCTCCTCATGCCCTTCAAGGCGTTCTTCGAGGCCAACAACCGCGTGGCCAACGACTACGGGCCGCAGCCCGTGGCCGGGCAGTGGAAGGCCGACAAGTTCACCACGAAGTGCGGCTGCTCCTTCCGCGCCATCGGATGGGGCGAGAGCCCGCGCGGCACCCGCAACGAGGAACGCCGCCCGGACACCATCCTCGTCGACGACTTCGACACCGACGAGGAATGCCGCAACGAGGACACCATGCGCAACAAGATAAACTGGATAGAGCAGGCCTTGATACCCACCCGCTCCATCAGCAGCCCCACGCGCATACTGGTCAACGGCAACATCATCCACGACAACTGCGCCGTGAAGTACCTCGGCGAGCGGCTGGCCGATGTCTTCGAGGTGGTCAACATACGCGATGCCTCCGGGCGCAGCTCCTGGCCGGAGAAGAACAGCGAGGAGGCCATCGACCGGGTGATCGGCAGCATAAGCTACGAGAGCGCGCAGAAGGAGTACTTCAACAACCCGATGGACGGGGGCGACACCTTCCGCAACCTGAAGGCGGGGCGCGTGCCCCGGCTCCAGTCGTGCCGGGTGCTCATCTACGCCGACCCGGCCACCTCCAACAAGGACCGCACGCAGGCCTCGTGCAAGGCCGTGGGGCTGCTGGCCGAAAAGGACGGCGTTTTTTACATTGTCAAGGCGGCCTGCGACACCATGTCCAACGCCCGGTTCATCGACTACCTTTACGAGTTCTACCGCCACGCGCGGCAACGCATGCCGGGGGCGGAGCTCCGGGTGTGGGTGGAAAACAACACGCTGCAGGACCCCTTCTACGAGCAGGTGCTGCTGCCGCTCATCCACGAGAAGCGCGGCCAATGGGGCTTCGACCTGCCCATCACGCCCGACACGCGCAAGAAGCCGGAGAA
>CALUML010000154.1 GCA_944321745.1 uncultured Bacteroidales bacterium
GCTCTTTCGAAGCGTTTGAACGGCTCGTTCGGACCGCCCTAACGAGCCGTTCGGTTTTGAGTGCCCTCCCATTCCCCCTAAAGGGGGGGGGCATGGGCAGGTTGCGCAATCGGTTTGGGGCGGTTCTTACTCTGTCTTCACCTCTACATCCGACGGCGCGGACAGTTCCCCGGCATAAGCCCGGATGAGGTCCTCGTAATACGTGCGGTCGGCCAGGCGAGGGTCGGCCACTTCCCAGGCGGCACAGCACAGGAAACGGTATTCGCCCCGTGCGTCGGGCTTGAGGGCGGCACACCACGAGGTGGTGATGTTGCTGTGCTCGTCGGGCGTGTGGAAGGCGTGATCGAAGCACGCCTCGTCCACCAGCAGGCTCATGCCCATGTACCAGCGGTGGTCGCACGTCTGCTTGTCGTGCGTGCTCATCAGCCGGAAGCGACCCGCCCGCTCCAGCGTGCAGGGTTGGGTGTTGTAGTTGGTGGGCAGGCCGGCCGCCAGACGGCTTCCGGCGGGCAAGGGCGAGGTGGTGATGCGGTTGTCATGCCCTTGCTTGCCCGCCCAGATGGTTACCAGCTCGTGCACGTCCACCTTGGCACCGCCCACGTCCCAGCCGTAGAAGTCGAGGCGGAAGAGGCTGCGTACCGGCCCGCGAGCCACCAGGGTGTAGCAGGTGGAGTCCACGTTGTCCGTGCGGTCGCGTTGCAGCACGCCGAGGCGCACGAGGGTGTCGGGGCGTTGCAAGGCCAGTCCGCCCAGTCCGAGCGACTGCCCGGCGATGAGGATGTCGCGCCCCCAGGGGCACATGCGGTTGTAGTTGTCGCCGGGCGTGCCATCGGGCAGGATGCCCACGGTGTCCATCACCAGGTCGGGCAGCCGCTTGCCGAACACGTCGCGCACGTTGCGCCCGTCGATGTAATGGCGGAAGGCTATCTTGTCGTTCTCCCACGCCGGGCCGTCCGTCTGATACGGATAGCCCTTGCCCCGGGGCAGGTCGTACTTGCCGTGGCAGTCAGTCGGCAATATCTCGATGTGTCCGGGCGACACCATCTTGCCATAGCGTGCGTTGGTGCGGGGCGTGAATGCCGGATAATCCTCCTCCGCCAGCCATGTCAAGTGGAGCGTGGCCGTCTCCCCCGCCCGCAGGGAATAGACGAAAGCCAGCTCGTCCCATTGCCCGTCGCCATCGAGGTCGTCTGCCTGCGCGGGCACGTAGTCGCCGCCTGCTTGCCGCAAGGCGGGCAGTAGGGTGTCGTCGGGGGACGGGGGCAGCCCGTCGCGCGTCAGCACGAAAGCCTCGTCCTGGCGGTCGGTCTGGCCGGGATTGGTCAATACGATTTTCGTGGAAATGCCTTCACCCTTGCACGCCAAAGAAAGCAGCAGGGCGTAAAAGAGGAATGAAAGGGAACGTTTCATTTGTTTTTGATTGTGCGGATATTGAGTTGTTTATCAGTGGCTATCCATTAAACCCAAATCGGTCATTTGGGGTTAAAATAACGTGAGTTCGGTATAAGCAATGGCCTTTATCTAACCCCTCGGCTCTTCGAGCCACTCCCCTTTATCAAAAGGGGAGAATGAGGTTACTTCTGATTGCTGTCAACAGACGAAACATGCCAACTCTCCCCTTTTGATAAAGGGGAGTACCCGTAAGGGGGAGGGGTTAGAAGACATCTTTACTCAATATCAACACGAAAGTCAACACGAAAGCATGAATCACGTTAAATAAGACAATCATCATAGAAGCCGCATCACGTGTTATTCCGGCTTTCCGCGTGCTCCAGTCCCCTAAAACCCTATCCGCCGCACGCGGTAGCCCATGCCCTCGAGCAGTTCGGCCACCTTGGCGCGCACGTCGCCTTGCACCAGTATCTCGCCGCCGCGTGCCGAGCCGCCCGCGCCGCACTTCACCTTGAGGGTCTTGGCCAGGGCTTTCAGCTCCTCGTCCGAACCGGCGAATTCCGTGACCAGGGTGGCCGGTTTGCCGTTGCGCCTGTCCAACTCCACGCGCAGGGTTTGCTTCCCGGCAGGCGCGGCGGGCGTGGGGGCTTCGTCGGCACCGTCCGCCTTTGGCACGGCACCGTACAACGAGCTTAATTTGTCTTTCCAATCTTCCATATGTCTATTTCCCGCAGATTTCGCAGATTAACGCAGATGTGGGGGCGAAAGATTTTGCGCCTCAGTCCGTAGGGCGTTGCCCTACGCTGAGAGCCACAAGGCCGTTGGCCTTGGGATTTCGCACAAAAGATTTTGCGCCCCCCCTTGCCTCTCACTCCTTACCTCTTGCCCTTTACTCCTTGCCTCTTGCCTCTCACTCCTTGCCTCTGTCAAAAGTTCGGCAGCAAGTACTTGTCGCGCGACTGGAATATCTTGTCCACCCGGTTCACTTCGAGGAAGGTGGTGCCGAAGCCCGCACCGAAGCTGCCGCTGAGGTAGCACACGGAGTCGGTCTCGGCAAGCAGGCCGCAGCGCATCAGCACCTGGAGCCCGTGCAGGAAGTATTCCTGCGTGTTGGGACGCTCACACTGGTACATCGGGAACACGCCGTAGGACAAGGCCAGCTCGCGGGTGGTGCGCTCGTGGTAGCACAAGGCCAGTATGGGGTTCGTGCCGCGGTAGGCCGCCAGGTAGCGTGCCGTCTTGCCGCTGTACGAGTCGGTGATGATGGCTTTCGTGTGCAGTTTGTCGCCCGCGTCCACCGCCGCGGCGGCCAGGAACGAAGTCACGTCGTCCGTGGCCCTGGGGATGGGGATGTCGTTTTCGGCCATCTTGGTCAGTTCGGCCTCGCGTGCCACTTTGGCCATGGTGCGCACCGCCTCCACGGGGTATTTGCCGTAGGCCGTCTCGCCGCTCAGCATGAGGGCATCGGTGCGGTAGTAGATGGCGTTGGCGATGTCGGTTACTTCCGCGCGGGTGGGGCGCGGGTTGTTTATCATCGAGTGGAGCATTTGCGTGGCCACAATCACCGGCTTCTTGGCCGTGACGCACTTGCGTATCAGCCTGCGCTGTATGCCCGGTATCTTTTCCTGCGCCACCTCGATGCCCAGGTCGCCGCGGGCTATCATCACGCCGTAGCAATGTTCCAATATCTCGTCGATGTTGTCCACGCCTTCCTGGTTTTCTATCTTGGCGATGATTTTGATGCGGCTGTGGTGCTCGTCCAGTATCTGCTGGATGTCAATGAGGTCTTGCTTGTTGCGCACGAACGAGTGGGCAATGAAGTCCAGGTCCTGCTCGATGGCGAAGAGGATGTTGGCCCGGTCGCGCTCCGTGAGCGAAGGCAGGTTGATGCGCACGCCGGGCACGTTCACGCTCTTGCGCGAGCCCAGTTCCCCGTCGTTCATGGCGCGGCACAGGAGGCAGTCGTCCGTCTTGTCCTCCACCTTCAGGTCGATTTCCCCGTCATCTATCAGGATGTCGTCGCCCACGTGCAGGTCGCGCACGAAATGCGGGTAGCTCACCGCGATGCATTCGTGGTTGGACACCCGGTCGGGGTCGCCCGTGAGGCGTATGAGGTCGCCGGTCTTAATCACGATGCGGTCGTCCTCGGCCACGGTGGTGCGCACCTCCGGTCCCTTGGTGTCCACGAGCAACGCTATCTTGCGGCTCACGGAACGCACGTTGTTGATGATTTTCAAAAAGCCTTCGCGCTGCAGGTGCGCCGAGTTCATGCGCACCACGTTCATCCCTTCCTTGTACAGCTGGCGGATGAAGTCGGGTTCGCACCGTTTGTCGCTAATCGTGGCGACGATTTTCGTATATTTTTGCATACAGTTACGAGTTGACGAGTAAACAAGTAAACGAGTTGACAAGTAAACGAGTTGACAAGTAAACGAGTTGACAAGTAAACGAGTAAACGAGTTGACGGTAAACGGGCTACGAGTGCGCGGACTCCCCGCTGCTTGCAGCTTGTGGCTTGTAGCTCGTGGCCAGCAACGCCTCCACGGCCAACCGGTACGAATCGAGTCCGAAACCGGCTATGCAGCCCCGGCAGGCGGGTGACAGGAATGAGTGGTGGCGGTATTCCTCGCGGGCATACACGTTGGAGATGTGCACCTCCACCACCGGGGCGGGCACGGCGCGGATGGCATCGGCCAGCGCGATGGACGTGTGCGTGTAAGCCCCGGCATTGAGCACGATGCCGTCGCATGCGAAACCCGCTTCCTGGAGCTTGTCGATGAGTGCCCCTTCCGAGTTCGACTGGAAATACGCCAGTTCCGCCCGGTCGCGGCAGGCCTCCTGCAGTTCGCGGAAGTAGTCCTCGAAGCTGCGGCCGCCATACACCGACGGCTCGCGCTTGCCCAGCAGGTTCAGGTTGGGCCCGTTGATGATAAGAATTTTCTTCATAAAAAGCCTTATAAAAAAAGGAAATGTGGTGAAACACAGGGAGCGTCCCGGCCATCGGAAGCGGTGGGCCGTCTCCTCGTCCATGGGGAAGTTCAAGGAAGCAGGGCGGGCAACTGCCCGTTTACGGGGTGCAAAAGTACAACATTTTGGCGCAATGTAAAATAGCCAGACGGGCATCCCCGCGCAAAAATCCGCGTCAACCCGCTCCGCCTGCGGGAAACGCCGCGTCCGCCACCCGCAGGCACAGCACCATCCACAGGGGCACGAAAGCCACGTTGAGGCTTTGCCCGCATGCTACATACAGCACGCACGCCGCCGCCATGCAAAGCAGCAGCACGCCGCCCAGCACCCGGCGGGGACGGCGCAGGCCCGGCAGCCACACGCCGACGGCCGACAGCAGGAGCAGCGGGTTGAGCCAAAGCACGTTGAGGTTGTCGCCCACCAGCGGGTGCAGCGACACGAAGTTGAGGAAGAAGATGACGCAGCCCACCAGCCCCACCAGGGCAAACAGCCCCGTGTCGAACACGCACAGCCCCAGCCGCCAGCCACCCCCGCGCCTGCGGGCAAGGACAGTGGACAAGCCGGCCAGCACCGCCAGCAGCCACATCACCGGCAAGGGTTTCAGCCACCCGCAGCCGTCCGTGAGCAACGGCCCGCTGCCGCCCCGCACCAACGTCACGGCGGGCTGCGCCAGGGGGCGTTCCGGTGCCCCGTCGGCCACGATGCGGGCATCGGACACCTGCCGCATCAGCACCTCGGGCAGGAACATGCTTTGCCGCAGGCTGGCCGGGCGGTCGGACTCCAGGCCGAATATCATGTCGATGCCCAGCATGAGCCACGTGTCGGCCCCCACGTAGCGGGCAATCCATTGGCGGAACGTGAGCGGACGCGCCTCCGCCTGCCCGCCGACGTAGCGCACCTGCCCGTCCACGGCCTCTTCGATTTTGTCGCGAGGACGGGTGGAGCAGTTGTCGAAC
>CALUML010000155.1 GCA_944321745.1 uncultured Bacteroidales bacterium
GGAAACCACGTGTTCAAAATCCTGATAACCGATGAAGCTGAACACCAGCACATCGCCGCGTTTGGCTTTGACGCTGAGCGTATTCATATTTTTTGCATTTTTTTGTCTGCCGGGGGGAACAAACTTCCCGCAGCATTGTTATAATAGCGAATGATTTTACAGCGCGGCCTGCCGGTTTGTCCGGGAGCAAAGCCGAAAACGTGTTCAAAAATACATGAAAAAGTTTGATTATGCGGAATAAAAACCATAAACTTGCAGCGTCTAACAAAATGAAAGCCGACACGGGCGCGGACGGCGGCTCGCGGCTTCCCCGTTAGGCCAAACAAGCAGCATTGCCGGCACGTTTGATATCAAAAAGACAGAAACGAGATTACCAACCATTAAATAACTATCAGTATGAACATCGAAAAACTGATCCAGTCGCTTGAAGCGAAGCACCCCGGCGAAAAGGAATATTTGCAGGCCGTGCGCGAAGTGTTGTCCACCATTGAGGATGAGTACAACAAGCATCCGGAGTTCGAAAAGGCGAAGATTGCCGAACGCCTGGTAGAACCCGACCGTATCTTCACCTTCAAAGTGCCCTGGGTGGACGACCGCGGCGAGGTACAGGTGAACCTCGGCTACCGCATCCAGTTCAACAACGCCATCGGCCCCTACAAGGGCGGCATGCGCTTCCACCCGTCGGTGAACCTATCCATCCTGAAATTCCTGGGCTTCGAACAGATATTCAAGAACGCCTTGACCACCCTGCCGATGGGCGGTGCCAAGGGCGGTTCGGACTTCAACCCGCGCGGCAAGTCCGACGCGGAAGTGATGCGTTTCTGCCAGGCGTTCATGGTGGAACTGTGGCGGCACCTGGGGCCGGACACCGACGTGCCTGCGGGCGACATCGGCGTGGGTGCACGCGAGGTAGGCTACATGTACGGCATGTACAAGAAGCTGGCGCGTGAAAACACGGGGGTGTTCACCGGCAAAAACCTCGAGTTCGGCGGCTCGCTCATCCGCCCGGAAGCGACGGGCTTCGGCGGCCTCTATTTCGTAAAACAGATGCTCGAAACCGCCGGACACGACATCAAGGGCAAGACGGTGGCCATCTCCGGCTTCGGCAACGTGGCCTGGGGAGCCGCCATGAAGGCCAACGAACTGGGCGCAAAGGTAGTGACCATCTCCGGCCCCGACGGCTACATCTACGACGAGAACGGCGTGTCAGGCGAAAAGGTGGACTACATGCTCGAACTTCGTGCTTCGTGCAACGACGTGGTACGCCCGTATGCCGAAAAGTATGGTGTGCCGTTCTTCGAAGGCCGCCGTCCGTGGGAAGTGAAAGTGGACATCGCACTGCCGTGCGCCACGCAGAACGAACTGAACGGCGAAGACGCCCAGCACCTGCTGGACAACGGCGTGCTGTGCGTGGGCGAAATATCCAACATGGGTTGCACACCCGAAGCCATCGACCTCTTCATCAAGCACCGCGTGATGTACGGCCCGGGCAAGGCGGTCAATGCGGGCGGCGTGGCCACGTCAGGCCTGGAAATGACACAGAACGCCATGCACCTGTCCTGGACAGCCGAGGAAGTGGACGCCAAGCTGCACCAAATCATGAGCGCCATCCACGCCCAGTGCGTGAAGTACGGACGCGAAGCCGACGGTTACATCAACTACATGAAGGGAGCCAACGTGGCCGGTTTCCTCAAGGTGGCCAAGGCCATGCTGGCGCAAGGCGTGCTGTAGTTTGAAATTCCAGATTCCAAATTTCAAATCAGCAGGATTAAACCAAAATTGGGTTTCCGCAGAGTAAAAAGAAATGGGCGGGTCTACAAATGACCCGCCCATTCTTTATTTACAAATGACTACCCTGCTCCTACAACACCCGGATCACCCGGATGAGCACGTAGGCCAGCAGGAAGTAAGCGACGATGCTGCCCAGGAAGAACGCCCACCAGCGGGCTATCTGCCGTGGCGTGGCTTTCCGGGGCTCGTCCGGCGCGGGCACTACCCGCGTGTTGCAGGCTATGTCGCCCGCCCGCTTATTGCCGCTGAGCAGGAAAATGGCTTCGATGAAGAACACAATGGCGAACACATTCCGCAGGTAAAGCCGCCAGGGAGTAGGTTCGTTCCCATTGTCGCCCACCACCCGCAACTTGCAAATCCGCTTGCCGATGCTCTGGCCATTGACGAGATCCTTGCACAGGAAAAGGGCAAACACGACGGCCAGCTGGATTTGGTGGCGGATGAAATAATGGATGTGTGTTTTAAGCAGATGATCGAAAACGATGTGAAGAAGCATCCAAACAAACAGCACCACGGCCACATCGATGCCCAGTGCCTTCCACCTCGATTTACTTTGACTTTTCATAATGACACAATTAAACGAGTTATACTTCTATTCGGTTTAGTATTTGTAAACTATTTTTTAAGTTTGTTCAAAAGTAGAGAATTGGAGCGAAGTAAGAAAGTTTGCCGTGTTAAAAGATGTTATAAAGGAAGCTTTTCTTCGCTACCTCGCAAACGACAAACGGTTCAAAAGGCCGCCGACATATTGACAATCTGTCTCAAACCGTATTTGAGGTACGTCTATCCGTTATCCGGGTATCGGCCAAGACAAATGCAGCAGCTACTTTTGCACCATCTAAATTAAAAGGAACAAAACATGAATATCAAGACTATCATGGCAGCAGGCCTGTTGGCCGCCAGCGCAACAACTTTTGCACAAAACGAACAGCAAGAAATGAAGTTTCAAGAAGAACAACTGGCCTTGACACAAGAATGGGACAAGACATTTCCGCAAAGCGACAAAGTGAACCACAGCAAGATAACTTTCCACAACCGCTACGGTATCACGCTTGCCGCCGACTTGTATATTCCCAAGAATGCGGAAGGCCAACTCCCGGCAATTGCCATAAGCGGCCCATTCGGCGCGGTGAAGGAACAATCATCCGGGCTATACGCCCAGACGTTGGCCGAGCGTGGCTTTCTGACCATCGCTTTTGACCCTTCCTTTACCGGTGAAAGCGGCGGACAACCCCGCAGCGTGGCCTCTCCCGACATCAACACGGAAGATTTCAGTGCCGCGGTAGACTATCTTTCCACACGCCATGACGTGGATGCGGAACGCATCGGCATTCTCGGCATCTGCGGGTTTGGCGGGTTTGCCATCAATGCGGCGGCCATGGACACACGCATCAAGGCTACGGTAGCTTCCACGATGTACGACATCAGCCGCAACTCCGCCAACGGTTATTTCGATGCCAACGACAATGCAGATGCCCGTTACGAGATGCGCAAGCAGATGAACGCCCAACGTACCGAAGACTACCGAAGCGGCACCTACAAGCGCACCATCATGAATCCAAAACCTGCCGATGATGCGCCGCAATTCATGAAGGACTATTACAATTATTATAAGACCCAGCGTGGTTATCATCCCCGTTCCATCAACTCCGGCCTGGGCTGGAACGTCACTTCCTCGTTGTCTTTCATCAACATGCCTATCCTGTCGTATGCGGACGAGATACGCAGTGCGGTTCTGATAGTACATGGCGAAAAAGCCCATTCCCGCTACTTCAGCGAAGATGCTTTCAAGAAGCTGAAAGGCGGCAACAAAGAACTGCTCATCGTGCCGGGAGCTGTGCATACCGACCTCTATGACGACCTGGACAAGATTCCGTTCGACAAGATTGAACAGTTCTTTCGCGAATATTTGAAATAATCTTTTAAAATATTACGATATGACGAAGTGTTTATTGAATAGCACATGGATTGTTCTTCTTTTTTTCTTGACGACAAGTACATTGGTCGCTTGCTCAGGCGATGACCCAGCGGACGAATTAACAGAAGTTCCAACTCCGCCATCCGGTGAAGATGAAGCCGATAATGAAGAAAACAGTGGTGGCAATAACGACCACGAATCAACGGAAAGAAACATAACAATCGCAGTAAACGGGACATCGTTTACCGCTACCCTTGAAGATAACGAAGCCGGACGGGCCTTTGCCGCCATGCTGCCTCTGACTTTGGACATGAGCGAATTGAATGGCAATGAAAAATATCATTACCTCGACGAAAGCCTGCCGACGGAAAGTTATCGTCCGGGGACGATTCAAGCAGGAGATTTGATGCTGTACGGCTCATCCTGCGTGGTGCTGTTCTACGAAACATTTTCTTCAAGCTACAGCTATACCCGGTTAGGCAAAATAGACAACCCCGGCGGACTGGCGGCTGCGCTTGGCAGCGGAAATGTAAGCGTTGTTTTTGAGGTTCAATAATAAGTAGCCGTTCAAAATCAGTTATCACGGATTGCCGTCCCTTTTGCGACTCCCGCAGACTGCGCTGATGGACGCAGATTTGCTCACTTCCCTTCCTCCCCGATTGCATCGGGACAAGTTTCCGGGGCTTGGGGAGACAGCCTCTTCCGCAGAGGCTGCCCACGCTGAATGCCACAAGGCCGTCGCCCTTGGATGCGAAGGCCTTGCCCCATGTTGTGGAAGAATGTACCGAAATGGAGTTTGGCACGCTGAACGCCACTTTATTTATATAATATTAACATATGGTAGTATTCAAATTTGCAAATATCACCTTTTTCTTGTAACTTTGCTTATGCAAAGCAATAAGCGAAGTGTATCCCCGCACAACGTCAACACGCCTGCCTTTGTCATCACCGCCACTCTCCCTTTTCCTTTACAACAAAAGCCTACCCTACCCTTTCAAAAGGGACACCCCCAACCCCTTAAAGGGGCTCTACCTTTTGCCCAAAGGGGTACGGACCCTTTGCCCAAAGGGGTGCGAACCTTTTGCCTAAAGGGGTACGAACCTTTTGCCCAAAGGGGTGCGAACCTTTTGCCCAAAGGGGTGCGAACCTTTTGCCCAAAGGGGTACGAACCTTTTGCCCAAAGGGGTTCGGGTCCTTTGCCCAAGAGGGTGCAATCCCTTGTAATATTCACACATACAGAATATCAATCAATACTTTACAGTCAATCCAATTCCAATCGGGCATCCTATGCCGAAGAAGCCATCAACTCTTGCAAGTATCATGCCAAAGAAAAGAAGCAGCGGAAAAGTTGGTTAAATATCTTTAAAATGCAGCTCGTCCCCGTACCCCATGCTGAATGCCACCACAAGGCCGTCGGCCCGACATTGCCAATTGTTCACTGTTCATTAGACAACATTAAACCCAAATCGGTCATTGGGATTTCCCAGTGTTGTATGGCAATGAGAAGTCCTTTAATTTCTCCCAGATGGAC
>CALUML010000156.1 GCA_944321745.1 uncultured Bacteroidales bacterium
GGGCTATAGCTGGCTCGTTCCGTCTTCACCTCATATCAAAAGAGGCATTGTCCGCAATGCCTCTTTTCTGATTTTCCCAGCATAAATCGTACCTTTGCACAAGCAGCGCGCAAAGACAAAGACGCCCCCTTTACCTTGCGTCTTTCCGTCTTCGCACACAAACATAATTCGTTCAATCAATGAAGCTCCACAAAATCGAGGCCGGGCTGTTCCATTGCGACGGCGGAGCCATCTTCGGCGTAGTGCCCAAGCGGGTGTGGCAAAAGCGTTACCCGTGCAACGAGGACAATTTCTGCACCTTATCCATGCGTTGCCTGCTGGCCGACACGGGCACAAGGCGCATCCTCATCGACACCGGATGCGGCGACAAGCAACTGGATTACCTGAAATACTTCGACATCCGGCAGGGCATCCGCTTCGAACCGGAACTTAACCGCCTGGGATATACCTGCGCCGACATCACCGACGTGGTGCTCACCCACCTGCACTTCGACCACTGCGGCGGCTGCACCTACTATATAAATAAGGAAAAGGGAGAATTGGCACTGGCATTTCCCAACGCCACGCACTGGGTGGGGGCTGCGCAATGGGAAAACTACCTGCACCCCAACGTGCGCGAGGGCAATTCGTATTTTGAGGAAAACATGCGCCCCGTGGAGCAGGCCGGGCGGCTGCGACTGGTGCATCAAGACGAATGGCTGTGTCCCGAAATAGAACTGCGCCTGTACGACGGCCACACACCCGGACAACTCTGCCCCTACCTGCACGCTGCGGAAGGTACCTACATATATGTGGGCGACATCATCCCGTTGGCCGCCTCGTTGCCGCTGGCTTGGGTGTCGGCCTACGACGTGGAGCCGTTACGCTCCATGACGGCCAAGGAACGGCTGCTGTGCGAAGCCGCCGACAAAGGGCAAATCCTTTTCTTCGAACACGACGCCACCACCGAATGCGGCACCGTGCAGAAGGTCAACGGGCGGTATCGCTTCACGCCTTGTCCGCCAATGCCACCGACAGGAAGTGTTCCAGCTGCTCGGGCTTCACATTCACGCTGATTTCGCCGTTCACCGCCCACGATATCTTGCCCGTTTCCTCAGACACCACGATGGCGATGGCATCCGTCGCCTCCGCCACGCCAAGTGCGGCACGGTGGCGCAGCCCCAACCGCTTGGGGATAGTGCGGTTTTTGGACACGGGCAATATGCAGCCCGCCGCCTGGATGCGATGCCCGTAAATAATCATGGCACCATCGTGCAAAGGGCTGTTCTTAAAAAAAATGTTCTCAATGAGGCGGGAGTTGATGTTGGAATCGATTACCTCGCCCGACTGCACATACAAATCCAGGTCGGCATTGCGCTTCACTACGATAAGCGCCCCCATGCCGCTTTTCGACAATCCCCGGCAAGCCTGCACGATCTGCGCAATGTCGGCATCGTAACCGCGCTGCACCGTCTCCTGCTTCGCCACCCAACGTTTCAACATGTTGATGATATTCCAATTGTGCCGCGACCCCAGCCGAGAAAAGAAACGCCTGATTTCGTCCTGGAAGAGCACAACCACCCCGAAAGCACCCACGCTCATCAAACGATCCATGATGCCGCCCAAAAGTTCCATTTTGAACACGAACGACACCAGAAACCAAATAATGACAAACGTAAGGATGCCGATGAAGATATTCACCGCACCGGTCTTCTTCAACAGCCTGTACGCTTGATACAGCAAAATAGCGACAAGCAGAATGTCGATTACATCTTTTACACCTATGCTAAAACCCATTCGATTACAAGTTACAAGCTACAAGTTACCATACTCTGATCCCGACGTTAGCCTAATCCTGTGCGAAACTCCAATCCCCTTTCACCGCACGCCACACCTTCACGGCTTCCACGGCTTCTTTCACGTCATGCACACGCAAAACCGAAGCCCCTCCCGCCAAAGCCATCATGTGAACAGCCGTAGTGCCGTTCAATGCATGTTGCGGGTCTGTGTCCAACAACTGGTAAACCATCCGCTTGCGCGAAACGCCCACCAACAACGGAGCCTCCAGCAAGGCGAAATGAGGCAAGTCGCGCAGCAACCGGTAATTCTGCTCCAAGGTCTTGGCAAACCCGAAGCCGGGATCAACCAGCACATCATGCACACCTAATTCATACAATCGGTGCAGGCGTTCGGCCAAAAAGCGGATGACTTCCGCCGTCACATTGCCATACCGAGTCTGTTGCTGCATGGTAGCAGGCGTACCACGCATGTGCATCAGCACGTAGGCCACCTGCAAATCGGCCACCGTGGCAAACATATCTTCATCGAGCATCCCCCCGCCGATGTCGTTAATCATCGCCACTCCATATTGTTCCACCACGTGGCGCGCCACGGTCGAACGGAAAGTATCGACCGACAGGCACACGTCTGGAAACTCTCTCAATATCGACTCCAATCCCCACGAAAGCCGCCTTATCTCCTCCTCCTCCGGCACATCATCCGCCAAGGGACGCGAGGAATACCCCCCCACGTCCACTATCTGCCCTCCGTCGCGCACGATGCGCTCCACCGCCCGCAATACTTCGGCCTCCGTTGTCCGGCGGCTCGGCTCATAAAAGGAGTCGGGAGTCACGTTCACAATGCCCATCACCACCGGGTGGCATAAATCCAACAATTTATCGTTCAATCTTATTTGCACGAGATGCCCAATAATTTCAGATTACAAATTTCAAATCAGCATACAGACAAGGGGGAACTCAAGTAGCTTTCACCTTTCTACTCCATCTCTTTCCTCCCGGCTTCCACAATCTCGCCACCCGTTCCAACCGCTTGTTGATGAAGTGCAAAAGTAAACAAATAAAATGACAGCACCACCACCGATGCCCTAAATTGCGAAATAATCCGCAAGGAAACATACTTTTTTCCCATTATTTCAGTTATTATATCGTGCAAAGAAGTACATTCTTCGGAAAAAATTGTATTTTTGCAAACGATAAAACCACGAACTTCATTACTCTACAAGTATTTATGAATAAAAAGAATTGGAACAGACTGTTCGTGCTATCCGCATCGGTGCTACTCTTCGCAGCTTGCGGCAGCAACAACAACACTTCGAGAACCACCGGTTGGAACTATAACGACCCCGAAGGCACAGGATTCGAAGTGAGACAAAACTTCAAGGTGGAAGTTCCCACCGGCATGGTGCGCGTTGAAGGCGGTTCGTTCACCATCGGCGAAAAGATAGAGTTCGTCACCGCCCCGCGCAACAACCAGCGTCGCCGCATTACGGTAAGTTCATTCTACATGGACCAATACGAAACACGAAACCTCGACTGGCGGGAATACACCCACTGGCTCGACTTGGTGTTCGGCGAAACGGCACCCGCATTAGTAGAAAAAGCCCAGCCCAACAAGGAAACCTGGCGCGAGGAACTGGCTTACAACGAACCTTACCTCGAATTCTACTTCACGCACCCGGCCTACGACCAATACCCCGTGGTGGGCATTACGTGGGAACAGGCCATGGACTACTGCTCGTGGCGCACCGACCGCGTAAACGAGCTGGCGCTGATACGCTCGGGAGCCATCCTCCCCCCCGACTTTCAGTCGTTGCAAGGGGAGCTTGATTATGAATATATCGCCAATGAGTTTGTATTCAACACCCAAAAATACTTGCTGCAAAGCACCTACCAACCCGCCGAAGGCGATAATCCCAAGCTCGACCTCTACGGAAACCCGCGCAAGGTGGACATGAGCGACGGCATCCTGCTGCCCGACTTCCGCCTGCCCACCGAAGCGGAATGGGAATATGCAGCCTACTCCATCACAGCCGGCGAAGACGGGTTCGTGGAACAAGGGCGCTCCTATCCTTGGAACGGCGGACAAATGCGCAACTCGTCCAAAAAGGAAATGGGACAGATGCAAGCCAACTTCATCCGCGGACGAGGCGACATGATGGGTACCGCCGGCAACCTGAACGACCGCGCCACCATCACCGCACCGGTTGATTCCTACTACCCGAACGATTTCGGCCTGTACAACATGGCCGGTAACGTGAACGAATGGGTACTTGATGTGTACCGTCCCACCTCGTTTGACGACGTGGCCGAATACAACTCTTTCCGTGGCAATGTGTACATGCAGCCGGTTGTGGCCGAACGCGACGAGTTGGGCAACCCCATCTACGCATTGGACTCGCTTGGACGCATCCGCACCGAAGCGACCATCGATGGCGACGTGCGCAACATAAAGGATGGCGACACTCCCTCACAGTTCGATACCGACTATGCCCTGAGCAACTATTTCGAAGGCTTGGATGGCTACGAAAACCTGCAAGAACAGGAAGGCAAGAAAGTCGACATCACCGATGTGCTCGCCCCGCGCATCAGCGACAAGACGCGCGTATACAAAGGAGGTTCGTGGAAGGATCGCGCTTTCTGGCTCAATCCATCCACCCGCCGTTATCTTGACCAGGACCAGTCAGCCAACGACATCGGCTTCCGTTGCGCCATGAGCATGATTGGCGATGACAACCCACCGGTGAAGCGGTAATATACGATACAAATAAAATGATAAGCGGCGCAAGAAGGAACTTCCTTTTTGCGCCGCTTATCATTTTATTCATATCGGCTTCTTGCTTTACAAATTACGCAGATAAAGATGTTTTTTGCAATCATATTTTGCACTATCTTGTTTGCTGCATTTTTCATACTTTTGTGACGAATATATCGTAGAAAGGCATATTTTGCCTCCCATGCAGCAGGAGAAATACGCCCCTCTGGCGTTGCCCTATGCGGGATGCCACAAGACCGTTGACCTTGACCACGCCGCCCATGTACCGCCCGCTTTCAATTTTCAATTGAAAAGTCCCCCTACTAGTTTCCCAGTCATCGTCCTATAGTTTATTCTCCATCGTCCTATAGTTTATTTGTTAACATTTGAACTTTTTCGGGCTTAATTTATTATTGCACAATGCCCAATACCTGTCATGCTACAGATTTACTTCGCACGTTTTAACAGTTAAACGTGTGTTATTTATGTCGACAAAAAGAGGAAAAGGCGAACGCTACAGTACGGACTTCAAGCTCCGTTTGCAGGAGGAATTTCATGCCGGAGGTTCGAGCCAGTATGCCATTTGCAAGAAATATGGTGTCGGCTACAGAAGTCTCACGAATTGAGTTCGGAAGTTCGAGGCAAAATTGCCATCTTTGCCCGACAGTTTGCCGGAAGTGGAAAAACGGGTATATATGGGACG
>CALUML010000157.1 GCA_944321745.1 uncultured Bacteroidales bacterium
GGCGATGATGCAGCGAGGGCGCACCTTGGTATCGGCGGGATTCACTTCGGGCACCACCAGAGGCACGTCATCGTCCATGCGGAACGCGCTCGAATTGTCAATCATCACCGTGCCGAAGCGGGTGATGTCGGCAGCGAACTCCTTCGACGTGCCCGCCCCGGCAGACGTAAACGCCAGGTCAACGCCCCGGAAGTCGTCGCCATGCGTCAATTCCTTGACGGTTATCGCCCGACCCTTATATTCATACACCCGGCCTGCACTGCGCGACGAGCCGAACAACACCAGCTCGTCCATCGGAAAATCGCGCTCGGCCAACACCCGCAGGAATTCCTGCCCCACGGCACCACTGGCACCTACAATTGCTACTTTCATATCTGGATAATTACGAATTAGAAAGGATATGCAGGGGCAAGGCACGCCCTGCCTCCATACCTTATATAATATATATGTCGTGTTGCAGACAAGGCGTGCCTTCGCACGGGAGACAAGGCAGGCCTTCGCGTGGAAGACAAGGCATGCCTTGTCTCTACGTCCTATTATCCGCGTTATCTGCGATTATTTCCGTACATTTGCACCCATGCACGCAAATCAACCGACAAAAGTAATTCATTTTCACTGAACCTGTAGCATATGACGAGAAAAATAACGCCTTTTGCTTTCCTTTTTCTCTTCCTCCACGCCACGGCGCAGGTGGACGAACACTTTTCCGACGGCGACTTCACCCGCAGCCCCGCCTGGACAGGCACGATGGAGAATTTCATCGTAAACAACGCCCTGCAACTGCAATCCGCCGCGGAGGAGGCTTCCCGGTCGTTCCTCTTCACCCCCTCCGAAGCCTTCGACCAGGCCGAGTGGCAGTGCTGGGTGAGCATCGACTACGCCACCTCGCAGTACAACTATGCGGCGTTCTACCTGGCCTCGGACCGCGCCGACGGCATCGACCTTTGCAACGCCTACTACGTGCGGATAGGCGGGGCGGACGATGCCGTGTCGCTGTTCCGGCAAATGGGCGATGAAAAGGAGGAAATCATCCCCGGCACGCCCCACCGGCTCGACGGCGACCGGGTGGAAGTTACGGTGCGGGTGACGCGCAACGAGGAAGGCATGTTTGAATTGTACACCCGCCTGCCCGGCGAACCCGACTGGGTGGCGGAAGGAAGCGTGCGCGACACGGCCATCGGGCAAAGCACCTACGTGGGGCTGATGTATGCCAACAGCGGGGCGACGGGCCGCCGCTACCGCTTCGACGATGTGGTGGCGACGGGCCTCCCGGCCACCGACACCACCGCCCCGCAATGGGTGTCACTGGAAATAGCCGATGAATACACGTTGCGACTTGCTTTTTCGGAAGCCATGGACTTTGCGGCAGCAACCTTCGAAGTGGACAACGGCGTGGGCAACCCGCACACGCAAACACCCTCGGCCGACGGGCGGGAGGTGGTGTTGGAATTTGCCTACCCGTTTGACGAGGGGACGGTTTACACGCTGAAAACAACAGGACTGGCCGACCGGGCAGGCAACGCCCTGGCGGAAACGGAGCGGGTATTCGGACACGCCGAACCGATAGAGCCTGGCGACGTGCTGCTCAACGAGGTGATGTTCAACCAGCCGGAGGGGTCTTATGAATACATCGAAATCACGAACGTGTCCGGCAAGTTGCTGGATGCATCATCCCTCGTGTTCACCACCCGCAAGACCGACGGCACGCTGAACACCGGCCACAGCCCCGCCTCCGAATGCCTGCTGCCACCCGGCGGATACGTGGCCGTGACCGAGGATGCCGAAGCGGTGCGCCAATACCACCAATGCCCGCCCGGCAGCCTTATCCGCCCGATGAAATGGACAACTTTGAACAACGAGGCGGGCATCGTCGTGCTCACCGACACCACCCGAACCACGATATACGACGAGCTGGCTTACGATGCTTCCTGGCACCACCCCCTCATCCGCAATGAAAAAGGCGTGGCCTTGGAACGCATCTCGCCCAATTTCGTCACGCAAAGCGAGGACTCGTGGCATTCGGCTTCCTCCGAAACCCATTACGGCACGCCGGGCTACCGCAACTCGCAATACCGCGCCACCTTTGCCGAGCCGGAGGACGGCAGCTGGGTATGGACCGAGCCGGAAGCCTTCTCGCCCGACAACGACGGCTTCGAGGACGTGTGCCTCATCCACTACCGCCTGGACGAACCGGGCTATGCCGCCAACATCACGATTTTCGACGCGGCGGGCGTGGAGGTGTGCCGCCTGGCCGATAACGACCTGCTGGCCACCGAAGGCCTCTACACCTGGGACGGGCGGCTGGCCAACGGCACGGCAGCCAACATGGGCGTGTACGTGCTGTATTTCGAAGCCTTCCACCCCCAGAAAGGCCTCCGCAAAGCCGTCAAAAAGCCGGTGGTGGTGTCGGGAAGATAAAAGAGAAAGCCTCCCCAAGCCCCTCCAGGGGAGGGGATGTCGGTATGAAAAGCAGAGGTAAGAGGCAAGGAGCAAGAGGTAAGAACCCATCTGCGCCTATCTGCGTCATCTGCGGGAAACAAAACAGAGGCAAGGAGCAAGAGGTAAGAAATCATCCGCGCCTATCTGCGAAATCTGCGGGAAACAAAACAGAGGCAAGAAGCAAGAGGTAAGAAATCATCCGCGCCAATCTGCGCAATCTGCGGGAAACCATCTGAAATATGAAATCTGGAATATGAAATCTGAAATCCCCTCGTCCCTTGTCCGCTACGTGGAGCAGCACATCCTGCCCCGCTACGCCGCGTTCGACCCGGCACACCGCATCGACCACGCCCGCCACGTCATCCGCGAAAGCCTGCGGCTGGCGGCGCATTACCCCGTGGATGCCGCCATGGTCTACGCCATCGCCGCCTACCACGACATCGGCCTGTGTGAAGGACGCGAGCAGCACCACCTCGCCTCGGGCAGCCTGCTCATGGCCGACGAACGGTTGCCCGAATGGTTCACCCCCGAACAACTCCACGCGATGCGCGAAGCTGTGGAAGACCACCGCGCCTCCAACCGCCACGCCCCGCGTAGCCTGTACGGCAAAATCGTGGCCGAAGCCGACCGCCTTATCGACCCGCACATCACCCTGCTCCGCACGGTACAATACGGCCTGTCGCACTGCCCGGAGCTTGACCGCGAGGGGCAATACGCCCGCTTCCGCGCCCACCTGACAAGCAAATACGCCGAGGGCGGCTACCTGCGCCTGTGGATTCCCGAGTCCGACAACGCCGCCCACCTGACCGAACTGCGCACCCTCATCGCCGACGAGACCCGCCTACGCCGGGCATTCAACGAACTGTATGACTTGGAGGAACGCAAATGACACACAATACACAGATAAACGCAAATATTTTTCAAATCATTATTCGCGTTCATCCGTGCCATTTGCGTCATTCGCGTTCATTCCACCACTTCCACCAAGAAACTCACCGGACGAAAACCATCGTTGCACGACACCATAGCCGAATGGGGATTTTTCATCCAGCCGTCGTACAAGTCGCTCGCCCCATGGGCCAACGCCATGACGAAAGGCGAAAGGCTCTGCCACGCACTTTCGCACAGCCCATCGGGCTTCACCCACCCCTCCGTCACAAACACCTGCCCCTCCTGCAAGTCGCACGCATGTTCTATCGGATTTTCGTACTGCTCCATCAAGTCGTGGTGGCACACCTTCCGCATCACGGTGATTTTAATCTGCTTCATATTCCCCAATAGTTAGTCGGACAAAGATAGCAAATCCCACCCAACCTGCCTGCGCATTACCCGACAAACATCCTGTCATGCAATAAAAATCCATAACTTTCATTTGCCTGTTTGTTACCATTGCGTTTTTATTTTTATTTTTGCAACGGATGCCGCTGTCTGCTTACCTCCATCAGCATGCATCACCCAGTCAACAGCTTTTACGCACACATCATTGTGGCAAACATAGCGGACATATTAGAAAATGACATCCTCCGCACTTCATCGGATGTGTTAGCCACCTTGCTCAAAGACCACACCATGAGCCGGGGTGAGACCGTGTGCAACATCCTGTGGGCGACCTCCGATTACGAACACCTTGGCGCGGGCTACGCCTACCACGACCAGATACGAGCGGAACTTATCACGGACGAATACGGGCAAGTCATCAGACCCCGCACGCTGAAAGGCAAGGACGCACAATCGGCTCGCGTACGAGACATGGCGGAAGTGTTCACCCCCGCATGGATGTGCAATGCCCAAAACAACCTGGTGGATGAAGCGTGGTTCGGCAAGAAAAATGTGTTCAATGCAGAACACACCACAGCGAATGGCACACCCGGCTGGGCAACCAACCCGGACAAAATAGCCTTTCCCCAAGGAAAAACATGGTGGGACTACGTGCGCGACACCCGCCTTGAAATCACCTGTGGCGAAGCCCCCTACCTGGTCAGCCGCTATGATGCCACAACTGGGGCGACCATCCCTTTGCGGGAACGCATCGGGCTGCTCGACCGCAAGCTGCGCATTGTGAGTGAAAACACGGACACACCCGCCCAATGGCTCCGGGCAGCACAAGAGGCATACAAGAGCATCTACGCTTACGAATGGCAGGGCGACAGCCTGCTCATCGCCCGCGAGTCCATACTTGCCTCCTTTGTCGAATACTACCGTGCCAAGTTCGGCAAAGACCCTTTGGCGAAATCCATCAATTACATCGCCTACATCATCTCATGGAACGTATGGCAGATGGACGGGCTGAAAGGAGTTGTCCCCGGAAGCTGCAAGGACAAGGTACACACGGAAGTGTCCCTTTTCGGTGAAAGCAAGAAAGTTATTACACCTTGCGAGGGATGCCGCACAGACAACATCTTCAAGCACAACGGAACGTATTGCCTTATCAAGGACTGGCGGACCAAAGACCCGCAGACCGGGCGCAAGGGCAGACGCGTCCGTTTTATCGACCTCCTAAAATAAATGCCTATGAAATACTTCTCTTCCCTGAAACTGAAGCTGATATACGTGTTTCGCATCAACGATGTCGAGCACAAGGACTGCCTGAAAATAGGCGAGGCCACCTGTGACGATGGGAATGTCATCGGGCTGGCACCGAACAGCAAACCCTTGAACGAGGCGGCAAGGAAACGCATCAACCAATACACGCAGACGGCAGGCAT
>CALUML010000158.1 GCA_944321745.1 uncultured Bacteroidales bacterium
TGGTGCCACCAGGAATCGAACCGGGGACACAAGGATTTTCAGTCCTTTGCTCTACCAACTGAGCTATGGCACCTTTGTTTTTCGTTTGCGGTTGCAAAAGTAGTATATTTTTTTGTTTTGCCAAAACTTTTGTGTGAAAACTGCCGAAAAAGTTCCGCTATTGCCGGGAGGGGAAGATACTTGTGAAAAATCCCCGTCCCGCCTTGCCAGGTTTGCGCAGGCGGGGCGGGAAGTTCGGATGCGGGCGCGGGGGGCGGCGGGATGCCTGCGTGGCGTTTGCCATTTGGCGCAGCCCGCTCCTTTCGTTACCTTTGCGCCATGAAACGCCGATGTGTATACGGGATGGTGCTGGTGGCCGCGTGCCTGGCGTGCCTGTCGTGCCGGGAGGGGAGGCCGGGCGGCGGGGGCGTGCGCTTCGGCGTGCTGCCGGGGCCGACGGCGGTGAGCGCGTTGCACCTGGCCTGTCGGGCGGACAGCGTGGGGGGCCGCCCGCTGGAAGTGCGCACGATGGCCTCGCCCCTCCACGTGCAGGCCGCGCTGGCGAAGGGGGAGCTGGATTTTGCCGTGCTACCCACGGTGATGGCGGCCAACCTGTATAACAAGGGGGTGGATTGCCGCCTGCTGGCTTGCCCCGTGTGGGGTACATTATATATAATGTCGTGCGACACGGCGGTGCGCCGCCTTGCCGACTTGCAGGGGGACGGGCTGGCCCTCTTCGGCCGGGGCTCGACGGCGGACGTGCTCGTGCGTGCGCTCATGCGGCAGGAGGGCGTGGGCTGCCGGGTGGATTACCGCTACACGACCAACGCGGAGGTGGCGCAGGCTTTGCGTGCGCGGCGGGTGCGTGCGGCGGTGGTGAGCGAGCCGCTGGCCAGCGTGCTGATGGCGGAGGACGGGGGCATCGCCCTCGTGCACCGGCTGGATGCGGGCGCGGGGGCGGAGGGGTTCGCCCAGGCGGCTTTGGTGGTGCGCGGCGACTGGGCCGGCCGCCATCCCGGGGCGGTGCGTGCCGTGTGCGAGGCCTACCGCCGCAGCTGCGAGGCGGCGTTCCGGTGCCCCCGCCGCACGGCCTCGCTCATGGTGCGGCACGGGCTGGCCGCCACGGAGGAGGCGGCGTTGCCGTCGCGCCCCTTGTGCCACATCGCCTCCTTGCCCGCCCCGGAGGTCGTGCCCGAGGTGCGCCGCTACCTGCAACTGATGTGGGAGTACAGCCCGGAGGCCATCGGGGGGCGGCTGCCCGACGAGGGGTTTATCGTCAATCCGTAAGGAGGAAATAACAGTCCGAGACAGATGAAGAAAGCGTTTATACAAGTCTTGTCCGTGTGCTGCCTGGTGGCGGCGTGGGAAGTGGCGGCGCGCGCCGTGGGGCAGCCTGCCTTGTTCCCGCCGTTGGAGGAGGTGGCGCGGCAGCTGGGCGTGCTGCTGGTGGACGGGGACTTCTACCGGTCGGTAGCGGCCACCCTGGGGCGTGCGGCGGCTGGCGCGGGGGCGGCGTGCGTGGCGGCGTTCGCGTTGGGCACGGCGGCGGCTTTCTCGGAAGCGTGCCGCGCGTTCCTGCGCCCGGCGGTCGTGCTGGTGCGCTCCGTGCCGGTCATCTCGTTTGTGCTGCTGGCGTTGATATGGTTCAGTGCCGATGGGTTGCCGGTGTTCATCGCGCTCGTCACGATGTTCCCCATCCTGTACCAAAGCACGCTCACCGCCCTCACGGCCACCGACCCGCGCTGGGTGGAGATGGCCGCCGTGCTGGGGCATTCCCCGCTCGGTCGCTTCGTGCGGGTGTACCTGCCTGCCGCCCGCGGGCAACTGTATGACGGGCTGGGCACGGCCCTGGGCTTCGGATGGCGGGCGGCCGTCATGGGTGAGGCCTTGGCGCAGCCCCTGCGGGGTATCGGCAGCGGCATGAAGGAGGCGCAGTCGTTCATCCAGACGCCCCGCCTGCTGGCCTGGACGCTTGTTGCCATCGCCACGGGCTATGCCCTCGACGCGCTGGTGCAAGGGTTGCGCCGTGTCCGCCTGGAGCGCAGGCTGCCCGCCGCCCGCCCGTTTGCCTTGCCCGCAGCGGCTGCGTCCGCTCCCTTGCGGGAGGTGCGCGTCGCCGGGCTGACGAAGCGGTACGGGGCGCACACCGTGCTGGCCGACTACGAAGCCCGCTTTGACAACACGGCCATCACCTGCCTGCGGGGTGTGTCGGGGCGGGGCAAGACCACCTTGCTGCGCCTGGTGGCGGGGCTGGAGCGTCCCGATGGCGGTCGTGTGGAGGTGCGCCCGCCCGGTACGCTCGCCTGCTCGTTCCAGGACGACCGCCTGCTGCCCTGGCTCACCGCCGAGGCCAACATTGCCTTGGCCATCGTCCCCCGTTGCCGCGACCGGCAGCATGCCGCCGACTTGTGCGCCTACCTGCTTGCCCGCATGGGGCTGGAGGAAATGGGGGACAAATATCCCGCCCAGCTCAGCGGCGGGCAGCGGCAGCGGGTGAACCTGGCGCGCGCCTTGGCCGCCCGGGCCGACATCCTGCTGCTGGACGAGCCCCTCACCGGCTTGGACGAGGCCACGAAACGCCGCACCCTCGACCTCATCCTCGACTGGACGCGCGCCTACCGCCCCCTCGTGCTGTGGGCCACGCACGAGGACATCCCCCACACCCGCCAGGTGGTGCTGTGAGGGCGTGGAGACTGACTTACTTGCCGACCGCGGCCATCTCCGCCGCCGCCAGCACGAACCAGGCGCAGGCTTCCGCGTCGTCCTGCCATTCGCCCATCTGCGCCACCAGAAGCCCGAAGGCCTGTTGCGCCTTCTTCCACTCTTTTTTGTCCAGGTAACCGAGCCGCACGCCCTTAGCCTCGGCATACAGGGCCGCCGCCGTGCCGGAGAACGAGACCGGGTTGACGGCATCCGCCGCCCGGTTTGGCACGGCACCCCACAGGGTGTGCTTGCCCGTCCGGCATCGGGACAATCCTCGCGTCATCCGCGCCAGCATTTCTCCCGCCTTTTCCCGGAACGGGTGATCCCAGGGGAAGTACTCCAGCACGTCCGTCAGCCCCGCCATGTACAGCCCTGTCTGGCGCATGTCCGGCTCGCGGGCAGCCGCCCGCCCGTCGCGGCAGGCACCGTAGTTCAAGCCCGTGGACGCGTCCAGCGTGTGTTCGTCCGTCACCTCGTATTGCAGCACGATGTCATCGAACACCTTCGACTGGTCGAACATGGCTGCGTACATGCAGTAGAACGGCATGGCATCGTACAGCCCTTCCAGACGCACCGTGTCCGTCCCGGCGCATACGAACAGGCGGTCGGCCGTGCGGGGCTGGCGGTATAGCTGTTCCCGCAGGTGCATCTGCGCGTTCAGGTACCGTTCGCCGCCCTTGTTGTGTTGGTGGAGGTGGTAGAGGAATGCCCCGCCTTGCAGGTCGCGGAGGTCGTACCGTTCTTTTTCGTAGCCGCTTATCGTCCCTTCCTCGTCTACCAACTCGTCGGCCAGGGTCTTGGCCCGTTCCAGGTACGTGCTGTCGCCCGATACGTCGTACAACCGCAGCCAGGCATTGCCCCACGTGGCGGTCGTGCCGTCCCACGCGGCTGCGGAGGCCTGCCTTGCGGCGCATTCGCCATCGGCCACTTCCCGTGCCAAAGCCAGGTAATCCACCGCAGGCCGGGCTGCCCTCACCGGCACGGCAACCAGGGCCGCGCATAATGCAAGAAAAGATAAGATAGGTTTCATATACATATACGAATGAATGTCTGTTGTTTGTGCCAAGCACCTTCCAGCCCCGCAAAGATAGGAAACTATCCGCACTTTCGGTGTAAGTCGTCGGGGTTGTGTGAATAATGGGTAATTTTCGCCTGTGGAATTTGGCATAAAGCGAAAAACAGCTTATTTTTGCTCATCCATTATAAATCCTCAAAACAACAAGCACATGAACGTACCAGCAAACTTGAAGTACACCAACGAGCATGAATGGTTGCGCATCGAAGGCGACTGCGCATATGTTGGCATCACCGATTACGCGCAAGGCGAATTGGGCGAAATCGTATTCGTGGAAGTGGAAACCGTGGGCGAACACCTGGCAGCCGGGGAAACCTTTGGCACGGTGGAAGCCGTCAAGACCGTTTCGGACCTCTACCTGCCCGTGGAAGCCGACATCCTGGAACGCAACGAGGCCTTGGAAGACCATCCGGAACTGGTCAACGACGACCCCTATGGGCAAGGCTGGATGGTCAAGATACAGGTGACCGACCCCGCCCAGGCTGACAGCCTGCTTTCCGCCGACGACTATCAGGCACTCATCGGGGCGTAAAGCCCATACGGCCTCCCCACGTGTGGAGGCTTTTATATATATGAATAAAACAAACATCCTCCCTCATCCCCTTTGGGAAAGTTGAGGAGCACTATCCAGTATGAATCCGCAAGTAAGCATCATCATGGGCAGCACGTCCGACCTGCCCGTCATGGAAAAGGCTGCCGCGTTGCTCGACGAGTTCGGCATCCCGTTTGAAATGAACGCCCTCTCGGCGCACCGCACCCCCCGCGAGGTGGAAGCCTTCGCCACCGGGGCGCAGGCGCGCGGCATCCGCGTCATCATCGCCGCCGCAGGCATGGCCGCACACCTGCCGGGTGTCATCGCCTCGATGACCACCGTGCCCGTCATAGGCGTGCCCATCAAGTCTACCCTCGAAGGCATGGACGCGCTGCTGGCCATCGTGCAGATGCCTCCCGGCATACCCGTGGCCACCGTGGGCATCAACGCCTCGCTCAATGCCGCCATCCTGGCTGTGCAGATGCTGGCCATCGGAGATCCTGCCCTGCAAGCCCGGCTGGCCGACTACAAGGAGCGGCTCAAGCAGAAGATAGTGGCTGCCAATGCCGAACTGGCCCAGGTGCGGTACAAGCACAAGACAAACTGAAACAAACAGTGATTGGCGATTAACGATTAGTGATTAACCCGTGCGGCGCAGCACTAATCACTAATCGTTAATCACTAATCGCTAAACATTAATCATTCAACATTCATAGAACTATGCAAACGATTGACAAATTCAACTTTGCCGGTAAGAAGG
>CALUML010000159.1 GCA_944321745.1 uncultured Bacteroidales bacterium
GCTGCTCATGCGCCAGGCGGTCATCGTGCCCATCCTGCAAGTGTACGGCTTCGAGCCCACCCCGCCCGGCATGCGGTTGGGCCTGCTCATCGCCGCCACCCTGTGCATCGCCGCCGGGGGGTACATACTGAACGACTATTTCAACGTCAAGGCGGATGCCGTCAACCGGCCAGGCAGGCTCGTCATCACCCGCCAGGTGAGCAAGGAGAGAGCCATGCGCCTGTACCAGGTACTCACCGGGGCAGGCATCGTGTGCGGGCTGCTGCTGGCCTGGCTGTGCCGCAGCTTCACGCTGGCTTTCATCTTCATCGTTACACCCGGCCTGCTGTGGTTCTACGCCTCCAACTACCAACGCCAGTTTCTCGTAGGCAACGTGGTCATAGCCTTCTGCGCGGCACTCGTGCCGCTCGCGGCGGCCATCAGCGAGACGGGATTCCTGCAAGCCACCTATGGGGAGTTGCTCTACACCACCCCGATACCCACAACCCTGTATGGCTGGATGACCGGTTTTGCCGCCGATGCCTTTCTGCTGACATGGATACTGGCTTTCGTACACGACTTGGAAAACGCACCCGGCGACCGGGAAATGGAATACCGCACCTTGCCGGTGAAGTGGGGCATGCGCCGCGGCAACGTGTTTTTATGCTGCCTCGTCACGTTGACTTGCATCACCTTGTACCTGGCCGGACATCTGTGCGTCCCCTTCGAAGGCACACTCACCCTGCGCTACATCCTGTTCGGGCAAATCGTGCCGCTCGTCCTGTCGGCCATGCTCGCCGTCAGAGCCAAGCAAGCCACCGATTACCGCCAAGCCGCCTACCTGGTGTGGTTCGCCCTGCTGGCGGGGGTGCTGTACAGCATCGTGTTTTATTACCTGCAAGCCAAGACACACGGCATCAACCTGTTCGGCCTGTTTGTCGTGCAATAACGGATTACTATCTTCAACAAAAACATTTCAGATATGACACGAACAACAAAAATCGTATCCATCCTTTCCCTCGCCGTGGCAGTGGCTTTGGCCGCTTTCGTTTATTTCAAGTTTTATTTCGTATTCGGCGAAGGAGTGAAAGCCGGGGAACTCAACTACCTGGTGCGTAAAGGCTACATCTTCAAAACCTACGAAGGCAAGTTAATCCAAACCGGCTTCCGGGGACAAAAGGCAGGCACCATCCAGTCCTACGAATTCGAGTTTTCCGTAGAAGACAAGGAATTGGCCGAAGAACTCATGCGCTCCGGCGGCAGAAACCTGGAGCTGCACTACCGGGAATACCTCGGTGCCCTGCCCTGGAGGGGCTTCAGCAAGTTCGTCGTGGACAGCATCGTCGCGCAGGAGCCTGCCGCCGATTATGATTTTGACCTGGGCACCCGTCCCGGACGATAAGCCGGAAGACAATGGACACGCAAGGCAAACGCCTCACCCATCTCCCTTTCGGAAGACGGGTGAAGCGTTTTTTTATTTTTGCCAGCAGATGTTTTCCCGTTCGTGCGGAGATGTTTTCCAATTTGTGCGGACAAATTCTACTGCCCACAGTTATGGGTTGTATAACCCATAACTGTGAGTTGTATAACTCATAACTGTGGGCAGTAAAACTTTCCCGCATAAATTGGAAAACATCTGCTGGGAAATAAGAAAACATCTGCTGACAAATTGGAAAATATCTGCGCACAAACCAGGAAGCGTGTGCTTGGAGGAGAGTTGGGTGTAGCTGGCATAGGGGCAGATACCCTTGCCGTCCTTGTCCCGAATTTGCGTAATATAAGTTTGGTAGGAGGAATATCTTGAGGTACAGCTCTACAGGCTGCTTCCTTACGCCGACTATCGATTAGGAATCATATGATATTTATAAACAAAAGGCACACGGCATGCGCGGGGCTATTGCCTGTCCGCGCACGCCGTGTGCCTTGCGAAAGGATTGTTTATGCGTCCTTACTCCTGGTCGTACCAACCGGCATACATGGCGTAGTTGTGGGCTATCTTGCGGTTTATCTCGTTGGCCTGCTCCGGCGGTACTGCCTTGACCTGCTTGGCAGGCACGCCGGCCCACATGGTGTAGGGCGGTATCTTGGTGCCGCTCAGCACTACCGAGCCTGCCGCTACGATGGCTCCTTCGCCCACTTCTGCATGGTCGAGCAGTACGCTGCCCATGCCCACAAGCGCATAGTCGCATACTTTCGCGCCGTGTACCGTGACGTTGTGGCCAATAGACACGTAGTCGCCTATCTCAATGACCGACTTCTCGTACAGGGTGTGCAGCACGGATCCGTCCTGTATATTCACGTGATTGCCAATGCGGATGGAGTTGACGTCGCCACGCAGCACCGCGCCAAACCACACGCTGCAACCGTCGCCCATGGTCACGTCGCCCACCACGGTGGCGTTTTCCGCCAGGAAGCAGTCTTTCCCTATCACGGGGGTAAAGCCCCGAACCGATTTAATCAAAGCCATGATATTTACTATATTTCAGATTTTAAATTTCAGATTTCAGATTGTTTCCCGCAGATTTCGCAGATTGTCGCAGATGCCTTGCTTGCTTCTGTCCGTAGGGCGATGCCCTACGCTGAGTGCCACAAGGCCGTTGACCTTGTATGGGGAGCGGAAGAGCTTTCGTCTCTATAATTCTCACCTCTCGCTCCTTACCTCTTACCTCTTGCCTCTTGCTTGTTGCCTCTTATCTTTTATCCTCTCGCTTCTGTCTCGTGGCGGTCGAGCAGCTGTATGTCGCTGGCCACAACCTCTGTCACGGTGCGTTTGATGCCGTCCTTGCCCTCCCACGAGCGGGTCTGCAACTTGCCTTCCATGTAAAGCAAGCTACCCTTGTGGATATACTTCTCGGCTAGATTGGCCAAGCCGCGCCACGCCACGATGTTGTGCCATTCTGTGCGTTCGGGCACCTGCGTGCCGTTGGGCAAGGTATAAGCGCGGTCGGTCGTGGCCAAGGTGAAAGTGGCCACTGCCACGTTCTTGTCTACATAACGCACTTCAGGGTCGCGCCCCACATTGCCTAATAAGATTACTTTGTTGATGGACATGATTCAGTTATGAGTTATGAGTTATGAGTTACAAGTTACGAGCTACAAGTTACGAGTTACAAGTTGACAAGCCCCCTTTAGGGGGTTGGGGGTCAGAACGCGCTGTACACCGCAATGACCAGCACGGTGACGGCGAGCACTCCGAGGGGAAGATATAGGAGCCACGTTTGCTGTATGCCACTCCGTTGTACGGCTTGCGGGCGGAAGCGGCGAAGCAGCCAGTAACACAGCCACGCCGCGCCCAGCCCAACCAACGTGCCACCCAAGATGTCGCCGGGGAAGTGCACGCCCAAATAAATGCGCGAATAAGAGGTGACCAATGCCCAAAGGAACATGGTCCAGGCATACCATCGGTTGCGGAACAGCAGGGTACAGAACAAGGCCAGTCCGAACGTGTTCGCCGCATGGGACGATACAAAACCATACCGCCCCCCGCGATAGCCATTGACCGTGTGTACCAGCTCCTGCAAGCCGGCGGTGTGCGTGGGACGCGGACGCTGCACCCACTCCTTGATGAGGCCGGACGACACCTGGTCGGCCAACACGACGCAAAGCACCACGGCCAATATCACCCATCCCGATTCCTTGCGCCATGTGCGGACCATGAGCCACAGCAATGCTGCATAAAACGGTATCCACACTTCCATCTGGCTGAAGGTGTACATGAACGTATCCCAATAGGGCGCGTGCAGGCCATTGAGGAAAAGGAAAAGCGAAGCGTCCAAGGCAATTAACTTAACAATGAACAGTTAACAATGAACAATGTATATTGCCTGCGCTTTGGGGTAGGGGCGGAAAATTGTTCATTGTTAACTGCTCATTATTCATTAAACTATATTTTTTCCAAATATTTCATTTCGGTCCAGCCCATGCGGCCATCACCGATGACAATTTCCACCCAGTCGCCCAGCGTGCTGGTCACAGCGACTTTCGTGCCTTCGTGCAGCTCGAAGAGGTCGGTGCCGCTGCGGTCGGGCGAGCTTTTCACCGTGATGATGCCGGTCATCACCACCGCATCACGATGATTCTGAAAATCGTTCTTGCGGGTCATGGAGCATACCAACGAGATGCCGCTGGTCAGCAAAAAGACGATGCCCAGCACGAAAGCTGTTTTACGCAAGCCGCGCGACTTGGCAAAGACGAACGTGAGGCAACCTGCCAGGCACAGCACGAACAGCCCCCAGCTGGCATACAGCCATTGGTCGGAGGTGTAGCGGCTCACCAGGCTCTGTATCCAACGCTTGACGAAGAATACCTGCGCGGGGGGAATGTTGTCAATGACCCGCTCCTGCGCCAGTTGCAGGTTGTAGCGCGCATCGTCGAAGCGGGGGTTGAGGCGCAAGGCACGCTCGTAGTTCAGGATGGAAAGCGCCACCTCGCCCGCCTTGAAATAGGCGTTGCCCAGGTTGTAATACAATTCGGGAGCCACGCCTTGCTCCTGCAACAATTGCTCGTAGGCATCGGCGGCCTGCCGGTATTCGCCCTCGCTGTACAACTGGTTGGCTTGTTGCAACAAGTCCGCCTCGCCGGCAGCCGTCGCCAGCCCGAACCATCCGCCCAGCAAGAGCATGAAACAAAATATCTTTCTCATAAATGAACAATTAACAATGAGCAATTAATAATTGACAATTGACAATTGACAATTGACAATTCCGTCAGGCTACCTCTTTATCTTTCCTTCCAGGTCGCTGATGGTTTGCACGGTGTCCTCGAAGAGCGTGCCCATTTCCTGCTGACCGGAGTTGGGAGCGTAGCGGGCGAACTCACAGGTGTTCAATATCGCCATCACGCGGGCGATGAGCGGTTCGTCCACCGCACGTGCCGTCAGTTCGCTGGCCACGTTGTCCTTGTTGAGTGATGATACCGGTATTGACATTTTGTCGCTCAGGTAAGTCCACATGGCCTTCAGCACCTCGTTGTGGCACAGGTCCTTCTTGCCTTCGTTCAAGAGCTTCTGTGCCGCCT
>CALUML010000160.1 GCA_944321745.1 uncultured Bacteroidales bacterium
TTGATGATGCGGTTGAGCCACTTGGCGCGGCGGCACACGCAGTAGCGTCCCTGCGCTTCGCTGGCGGAGATGCTGGCGCCCACCAGCAGGAAGTCGTATTGGTAGTAATTGGCTATGCGCACGATGCCGCCTTGGATGTTGTCGGCCACCTTGTAGCGGGCCTGGATGGGGATGCGGAGCGACTCGGCTTCGGCGCGCACGTCTTCGAAGCTCTCCACGGCAAACTGTTCGCCGTGGATGGGGTTGGTGTCCGTGCCGGGGGTCATGTGCAGCACGGTCACGTCCAGGCTCTTCTTCACCCCGTCGAGCACCGACTTGGCCACCCGCAGCATGGGCTTGCCGTTGGCCGGGTTGCCCATGGAGATGAGCACGCGGAAGATGCCTTGCGCCTGTGTCTGCTGGATTTCTTCCACCTCCTTCGGGCGTTCGTATATCTTCTCGATGAGCGACAGGGCGGGTGTGGTGATGAAGGTGGTGACCACCGCCATGATGACGAGCATCACGTAGATGGCCTGCGGCAGGATGCCCATCTCGTAGCCGATGTTGAGCACGATGAGCTCCATCAGCCCGCGCGTGTTCATGAGGATGCCCATGGAGAGGCTGTCCTGCGTCGTCTCGCCCGTGGCCTTGGCGGGGAGCGCGCTGCCCACGAACTTGCCCACGATGGCCGTGAGCGTGATGAGTCCGCATACGGCCCACAGGTGCGGCGTGTTGAGCAGCCCGATTTCGGTGTTCAGCCCCGTGTAGACGAAGAACAGCGGAAGCAGCAGCGTGACGGCCAGGTCCTCGATGCGCTCTATCATCATTTGCCGGAACTTGGGGAAGGGCGGCATGATGACCCCGGCCAGGAACGCGCCGAAGAGGGCGTGTATGCCGATGAGCTGCGTGACGAAGGCCGACCCGATGACGATGAGCACGAAGAAGGCGAACATGCTCTTGTTCATCACTTCCATGTTGGAGTATATGGAGCCGATGCGCTTGAGGAAGGGTTTCACCACCAGCAGCATGACCACCACGTAGGCCACGGCGCACAGGATGGTGTAGAGGGAGCTGACGAAGCTGCCCGTCTGCGCGATGGCGATGACGGCGGCTAGCAGGCACCACGCCGTGACGTCGCCCGTGGCCGCGCTGGCGATGGACATGGTGCCGAGGTGCGTCTTGGTAAGCTCCTTCTCCTGCACGATGCGTGCCAGTACGGGGAAGGCCGTGATGCTCATGGAAATGCCGATGAAGAGCGAGAAGGAGAGGAACGAGGTGTGCCCGGCAGCGAACTCCTCGTAGATGAAGTATGACAGCAGCATGCCGCCGAAGAACGGGATGATGATGCTCACGTTGCTGATGACGAACGTCTGCGCCAGCTTGTTGCGCAGCGAGCCGAGGTCCAGTTCCAGCCCGATGATGAACATGAACAGCACCAGCCCCACCTGGCTCAGGATGTAGATGCTGCCCAGCGAGCCGGGTGAGAACAGGAAGTCGAACCCCGCCGGCCACACGTGCCCCAGCAGCGACGGGCCCAGCACGATGCCCGCCAGTATCTCGCCGATGACGGTGGGCTGGCCAATCTTGGTAAAGAGGAATCCGAAGAAGCGGGACACCAGCAGGATGGCGACGATTTGCAGCAACAGCAGGGACACGTCCTCCGCCATGGTGTGTTGCAGCGACTCCAGGAAGGCTTCCTTGGGGGTGGGGGCGAGCGTTTCGGCGGCGGTGGCCGTGCTGTCGTAGGCCGTGAGGTGCTCGGCTTGGTGGAACAGCAGCGCGGTGCACGCCACGAACGCGGCGACCACGATGCCATAGAAGCCCCATATCTTGAGATGATTGTTTTTCATTTTTTCCCCCGAAGTCCACGCAAAGTTACGGATAAATTTTCGTTTGTCGGGAATGTTTATGGGGAAAAAGGGGTAATTTCTGGCTTCTACGGTTGCCGATTGGGGGATAAAGCAGAGAGGGAATATACGGGAGGAGGGTGTGCCGAAATGGAACTCTATTTCGACACACCCTCCTCTCCTGGTTCGTGCGGCCTGCCGCAGGGGTTACAGCAGGGCCTTGATTTTGTCCTCGATGACGGGTTTTTGAGCCGCTCCCACCAGCTTGTCCACCAACTGTCCGCCCTTGAAGAAAAGCAGGGTGGGGATGCTGATGATGCCATACGCCTCGGGCGTGTCCGGGTTGTCTTCCACGTTCATCTTGCCGATGGCCACTTGGCCTTCGTAGGCCGCGGCCAGTTCTTCTACGATGGGGGTTATCATGCGGCAGGGACCGCACCATTCCGCCCAGAAATCGACTACCACCGGCTGGTCGGCGGCCAGGTAGTCTTTCAGGTTGTCGTCTGTAAATGTCAGAGCCATAATATGATTGATAATTGGTAATTGAAAATTGATAGTTACTGGTCGCACCGTCAAGTTCCCTGCAAAGGTAAGGGACGGGTGCGGATTTCCCCGCAAAAAATGCGGGAAGTTTTCAACAACAGCGGCAAGAGGCGGTGTCACTTGACCTCGATGCCGAGCAGGGTGCCGTCGTGCCGGGCGTCCTTGAGCAGGCGGTAGAAGTCCTTGTTCATCTCGAAGCGGTGCTGGCGCGAGAAGAGGGTGATGCGGTCGTTCGACTCGTCGTCCGTCACCTCCACGTACAAGTTGGTGTTGCCCTTGTGGGTCTTGACCATGTGGGTGAGGCGGTCGACGAAGTCGGGTGAGAGCATTTGCAGGGACACGCTGAGCACGATGCAGTGGAGGAACTTGGCCTTGATGTCGCCCAGTTCGTCGATGTGCTGTATCTTGAATTCCCATTCCTTGGGGGTGCCGGGTTGTTCCTCGCGGCGGAAGCGGTAGTCGGCTCCCTTGGGCTGGACGATGCCGGAGACGCATACGTGGTAACTGGGTATCATGTACTTGCCGAACTCGACGTAGTTCTTGCCGAAGAGTGCGAATTCGTGCGGGCCTTCGTAGTCCTCCAGGGTGAACACGCCGTAGGGGTTGCCGGCCTTGGAGGTGCCGTTGCGCACGGAGGTGATGAGCCCGCCCACGCGGATGGTGGAGCGGCCTTTGAGGGCTTCGAGGTCTTTCAGCTCGGCGGTGGTGGTGTTGCACAGGTGGCGCATTTCAAATTCGTACTCGTCCAGGGGGTGCGAGGAAAGGTACATGCCTACCAGCTCGCGTTCTTTGTTGAGCCGCTCGATGGCGGGCCACTCGGCGGCGCGGGGTATTTCGGGCTTGGTTATCTCGACAGCTTCCGTGTCGCCGAAGAGGGAGGTGGAGGCCATGGCTTTGTCGTTCTGGTACTTGCTGCCGTATCGCATGATGGCGTCGAGCACGACTTCGCCTTTGCTGTTTTCCACGAACAGTTGCTCGCGGTGCAGGTCGCCCAGGCCGTCGAACGCGCCGGACAGGGCGAGGCTTTCGATGGCTTTCTTGTTGCAGGCGTTGAGGTTGACGCGCTCGATGAAGTCGAATATGCTGAGGAAGCGCCCGTTCTGTTCGCGTTCCTTCACGATGGCTTGCACGGCACCTTCGCCCACGCCCTTGACCCCGCCCAGCCCGAAGCGGATGTCGCCGCTGCGGTTCACGGTGAAGTTGAGCTCGCTCTCGTTCACGTCGGGACCCAGCACGCGGATGCCCATGTTCTTGCACTCGTCCATGAACTTGCTTACTTCGCCTATGTCGTCGCGGTTGCGCGTCAAGTTCGCCGCCATGAACTCGGCGGGGTAGTGGGCTTTGAGGTAGGCCGTCTGGTAGGCCACCCAGGAGTAGCACGTGGCGTGCGACTTGTTGAAGGCGTAGGAGGCGAACTTTTCCCAGTCGCCCCATATCTTTTCCAGTATCTGGGGGTCGTGCCCTTTCTTCGTGCCTCGGGTGATGAAGTCGGGCTTCATGTGGTCCAGTTTGTCGCGCAGCTTCTTGCCCATGGCCTTGCGCAGGGTGTCGGATTCGCCTCGGGTGAAGTCGGCCAGCAGGCGCGAGAGGAGCATGACCTGTTCCTGGTACACGGTAATGCCGTAAGTATCTTTCAAGTAGATTTCCATCTCGGGGATGTCATACACGATGGGTTCGCGTCCGTGCTTGCGGGCGATGAACTGCGGGATGTAGTCCATGGGGCCGGGGCGGTAGAGGGCGTTCATGGCGATGAGGTCCTCGAAGGTGGAGGGCTGCAGCTCGCGCAGGTATTTCTGCATACCGGCGGATTCGAACTGGAACGTGCCCACGGTGGCTCCCGCGCTGAAGAGCTCGTAGGTTTTCTTGTCGTCTATGGGGATGTGGCTGATGTCGAGGTCCTCGCCGCGTGCTTTCTTGATGTTGGAGATGGCCTCCTTGATGATGGAGAGCGTTTTCAGCCCGAGGAAGTCCATCTTGATAAGCCCTACGGACTCTACCACCGAGCCTTCGTACTGGGTGACGAGCACGTCTTCGTTGCTGCCTTTCTCCTTGGCGGTGCTCAGGGGGGCGAAGTTGGTGAGGTCGTCCGCCCCGATGATGACGCCGCAGGCGTGCACGCCGGTCTGCCGCACGGTGCCTTCGAGCATGGCGGCGTACTTCAGCGTGTCGGCTATGTTGCGGTCGGCCGATTCGCTCGCCATCTTCAGCTCGGGCACGTACTTGAAGCAGTTGGCCAGGTTCACTTTCGGTATTTTCTTGGTTTTGGGGTCGGCCTTGTCTTCGCCGAACTTGTCGGGCACGAGCTTGGTCAGGGCCGTGACCTCGGGCAGTGGCACCTTCTGCACCCGCCCCACGTCCTTGATGGCCGACTTGGTGGCCATGGTGCCGTAGGTGATGATGTGCGCCACGCGCTCCTTGCCGTACTTTTCCGTCACCCAGCGCAGCACGTCGCCGCGTCCGTCGTCGTCGAAGTCGATGTCGATATCGGGCAGCGAGATGCGGTCGGGGTTGAGGAAACGCTCGAACAGCAGGTCGTACTTCAGTGGGTCGATGTCCGTGATGG
>CALUML010000161.1 GCA_944321745.1 uncultured Bacteroidales bacterium
CCTATTTTATTCTGCTAAACTATGTTAATTAACTTATTTGTTATCAATGAATTGGATATTAATTTAACGAAGTATTAATAATTTTGACGCAAAGGAAACATGCAATTTGGGAAAGATTTGGGAAAAACGGGAGGACGTTGCGCCCCGCCGGCCGCGTCAGTACGGAAATTCCGCCGCCTTATAACGGAATTTTACTTGCGCAATAACGGAATTTTACTTGCGCACTGACGGAATCCCGCCCCGCCGGGCACGGGAGGCCGCCGGGGCGCGTTAACATTTATCAAGGAAAGAGCATTTTCTTTTTCGGCAATTTAAGCGTACCTTTGTGCCTCATTATTGGTACTATATTCTATATGGCAGAAACCGAACAAATACTGGACAAGATTGTTGAAGGCATACAGGAGCGCAAAGGGAAACGCATTGTCATCGTGGACATGAGCGAGTTGCGCGAAGCTCCGTGCAGTTACTTCGTCATCTGCGAAGGCGACTCGAGCGTGCATGTGAACGCCATCGCCGAGTCGGTGAAGGACTGGGTGCGCGACGAGATACGCGTGAAACCCGCCGCCATCGACGGGATGGAGAACGGCGAATGGGTGGCCATGGACTACCGGGAAATCATCGTGCACGTGTTCCGCCGCGCCACCCGCGACTTCTACGACATCGAGCACCTGTGGGAAGACGCCAAGCTCACCGAGATTCCCGACGAGGAGTAAGCCGGTTGCTTGCCTCTTACCTCTTGCTCTTTACCTCTTTTCAGTTAATCAGTTATTCAATCCTTCAGTTATTCATCCAAAGGAATGGAAAATAACAGACCAAACCAACAACCGGGCAACCCCTTCCAGCCGGAACGGCGCACGCCCGGCAAGTTCAAATTCAACTTCTCGTGGATATACGGGCTCATCATCGTCATCCTGCTCGGCTCCCTCTTTTTGGGCGACGGCGGCGCGATGCGCGAAGTGTCCTACTCCAAATTCGAAGACCTCGTGAAAAGCGGTTCGGTGGAACGCGTCCGCGTGTTCACCTCGCGCAACACGCTGGAGGCCAGGATAACGCCCGAAGCGGCCAAGGAGCTGTTCGGCGACTCGGGCACGGGAAGCCCCATGGGCGACGGCAACCGCAGCATCGTGGTGAGCATCCCTTCGGTGGAAGTGGTCACCGACTTCATGCAGCAGGCCAGGGAGCAGCACGGCTACACCGGCGAGGTGGACTACAAGGAGGGACGCAACTACTTCGAGATGTTCCTCTACAGCTTCCTGCCCATCCTGCTGCTCATTTTCTTCATTGTATATATGAACCGCCGCATGATGTCGCAGGCCGGCGGCGGGGGCGGCGGCGTGTTCAGCGTGGGACGGTCGAAGGCGCAGCTGTTCGACAAATCGTCGGCCAACAAGGTGACGTTCAAGGACGTGGCCGGGCTGGAAGGCGCCAAGCAGGAGGTAGAGGAAATCGTCTCCTTCCTGAAGAACCCCTCGAAATACACCCAGCTGGGCGGCAAGATACCCAAAGGCGCGTTGCTCGTAGGCCCTCCGGGCACGGGCAAGACCCTCCTGGCCAAAGCCGTGGCGGGCGAAGCGGACGTGCCGTTCTTCTCCATGTCGGGGTCGGACTTCGTGGAAATGTTCGTGGGCGTGGGAGCCTCCCGGGTGCGCGACCTCTTCCGCCAGGCCAAGGAGAAAGCCCCCTGCATCATCTTCATCGACGAGATAGACGCCATCGGCCGTGCCCGCGGACGCAACCCGAACATGGGGGCGAACGACGAACGCGAAAACACGCTCAACCAGCTGCTCACCGAGATGGACGGCTTCGGCACGAACAGCGGCGTCATCATCCTGGCCGCCACCAACCGCGCCGACATCCTGGACAAGGCCCTGCTGCGCGCCGGACGATTCGACCGGCAGATACACGTGGACCTGCCCGACATACAGGAACGCAAGGAGATATTCAACGTGCACCTGCGCCCCATCAAGATTGACGAGAGCGTGGACGTGGACTTCCTGGCCAAACAAACGCCGGGCTTCTCGGGGGCGGACATCGCCAACGTGTGCAACGAGGCCGCCCTCATCGCCGCCCGCAAGAGCAAGGAGTTCGTGGACAGGCAAGACTTCCTCGACGCGGTAGACCGCATCGTGGGCGGCCTGGAGAAGAAAAACAAAATCATGACCCTCTCCGAAAAGCGTTCCATCGCCTGCCACGAGGCCGGGCACGCCACCATCAGCTGGAAGCTGGAACACGCCAACCCGCTGGTTAAGGTCACCATCGTGCCGCGCGGCGAAGCCCTCGGCGCAGCCTGGTACCTGCCCGAAGAACGCCAGCTCACCAACGAGGAGCACCTGCTGGACGAGATGTGCTCCACCCTGGGCGGACGGGCCGCCGAAGAATTGTTCCTGCACCAGGTGTCCACCGGCGCGCTCAACGACCTGGAACGGGTGACGAAGCGGGCCTATGGCATGGTGGCCTACTTCGGCATGAGCGCAAAACTGCCCAACATGAGCTACTACGACTCCACCGGGCAGTCGGACTACGGCTTCACCAAGCCCTACAGCGAAAAGACCGCCGAACTCATCGACACCGAGGCCAAGAAGATTGTGGCCGAGCAATACGAACGCGCCAAGAAAATATTGGAAGAAAACGCCGAAGGCCACAACCGCCTGGCCGAGCTGCTGATGGAGCGGGAAGTCATCTTCGCCGAAGACCTCGAAAAGATATTCGGCCCGCGCCCGTGGACCTCGCGCAGCGACGAACTGATGGCGATGAACGAGGAAAGCAAGAAGCGGCCGAAGTCAACGGAAGACCTCCCGGCCAACGATTCAAAAACCGAAACGCCTCATGAATAACCTGCTGCAACGTACCCTGAGCGGGGCGATATTCGTCGCGTTGGTGGCGGGCTCCATCCTGTGGTGCCCGTATGCCTTCGGGGGCGTGTTTGTGCTCGCCGCCGCACTGGCGGTGCGCGAGTTCCACCGGCTCAGCAACCGGCAGGATCAGGAAGTCAACGTGCCTCCGGCGGCAGGCATGGCGGGAGCCGCGTTGCTCTTTGCCTGCTCCTACCTCTATGCTTCAGGCACACTGCCGGGCATCATCTACGCGGCCTACGGCGTGTACGTGGCCGCCGTCATGGTGGCCGAACTGTTCCGCAAGCAGGTGCATCCCATACACAACTGGGCCTACTTCCTGCTGGGACAGGTCATGGTGGCGTTGCCGTTTGCCCTGCTGAATTTCATCCTTTTCGTGCCAAGCTACCGCCCGCTCATCCTGCTGGCGGTATTCGTCACCATCTGGGTGAACGACACGGGGGCCTACCTCACCGGCATGGCCTTCGGGCGGCACAAGATGTTCGAACGCGTGTCGCCCAAGAAGTCGTGGGAAGGGTTTGCAGGCGGAGCGGTGCTCGCGCTGCTGTCGGGCTACGTGTTTTCACGCTTCATCCCCGACTTGAACCTGTGGCAATGGCTTGTGTTCTCCGAAATCATCGTGGTGTGCGGCACGCTGGGCGACCTCACCGAGTCGCTGCTCAAGCGCACGCTCCACGTGAAGGACTCCGGCCACGCCATCCCGGGACACGGCGGCATGCTCGACCGCTTCGACAGCATGCTGCTCGCCGCCCCCATGGTACTGATATTTTTATTAGTGATTAACGGTTAGTGATTAGTCCGTGCGACACCTGCTAATCACTAATCACTAACCGTTAATCGTTAATCACTAAACACTAATCACTAAACACTAATCACTAATCACTAAACACTAATCACTAATCACTAATCGTCATGAACTTCGACGACATCCGCTCATACTACGACAGCGAGATACCGGCCGTGATGGAACGCATGGCCGGGAACAAGCAGTTCGTCAACCTGCTGTCCACCCTCTTCCCACTGATGCCCAAGGATATTATCCGGCAACAACTACGCTCGGTGAAGACCACCGACGAGTTCCAGCAACGCTTTGCCTACCCCTACCTGAAGAGCGTGGAGAGCGAACGCACGCGCGGCATCACCTTCCGGGGAGTCGACACGCTGGACAAGACGCGCCCCTACCTCTACATCTCCAACCACCGCGACATCACCATGGATGCCGTGCTGCTGTGCCTCATCATGCTCGACCACGGCATGAAGACAGTGGGCATCGCCATCGGCGACAACCTGCTGATATATCCTTGGATAGAGGACTTCGTGCGGATGAACCGCAGCTTCGTGGTGAAACGGGGCGTGAACGTGCGGCAGGCCTTGCAGGCATCGCAACAACTGTCGGCCTACATCCGCCACCTCATCACCGACGAAGGACGCTCCGTGTGGATAGCGCAACGCGAAGGACGCTCCAAGGACTCCACCGACCGCACACAGGAAAGCCTGCTGAAAATGCTGATGCTAAGCGGCGAAGGCGACTTCGTGGCCAACCTGGAGGCTCTGCACATCTGCCCGCTCACCATCTCCTACGAATACGACCCCACCGACTATCTCAAGGCCAAGGAATTCCAACTGAAGCGCGACAACCCCGACTACAAGAAACAACCGCAAGACGACCTTGACAACATGGCCACGGGCATCATGGGTTTCCGCGGACAAGTGAACTACACCGTGAGCGGCGAGCTGCCCGCCGACGAGCTGCACCGCATCGCCGCAGCGACAGCCAACCCCAAAGAGCGTTTGCAGATGCTGGCTCAGGCCATCGACCGCTGTATCCACTCCAATTATGCCATTTACAACGTGAACCGGATAGCCTACGACCTGCTGCACGGAGAGGCACGCTTCGCCGGGGAATATACAGACGGCGAACGGTCGGACTTCGAGCAATACGTGTCGCGCCAGGTGGCCCGGGTGGACATCGCGCAACGCGACTCGCTGTTCCTGCGCACCAAAATCCTGGAAAT
>CALUML010000162.1 GCA_944321745.1 uncultured Bacteroidales bacterium
ATTTGTTCTTTCCCCTTTTTACTTTCCCCTTTTCCCTTTCTCCTTTCTCCTTTCTCCTTTCTCCTTTTCCCTTTCCCCTCAATACTTCCCCGTCAGTCCGATGAAGGCATCCTCCAGGTTGGCCACCGGCTCGCAGACCAGCTGCCGGTAGGGCACTCGCAGGGCGGTGAGGCGCAGGGCCAGTTCCTCCGGTTGCAGGAAAGTGTATCCCTCCGCCCGGTCGCGCAAGGTGGTGGGGTGATGCAGGTCCGGGTCGGTTGCCGTCCACTCGTAGCCTTCGGGCACGATGCAGGTAAAGCGATGCAGCGTGCCGAGCAGGTCGCGCACGGATGATTGCAGCAAGATGCGCCCGTAGTCCAGGATGATGCAGTCGTCGATGAGTCGCTCCATGTCCTGGATGATGTGCGAGGTGAGGAACACCGTCTTGTCCCCGCTGCGGGCATAGTCGCTCAGGTAGTCCACAAACAGGCGGCGATAGCCCGGGTCGAGCCCCAGCGAGAAGTCGTCCAGCACCAGCAGGTCGGGGTCCTGTGCCAGGATGAGGCCGAGTGCCACTTGCGAGCGTTGTCCGCACGACATGCGTGAGATGCGTTGTCCCGGTGCCACCTGTAAGCGGCGCATCAGTTCGTAGTAGGCTTCCCGCCGCCACCGGGGGTAGAATTGCGCGTAAAAGCGTTCTATCTGTTCGATGTTCATGAACGTGTATTGCACGTGACCCTCGATGAGCAGCCCGATGCGTTGTCGCAGGAGCGGGGGCATGGCCTGCACGTCCTCGCCGAACACAAGGCATTGTCCGCTCCGGGGTTTCAGGTAACCGCTCAGCAGGTTGATGGTCGTGGTCTTGCCCGTGCCGTTCTTGCCGAGCAAGCCGAGTATGCGCCCCTTCGGCACGTCGAAGCTGAGATCCTCATATATCAGCCGCTTGCCGTAGTAATGGGTCAGGTTCTTGCACTCGATGACAGCATCCATTTAGTTGATAGTTGACAATTGACAGTTGATAATTGACGATGCGATTAAGCGGTTAAGCGATTAAGCAATTTAGCGTTTCCGCGCTTAAGCGATTATTAACCCGAACAGCAGCGGCACCAGGATGCCTGCCAGCAGTTCCACGCCGCCTATGCCCCACAGGCCTTTGCGCCCTTTCATCATGGCGAAGCCCGAGGCGACCAGCACCAGCAGCGACACGGCAAACACGTCGGCAAACACCGTCCACCACCGCCCCGGATTGTAGTGCAGGCGGCTCATGGTGCCGAGCAGCGGGCGGCGTTCCACCCGCTCGTACACGGCCTCGCCCGAGCGCATGTCCACCAGCAGGTTCGACCCGCCTTTGAGGAACACCTTCAGCGTGTTCGCGTCGGGGAAGTAGTGTTTCGTGTAGTGTTCCTCCTCGCCTATCTCCTGCAACAGAGGCAGGATGTCGGCCTTCGTGCTTCCCTGCCGCGGGGGCAAGGCGGCCTCCGTGCGGTACGTCTGCCGCGTGACCTCGTAATTGGGGTTGAACGTGTCCTTGTGGTTCATGGCGATGCCGGAGACGGCATACACCACCACCGCTCCCGAAAAGAAGAAGGAAAGGTGGCGGTGCAGGCCGCGGCTCCAACGCCGCAACCGTCCGCCCAGGGTCTGCCTATCCAATGCACCCACGACAGTACCGGTTTATTCGTTGACAATGGTGTAGGAGGCCGTGTCAATGTAGTAGAACGACAAATAGGCCTTGCCTTCCTGCTCCTGCCGTTGGGCAATGCGTTTGCGGAAGTTGGCGATGCGTTCCCCAGTCGAGTTGGCCGGGGCTTCGCCGTTGGCTTTGCGGTCGGCCTCGCAGGCTGCCCCTGCATGGCTGTGGGCTGCCGGGGTTTGCTGTTTCGCCCGTTCTTCCCAGGCTTGCAGGTAGGCCTCGTCGATGCGCTGCTCCATGAGCGTGCCCCGCACCCTTACGATGCTGTTGACGCAATCCTGCTTGAACGCGCCCACGTCCTCGCCTGCCTCGCAGCGGATGGTCTGCGTGTCGTCGCTGCCCATGAGGAATATCTTGCGCGCCCCGTGCTGGCAGATGTGCGTGCACACGCCCTCCACTTCGACGGCCTTCCCGGCCAGGCCTTCCGCTCCGGCCAGCAGGTCGTCCACTTCCATGACCGCAGCGGTTGCGGTCTGTTCCTGCCGGGTTTCAGCCTGCCCGGCGACCTTGTTCTTCTTGCCGCACGACGTGCCCGCCAACGCGAGGCACAGCAGCACGGCACATACACTTCTTGTATTCATATCCATAATTTATTGTGTTGTGTTGTGTTGTGTACGCGAAGACGCTAAGACGCAAAGGACATGTGCCTCTTTCTGCTTGCTTATGAAACAGCAACACTGCCTCCGCGTCTTTGCGTCTTCGAGTACAATACTATTACCTCACAATGACTTTCTGCCCGTTCACAATGTAGAAGCCGTTCGGCAGTCGGACGGTCGTGGCGGAGGTACCGGCCTCGAACGTGGCTACCGTGGCACCGGCGGCATTGAGCACCCGCACCGTGCACGGCTCATCGGTCCGCACCGTGAGCTGCCCGCCTGCCGAGGTCCACACCTGCAAGCCTGCGTCAGCCGTGTCCACCGGCGCGATGCCCGTGCCGCTGCCCGGATCTTCGGCATCCACGCCCGGCAGGTCGAAGCCCACTGCCAGGCATTCCCAGTCGTTGCCCGTGGTGCCCACCGTGCCGACCCCGGTCACGTTAAACAAGGTGCTCGTGCTCTGCATCCGCCCGCGACCCAGGATGATATAACGGTTGCCGTCCACCACCGTGCCGCTCCAGGTGGTCGCCATGCCACCACCCCGGAACACCGAGTACACCGTGTGCGTGGTGAAGGTCGCCTTGTCCAACGCCGCCAACCAGCCGCCCGCGTTGTTGTTCAAGTCGTAGCCGGACACGTACACGCTGTCGCCCACCACGGTGGCATGCTGCACCTGGCTGATGCTCCGCACGAAGTTTTCGCTCGAGAAGGCTCCCTTGCGTTCGCCTGTGGCCGCATCGGCGGCAATGACGTAGCCCGTCAGCATGTTGGCCGTCTTTTCCAACACCAAGTCGTTGCCATCGTATATGTAGCCGTTGAACGCGCCGCCCATCAGCACCAGGCCGTCGGCCACATCGAGGGAGATGGGCTGGATGCGCGAGAAGTCGCGTGAAGCACCTTGATAGATCCTCCCCTCAAGGAGCTTGAGGTAGGACACCTTCACCGTCCCGTCCGTGGCGGAGGCGTTCTCCGTGCAGGGCACACGCATGTAGAAGAGGTGCGAGCGGGCACTGGGTATGTTCACGGTTTGGCTGTCGAACGTCAGTTTGTCCGTGCCCTCGGCGGCACCGGTGGTGTAGCCCATCAGGTAGACGGCCTCGTTGTCCACGTCCATCTCCTGCACGTTTTCATGCGTTGCCGAGGTCTCCGCCGCGTCGTGGGTCATCGTCCAGCAATAGTTGCCGTCGGCATCGAACTTGGTCAGGAAGAGGTCGCCCGCCGGGTTCTGCACAAAGTCGTAGTCCCAATTGTCGGGGATGTTGGTCGGGGTGAGGCTGCCTGCCCTGCCCTCGATGTAAAGGGGCGCGGCAAACATGCCCGTGACGTAATAGCACCCGTCCGGTCCTTGCACCGCATCAGCAAAGTCGAACATGTTCGAGCGCCGTTTCGACCCGTTTGCTGTCGCTGCCGGGGTGGTGTCCGTCCACATGTTGCGCTGCCACTGCACCTTGCCGTCGCGGTCCAGCTTCAGCACGTAGCCCCGGTATATCCAGCCTTGGTCGGTGGGCATGGTGTCCTCGGTGATGGTGTAGCAGTATGCCGGGTCGGCCGAGGTGTAGAGGCGCAGCAGGTACTTGTGGCCGTCCACCGTGGTGCTGACCGCATCGGCGTTCCGCATTTTCAGGGCCAGTATCGCCCCGCCGTCGGCCGTGGCCATCATGCCCGATGAGGCGTGGTCCCAATACCCCTGGTCGGAGTACACGGTGAGCTGCCGCGTGCCGTCGGCATCGAGGCGGTACATGCCGAAGTTGGGGTTGCCGTTCGTGGCGGTCGAGGGGAAGCCGTAGATGGTGTCCGTGCCGAAGGCCGTCCACCGCGAAGCGTCCGCCGCATACGAGGCGAAGTCGAACGTCACATACGTCTCGCCCCTGGCGTTGGAGGAAATCTGTCCGGGACAGTCCATCCCCTTGCCTCCGAACGCCGTGGCCCAGGAGGCCGTGATGGTGTCCCTTGCGAAAGTGTCCGTTTGCGCCGCGAGCGTCGCTGCGCACAGCAAGCCCGCCGCTGAGAGTAAAAGTTGCTTTTTCATACGTTGTCTGTTTTTTAGTGTGACGTGAATATGTTGTTTTGACGGGGGCAAAAATAATGGCTGCCGACAAGGGAGGAAATACCAACAATTAGGTAAAATGCATCCGCCGCATCCCCTTTTTGAGTTAACCATTTGTGGGGAGGGGCTGACAATGAACAATTGACAATGAACAATGAACAATGAACAATGAACAATGAACAATGCATGGGCGGCATGTGCAAGGCCAACGGCCTTGTGGCTTTCAGCGTAGGGCAACGCCCTACGTTAACAAGTAGTGGCGTTTTTTTGTTGCTACCATATTCTCCCCCCTAAGATAGCTGGTCACACTTTCCTGTAGAGACAAGGCATGCCTTGTCTCTACCATACGTAGGGGGAGAAATGCGCATGGTCAATCCTCTTGTAGAGACAAGGCATGCCTTGTCTCTACCTATCTTCCCGAAATCGTTTGGGGGTGTCTCAATTTCATTCCTCCCCTAAGATAGGGGAGGTGGCGCGGAGTGCCGGAGGAGTATGACAGGCTTATTGGCGAATGGAAGAAAACCATTTTTATT
>CALUML010000163.1 GCA_944321745.1 uncultured Bacteroidales bacterium
GGGCAAGCGTGGAAGTATGGATAGGCAGGCGGGGAAGTTTGGATGCGGGCAGGGGGGGAGGGGATGACGGGCAGATGATGGCAGCTGCAGGCGGATGTTCATCGAACAAAATGCGGGGCGGTTTGTTTATCCTTGTAAACAAAACCAGCGGTATGAAATCTTTCCATAAATATTTGTGCTTATTGGGCGCGGCGTGCTTGCCTGTTGCCGGCATTGCCCAGTCGGTGGACGAGCGGGTGGCCGAGGCCATGAACGCGGGGGCGTGGCACGACCTGCGCCGCCTGTATGTGGAGCAGGGCGACAGCCTGCAAACGCCCTTCCTGCATCCCTTGTCCAAGTTTTTCCTGTTCCATTTCTACAACAGGCCGGATTCGGCGTTGCATTACGGCGGGTTGCTGCTGGAACGGTACCAGGCGGAATTGGGCGAGTCCGTGCCCTCCACCATGTACCTGATGGCGGAGGACTGCGCCCGGCTGGGCGATTACGAGGGGGCAGCCGACCTGCTGCACCAGCTCGGCGAGGCTTTCAAGCAGGCGGGTGCGGACACGCCGCCGGTCTTTCTCGCTTTCGAGGGGCAATACCGGGCGATGGCCGGGCATGGGGCGCTGCGGGTGGAGCGGCCCGCGTGCGACGTGGCGGTGCCGATGCGTTATCACCACGATGACAGGCGCGACCCGGTGATGCTGTTCGTGCCTGCGGAATTGAATGGCGTGGCATGCGAGGTGAATTACGACACGGGGGCGGGAGCTAACGTCATGTCGCAGGAGATGGCCGACCGCATCGGGGCTTACATCGCGCCTGTGGAGGGTATCCCGGTGATGGGGGTGGAACGGGTGGCTTCGCGCTTTGCCATCGTGGACTCCGTGAAGCTGGGGGCGATTACCCTTCGCAACGTGCCGTTTCAAATCATCGACTTCGCCACGGGACACGACGAGGCCGATGCCAAGATAGAGGAATTGGGCTATGAATGCGTGTTGGGCAGCCCCACGATGTTGCCGCTGGGCGAGGTGCGTTTCGACTTTGCCGGGCGAAGGCTGGTGTTGCCTGCCGTGTCTTCGTCCAAGCCACCGTTTGCTCCCAACTTGTATTATTCGGCTAATAATTACCTGATATTGTCGATGCAGGACGGAATATCCGGGCAGGCGGTGGAAGCCAACCTCGACACGGGGGCGGCGTTCACCTACCTCACGCGGCGGTATTACGAGCGCAACCGGGGGCTGTTTGCCGATGTGCAGCCGACGGACTCTTTGCGCATGGCGGGGGCGGGCGGCGTGTCGGTGATGCGCACCGTCCCGATGGCGTGGGAGTATGAGGCAGGTGGTGTGCGCGTCGTGGGCGACACGGTGCAGGTGGCCGTGGAGGGCGGCGAGGCGCACGGGTCGTATGATTGCCTGCTTGGCTTGCCTTCCCTCATGCGGCATGACGAGATGGTCGTCAATTTCCGCGACATGTGGATGTCGTTCCGGTAAACCCAAGATGAAAAGAATGCGCAGGGCGGCCCTGGTTTCCCGACCAAGGCCGCCCTGCGCATTCTTTTCCTTTCTCCTTTCCCCTTTCTCCTTTCCCCTTTCTCCTTTCTCCTTTCTCCTTTCTCCTTTCTCCTTTCTCCTTTCTCCTTTCTCCTTTCTCCTTTCCCCTTTCCCCTTTCCCCTTTCTCCTTTAAACTTTCCCCCTTTCTCCTTTAAACTCTTTCCCTCATCCTCTCTCCGCCAGCCGCCGGTACTGCCTGCGGAAGCGTGTGATGAGTTGCACGGCGGCCACCGACAGCCCGATGATGAAGCCCATCCACAGCCCGCCGGGCCCCAGCCCGAGGGTGAAGGCCAGCAGGTAGCCCACCGGCAGGTTGATGACGATGTAGGAGAGGAACGCCACCAGCATGATGCGCTTCACGTCCTGTATGCCGCGCAGGATGCCGATGGTGATGCTTTGCAGCCCGTCCGAGAATTGGAATGCCGCCACGAAGATGAGCAGGTGCGCCGCCACCTGCACCGCTTCGGCGTCGGTGGTGAAGATGCGGGCTATCGGTTCGCGCAGGGTGATGAAGAGCAGGGCGGTGAAGGTGTTCCACATCAGCCCCAGGTGGTACGAGGCGTTGGCTGCCCGCCGCAGTTCCGCCCAGTCAGCCCGCCCGTATTCGTGGCTGATGCGGATGGTGGTGGCCGAGCTGAGCCCCACCAGTATCATGAAGGCGAAGTTGGACACCGTCATGGCAATCTGGTTGCCCGCTATCACCGTGGTACTTATCCAGCCCATCATGATGGACGTGAGGGCGAATGCCGCCCCTTCCATGAGCATTTGCAAGGCGATGGGCGCGCCCATGCGCAGCAGCGACCGCTGGTGCCGCCAGCTGAAATGCCGCGCCCGGAAGTGCAGGAGGTAAGCCTTGAACTTGGGTGCCAATACGAATACCGCCAGGGCGAATACCGGCATGCACACCCGCGAGATGAAGGTGGCGAAGCCCGCCCCCTCCGCACCCATGCGCGGGAATCCCCAATGCCCGTAGATGAACAGCCAGTTGCAGAAGATGTTGATGAGGTTGGCCGTGACGATGATGACCATGTTCACCGTGGTGTTGCCCACGCCTTCGAGGAACTGCTTGAAGCTGCAAAAGACCATGTAGGGCAGGATGGACCACACCAGCCAGCGGTAGTACGGGATGGCCATGTCCACCACCTCGCGCGGTTGCCCCATGTGGTACATGAGCGGCACGAGCGCGTGCAGCACCCCGAACGCCGTCAGCCCCGCCGCGCCAAACAGCACGAACGAGTTCTGGAAATAGCGGGCCGCCTCCTCGCCCCGCCCCTGCGCGTACTGCTCGCCCACGAGCGGCGTAAGCCCCAGCGCAAGGCCCGTGGTGAAGATGAACACCATGAAAAACACGCTCCCGCCAAACGACACCGCCGCCAGCGGCAACGCCCCGAGCTGCCCCACCATGGCGTTGTCGAACAGCTGCACCGCCGACACGCCCACCTGCGACAGCATCACCGGGGCCGCCAGCCGCAACGTCTTCTTGTATTGCTCCTTGTACAAAGCCAGTTGCATAATCGTCTCGATTTTTGAAAAAGGGCTGCAAAGGTAGCGATTTCCGGGGAAATGGGGAAACTATCGGGTGAGGGGCGCAACGGCGCGGCATGCCGTGAATTTATCGTTTCAGCACTTTGGCCGTGGCGTTACCCGATTGTACCACGTAGATGCCGTGCGGGAGATTCGATGTGTCAATAACGGCCTTGTTTTTATCTTGGGTGGAAGCTGAGGCTATCTTTTCCCCGGTCAGGGAGTATAGGATTACGGTAGATGAACCTGCACCGCTGACGGTGAGTCGGCTGCCGGAAGTGTCCCAGACGGTGCAGAGCGTTTGCTTGGTCGTATCCGCGTGAGGTAAACCGAGCGGCGTACCCGTGCGTTCTATCTTGATGGAGCATGCCTTGTCGTTCCAACTGTCGCCCACGTAATCGGTCGATGCGCTCCAGATGCGTGCTGAGCCGGTGCAATTCGAGTTCATGTATAAGGTTATCCGATAGCCTGCATCAATCTTGAACGAGGTGATGTCTTTGGCTTGGAGTCCGTACAGGGCCAATTCAGCTTGGCTGAACGTGCCTTCGGGCAGCGATACGGCGTAGCCGCCATAGTTTATGTCTTGGTAAAACGTGGTAACGCCGTTCTCTACGCTTTTGGTGGGAAAAATGCGGTTGATGGCCGTAGCCCATTCATTTACGTTGCGGCTTTCGCTGTTGTAGTTCCATAGAAATCCGCCCGCAACGCCGTCGTTGTCGCGCCATTCCGTGAATTTCCGTTCCATTTCGGCTCGGTTGCCGCTTGCTTCGCAGTCAAACCCGATATACATGGGAATATCGCCAAATACTTTCCAGTCTGCTGGCCGGTTGCCCGCGCCGCCACCGTAAGTTTGCAGGTAGACGATTTCGCATGTGCCGGGTGTTTCGTTGAGTTGTGCTACCAGTTCGCGCCAATATTCCTTATTCATATAGGGAGCAATGGTTGTCTTGTAGCCCAGTTCCGCCATCATGCGGTGGAAGGCAACGGCAGTCTCTAGGTCGTAGTCCTGTTCCTGGTCGTTGTTTACCGCCACAATTTCGGGAATGGCTTCTTTCAATGCCTTGAAGTTGCGGTATAGGGCAGTTTCTTCGCCAGTGCCATGTGCCTTGATGAGGTCGCGGATATGACCATAAGCCCCGTTGCCCCAGCCGCCGATGCATATTTCGATGCGGTTGATGCTGGTAGGCTCGGCGAGGAGACTCTTGATGTCGTCCACGTAATGGGGTTGGTAGCGGTCGAACACGTACTCGCCATCCTGGCAAATGATGCCACCCGCCTCGGCGGCTTCTTGGTTGTCCCAACTGTAATCAGTGATGAGTGTGCCGTCTGGTGCCACGTCCACGTTGAACAAGATGGCCGTGGTGTAACCTGAGTTCTTGAGGTTTTGGATAGCGGTGGTGCGTGTGCGGCGAATGTGCCCGCAGGCGTAAATGGCTGATTGTGCATGCAACTCGCCTGCCCCCATGACGGCCAGCAGGGCTGCCATCACGATTTTGGAATAATGCTTTTTCATGTTGCGTTGTGTTTTTATATCCGACAGAAATTATCTGTTCGGCAAAGATATGTATAATTGTGGGTTTTTAAATCAGATTTTGTGTTTCAGATTGGCTTTCCCGCAGACTGCCGCAGGCGGGCGTGGATTTCAGATTTTCCACCAACCTGTATGTTGTGTTTTTCTATTTTTAATACTTCGTTAAATTAACATCTAATCCATTGATAACAAATAAGTTAATTAATAAAGTTTAGCAGAATAAAATAGGTCAAGTAGCTGATTTTCATTAC
>CALUML010000164.1 GCA_944321745.1 uncultured Bacteroidales bacterium
TGCGGGCCACGGTCTTGATTTCGGGGATGGATAGCAGCAGCTCTTCGGCCTGGCGGCCTATCTTGTCCGACTCTTCCAAGGAGATGCCGGGCAGGGAGCTGACGTTGATGGTGAACGAGCCTTCGTTGAACGACGGCAGGAAACTGTGCCCCAGCGTGAAGAACACGCCCAGTGCCACGGCCAGCAGGCCGAGCGTGCCGCCCACCACGGCTTTCTTGTGCGCCAACGCACCGAGCAGGGCGCGGCGGTAATACTTCTTCAGCCACACGGCGAGGAAGGCTTCCTTGGGCAGGCCGCCATCCTTGTCACGCCCGCCCAGCCAGTAGCTGCACAGCACGGGCGTGAGCGTGAGGGCCACCACTGTAGAGGCGCACAGCGACACGATGAAGGCGATGCCGAGCGGCACGAGCATCCGCCCCTCCATGCCGCTGAGGAAGAAGAGCGGCACGAAACTGACGATTATTATCAGGGTAGAGTTGAGGATGGGCATGCGCACCTCCCGCGAGGCATCGAACACCACGTCGAGCACAGGGCGGCGTTCGGCGGCGGGCAGCAGGCGGTTCTCACGCAAGTGCTTCCACACGTTCTCCACATCGACGATGGCATCGTCCACCAGCGACCCGATGGCTATGGCCATGCCGCCCAAGCTCATGGTGTTGATGCTGAAGCCCAAGTAATGCAGCACCAGGACGGACACGAGCAGCGACAGGGGCAGCGTGATGAGCGAGATGACCGTAGTACGCACGTTGGCCAGAAAAAGGAACAGCACGATGACCACGAAGATGGCTCCCTCGTAGAGCGACTGCTGCACGTTGTCAATGGAGCTCTCGATGAAGCGCGACTGCCGGAAGATGTCGGTGGACACATGCACGTCGGGGGGAAGGTTGCGCTGCACGTCGGCCAAGGCGGCTTCGAGCCGTTCGGTCAGCTCGATGGTGCCGGTGTTGGGCTGCTTGGTCACGGTGAGCAGCACGGCGGGCTTGCCGCGCTCGGAGGCCAGCCCCAGCTTGGGCTGCTGCGCCCCTATGCGCACGTCGGCCACGTCGGCCAAGGTGACGGGCGCCCCCCCGGCGGTCTTGATCACGGCGCGCGCCATGGCCTCCACGTCGGTGGCGGAGAGCACGCCGCGCACGATGTATTCGTTGCCGTACTCATATATCACCCCACCACTCGTGTTCTGGTTCATGCCGCGCGTCACGGCCATCACCTCGCCCAGCGTCACGCCATAGTGTTTCATCTTCTCCGGGTGGAGCAGCACCTGGTACTCCTTGATGTCGCCACCCAGCACCGCCACCTGCGCCACGCCCCCGGTGGAGAGCAGGCGCGGGCGCAGCGTCCAGTCGGCCAGGGTGCGCAAGTCGAGCATGGAGGTGGAATCGGCCGTCAACCCCACGATGAGCACTTCGCCCAGGATGGACGATTGCGGCCCCAGGGTGGGATTGCCCACGTTGTCGGGCAACGACTCTCCCACGGTGGCGAGCTTCTCGGACACGATCTGCCGCGCCAGGTAGATGTCCATGTCCCAGTCGAACTCCACCCACACCACCGAAAAGCCCGTGGTGGACGACGAACGCACGCGCCGCACGCCGGTGGCACCGTTCACTGCCGTCTCGATAGGGAACGTGACCAGCTGCTCTACCTCCTCAGTAGCCATACCGTTGGCCTCGGTCATCACCACCACAGTGGGAGCGTTCAAGTCCGGGAACACGTCCACTTCGGTGTGGTAGGTAGTATACAGCCCCCACACCAGCAACAACGCCGCAGCCGCCACGATAAGCAACCGGTTGTGCAATGAGAAATGTATGATTTTATTGAGCATGTTATTTAATGAACAGTTAACAATGAACGGTTAACAATGAGCAATGAACAATGAACAATGAACAATGAGCAATGAGCAATGAGCAATGAGCAATGAACAGTTAACAATGAACAATGAACAATGAACAATGAACGATGAACGATGACCAACAGCTGGCGGATATGCCATTGTTCATTGTTAACTGTTCATTGTTCATTGTTTATCAGTGATTATGCGTATGCGCCGGGATGGCGTTGCTGGCCGAAGCAAGTTTCACGTGGATGGCACCCCGCGTTACCAGCCGTTCGCCGCCCTGCAAACCCGAGCGTATTTCCACCCGTTGTCCATCGGTAGCTCCGAGAGTCACGGCCTGCTTGCGGTAGCACGAGGCATCCAATTGCAGGTAAACGAAATGCACGCCCTGTTCCTCGGTCAACGCCGAACGGGGCACGCTGATGACCTCCGCCCGCTCGCGCCCCAGCAGGAACACTTCCGCGTAAGCCCCCGGCAGCACGTTGCCCGGATTGTCCAGTTCAAACGTCACCGGCACGTAATACGAGCCGTCGCCCGTAGCCTGCCCGTAGGCCAGCAGCCGCCCGTGCCAGTCATCCAGCCGATACACTGTGTCGCTGTCCGAGGTGCGGAAGTGCGCCGTGGACACATCGGCCAACCGGCCGTAACAGCGTTCCGGCACGTCCGCCCGCAGGTACAGGCGGTCGTTGCGCACCAAGGTGACCAGCGGCTGCCCCACCGTCACGTAATCGCCTTCCTTGACCAGGCAGGCCTTCACATAGCCGCTCTCCGCCGCCCGCACGGCCACGCCCTGACCGTTGCCGGACGGCAGTAACGCCTCATAGGCCAGACGGGCGTTCTCATACCGCTCGCGGATGGTGTTGAAATCCTTTTGCGACACAATGCGGTCGTCCACCAGCCGTTGGGCGCGTTCGTATTCCTCCTTGGCCGTCTCATAAGCAATGCGGGCACGCTCGGCCGGGTCGCCGTCCTGCAAATGCGCCGACGAAAGGGTGAGCAAGGGTGCTTGCGCCTGCACCGCCATCCCCTCGACCAGCGGACGCGGGAACGACACCACCCCGGCCACGTTGGCCACCAGCGTGCGTTCGCTGCCCTGCACCGGCAACACCTGTCCGCTCGTGGCGATGACTTCGCGGAACGCTGCCGGACGAACCGTCTCCACCACAATGCCTGCCGCCTCGGCCTTTTCGGGCGACACCACAATCTCGTCGGATGCCCCCGCACCGTGTGCGGCAACCTCCGCCTCGTGGTCATGCCCTTCGCGGGCATGGTCGTGCGCCACCGCCTCCACGCCGTGGTCGTGCCCTTCGTGGTCGTGCGCCCGCCCTGCCGATTTGCCACAAGATGCCAAGGCCACCAGCCCCAACACCATGACTATTCCTAATTGCTTTAGCATATATTATATAATGTAATTGATGAATCGGTAAAATGCTTAATCGGCGAACCGGTGAACCGGTGAATTGCTTAATCGCCTAATCAGTTATTCAGTTATTCAGTTATTCAGTTATTCAATCCTTCAATCCTTCAATCCTTCAATCCTTCCCTCATTCGGATGCAAAGGTATCGACGAGTACATGCAACTTGATTGCAAAACAGAAATAAGGCCTCACGCTCGCGCAAGGCAACCGCTTTCATCTTCCGTCCCTCTCCCAAGGAAGATGGACAAAGCATGTTTTTGCCGGTACAGGTTTTCCCGTTTCTGCGGAGATGTTTTCCGATTTCTGCGGACACATTCTACTGCCCACAATGAGGAAAACATCCCGGTGGAAATGGGAAAACAAGTGCATGCGAACGAGCCATTCCCTCCCCCGTTCCCACTTCGTGCCATGTGTCCGGGCATCGATGGCCCGTCAATTTCCGGCGGGCTTGATTGCATTGCGCCCGATTTTCCGTACATTTGCTATCTTCAACCCCAATTGGTCATTAGACTTTGCTTGATTTCTGCTCTTGTGGCGAGTGTTTTTTGGTGGCTTTTCTCGAAGGCATAGCGGGCTATGTCGAGAGAAAAGGCGGCAAAAAACGCCGTCACAAGACGGAAAGCGGGCAAAGACATCCACAGAATGGTCTAATGATTTGGGTTCAACCCCATGGCATATGGACTATTCGCAGCAAGACATCACCTACATCCCCAGCGTGGGGCCGACCTGCGCTTGCGCGACCCCGGCGACCTGGACGGCACGGCACAAAGCGGCTTGCCCTTCGAGCTGAAGATAGCCGACCTGACCCAGGACGGCGCCCACGCAAAATGCGCAACAAAACCTTTAACTGGAGCGCGGTATCATGACACCGCAACGGAATGGGGCTTATACCTATTATTTATAATGCCAATCGGCAGCTGCCCCGGAAGGGCTACAGGATGCACCTGCTCTTGTCTTGCCCGAAAGGCGAGAGCAGGGTATGCCTTTTTTCCACCATCGCATTTCCGGCATTTTGTGTATTTTTGTGCCGCAGATTTCACTGATAAGATAAGCGCGGGTGGGTTCTTGCCTCTGTTCGTAGGGCGTTGCCCTACGCTGAATGCCACAAGGCCGTTGGCCTTGGAACACGAATGGGCGAAAGATATTTTGCCTCTACAGGCATGTCCGCCCTTGCACTTTCAATTGCCCATTATCCACTCTCAATTGAAACACCCCCTACTAGTTTCCCGACCATCTTCCTATAGTTTATTCCCCAACGTCCTATAGTTTCTTTGTTAACATTTGCCTGTTTTCGGGCTTAACACAGTCTTGCCCAGTGCCGTATATCCTATTGCACGCCCGAAAAGAAGCTATAGGACGTTGGTCATCGTCCTATATTTTCCCCACCATCGTCCTATAGTTTCCTGTCCGGTTTTCTATAGTTTGACCCCGCCCCCCTAAAGGGGGCTTCTGCACACCCTCCTTTTCGTAGAGACTCGGCGTGCCGCATCTGAAAAATCAACCGCAAA
>CALUML010000165.1 GCA_944321745.1 uncultured Bacteroidales bacterium
TGAGCCTCTTGTCGGATTCGAACCAACGACCCCGAGATTACAAATCACGTGCTCTGGCCAACTGAGCTAAAGAGGCGTGTTTTGGCGTTTAAAAAGCCGTTTGAAAGGCTCTCTTCAAACGGCTTGCAAATGTACGAATTATTTTTTTACCACAAAACTTTTTCGGCAATATTTTAGCTTTTGGTCGCTTTTTCCTTGTACCGGCGCACCTGTTTTTCCAATGCATCGACGCAAAGATCAACGGCTTCCTCAAAAGTGTCGCAGGTCTTGCTGGCAAAAAAGTCTATGTTGGGAATTGATATCTTTATTTCCGCCTCTTTGTTGGCTGCGGTTTCCGGCTTCACCACCTTGAGATACACATCTATGGTTTGCAGCTGTTCGAAAAACTTTTCCAGCTTGGACACTTTCTTGTTAATGTACGCTTCCAGCTGGCTGGTAGCATTGAAATTGATGGATTGGATTCTTAGTTTCATAATTCCTCCTTTTTTATTTGGCCCTCGGATGGGCCTTGTTATATATTTTATGAAGTTCGTCGAAGCTTGTGTGCGTGTAAATTTGGGTTGCGGCCAGGCTGCTATGCCCCAACAATTCTTTCACCGCATAAATATCGGCTCCCTGGTTAAGCACGGCCGTGGCAAAAGTATGGCGCAACACGTGCGGACTACGCTTATACAAATTGCTCACTTCCGACATACTGTCGTGTACAATATTATATATAAGCTTCGGATACATCTTCTTCCCGTTCACACGGACAAACAAGCTGTCGTCTGCCCGTTCCACTTCCGCGTCCCGCAACTGCCGGTAGCTTTCTATATCCTTGCAAAGCTCCGGCAACAAGGGGATGATGCGTTCCTTGTTCCGCTTGCCCAGCACTTTCATGGTCTTTTGCCGCACATCCACATCAGCGTCTTTCAGATTGAGAAGTTCCGAACAACGTATCCCCGTGGAATAAAACGTTTCGATGATCAATCGGTTTCTCACGCCCTCAAAGTCATCCGGCGCGGCCTGCCCGGCCAAGACCATATCCATTTCCTTTTCCTTAAAAAACGCGGGAAGTACTTTTTTTGTTTTGGGCAAAACAATTTTTAACGTTGGGTTTTTGTCCGCACGCCCGTACCGCAGGAGGAATTTCCAATAAGATTTCAAGGCGGATATTTTTCGGGCGATGCTGCGGGAAGATTCCCCGCCGTCCATAAGGGTGAGTATCCAGTGCTGAATGTCGCCGACGGCGACCAGGCGGGGGTCGAAACTTTCCGTCGTGCAACCCACGTGGTCGCAAAACTGCGACAAGTCGTTCTTGTAGGCCGCTACCGTATGGTCGGAATAATTCCGCTCGTATTGCAGGTATTGCAGAAATTCATGAATCGTGTCCATGTGCCGGTTCGCTTTTCTGCAACGAAATTAAAAACAAAACCCGAAGAACGCAAATCTTTCTTCGGGTTTCCTGTTTTTTTATTCTTCGTTCAGTTGCATCTTCTGTACGTAAATGGCGTGGATTTTTTGTTCGCGTTTTACGACAGAAGGCTTCGTGAAGGCTTGACGGCGACGCAATTCTTTCACAACACCGGTCTTCTCAAATTTACGTTTGAATTTCTTTAAAGCCCTTTCAATGTTTTCGCCTTCTTTTACAGGAACAATGATCATAATTATTTTATTAAGATTTTGTTATTAAGATATTTTGTTTACTCTTCGAAACGGAGTGCAAAAATAGACATTACTTTTTAATTGCCAAAACATTTTGCCATGATTTTTGATTGCAGCGTCAGATAGGGCGTGCATACGGGAGTGGCTTCTAACAGGCGGAGGAACTCTTTCGCCCTTCTGATTCCTGTCATCGGGACAGTCCTGCGCTTATATTCTCCCCTTCAAGGGGTTGGAGGCAGTTTATACTTTGGCGTGAGCTTGTCCAGTTCCACCGCCACGCCAGCCTGCACGTGGTGGTAGGGGAAGTCCTTGATGCCGTACTGGTACTGCGCGAACACGCGGAACAGGGGTTGCTTGAAGATGAGCTTCGAGCTGTAGACGAGCGGCGCGTCACCGTTGTGCATCCAACCGTAATAGCCAGAAACCGAGTTTTCCCAATCGAACAGCCGGTTGGCAAGGATGATTTTTCCGCCATACATGGGCGCATCGTTCTGCACGCTGCCGGTCGTCTCCCAGCACAGGAAGCCCGCGTCCACCACGCCCCGCACCTCGCTCAGCACACGGTTACGGAAGTGAAAGGATTTGGCTATCTCCACATCGAAGTAGTAGCCCGGCGTGTCGAAGTACCTCCGTTGATGGAATTGCGTTCCCGAAGCCGTCTTCAACGTGCTGTTGAGTACCACGGCAGGCAACCAACGCCGTTCGCGCAGGATGCGGATGCGGGTCTGCACGTAGAAGTCACCGTTCGCCCAGCCCGAGAGGCCACCCGTCATCTGCCGCTCGGCATGCACTCCGGGGGTCACGCGGTAACGTTCCAACGTGTTGAGCCACACCCTGAGCGACACGCATTCGGGCAGCAGGGGCACCTCCACGTCGAAGGTGAGGTTGCCTGTGAGGTCACCGAAACCGAAGTAATAGTTGCCACCCAAGGCCAGGGTGGTGCGGGCGGGGATGGTGCCGTCGGCAAACTGGGGCACGGGGTTGGCGTTCGGCCCGAACCAGGCGGGCGAGTAATGTACCTCCTGCGCACGGAGGGCGAATGGGAACAAGAACATCAACAAACCTGCGAGCCAAGCGAACGGGCGTTGGAAAGTCGGGAGCATGCGTGACATATATTATATAATGTATAAGGAACGTGCAAAGGTACGCATTTTTACCCTTTCCTGCCGAAGCAGCTATGCGTGCGCCTTGTCGGGCTTCGTCCTTCCCGCCAGATAGGTTGCCACGATGCAGAGGGTGGTCAGTCCCTCCGAGAGGCACAAGGCCAGCCAGATGCCCTCGGTGCCCATCACCTTCGGCAGCAGCAGGAACGAAGGGACGAGGAACACGCATCCCCGCAACAGGGCAAACAGCGTGGCGGGCCGCATCCGCTCCACGCTCTGGTAATAGCCGATGACGGTGAGGTTGAGGATAAAGAAGGCAAACGCCGCCGCAAACAGCGGGAAGCCCTCGATGGCTATCCGGGCCGCCGGGTTATCACCGGGGAGGAACAACCCCACCAGCCCGCCCGGCAGCAGGACGAACACTGCCGTGACGAGCACCCCGCAGACGAGGGCCGTGAGCAGGGCAACACGCTCCGTGTCCGCCACCCGGTCCCGCCGACCCAGCCCGAAGTTGTAGCTGATGATGGGCTGCGCCGACTGCGCGATGGCGTTGCCCACCATGAACACGAACGGCATGTAGTAGCAGGCGATGCCAAACGCACCCACGCCGTCGTCGCCCAAGTATTGCATGAACACGTGGTTGCCCACGAACATGAGCATGGCCATGGTGGCCTCCGTGAGCAAGGCCGACGAGCCGATACGGCATTGGTATCCCCAGTTGCGCACAGTGAGGCGCAGGCTCTTGGCACTCCACTTCAGCTTATACGGGCGCAGTTTTTCCGCAAATCCGAAGATGTACGCCAACCCGATGCTCCCGCCGACAAGCAACCCCAGCGTGCCGGCCAGCGCGGCCCCCTTCAGCCCCCACCCCAGGGGGAAGATGAAGAGGAAGCCCAGCACCGTGGTGGCCAGCGCCGCCGCCACGTTGCACAGCATGGCCAGCCGGGTCGAGCCATCCAGCCGGATGACGAACAGGCTCACCGAGCACCACATCTGGAACAGCAGCGAGGGTACGAACCACACGAGGTACTCCCGCACCAGCGGCACCAGCGTGTCCGAAGCCCCCAGCATCCGCGCCGTGGCCGTGGGGAATGCCATCATCAGCCCGCAGCACACCACGCCCAGCAGCGTAACCAGCAGCAGGGCCTGCGTCACGTTGATGCGCGCCGCCTTCACCTGCCCCCTCGACAGCTGGATGGAGGCCACCACCGACACGCCCGCCCCCACCATCAGCCCCACGCCCGTGAATAGCATGAGCACCGGGATGCAGATGTTGATGGCGGCAATGGCATCACTCCCGATGCCGTGTCCCACGTAAATGCCGTCGATGGCCGTCACCGCCGACATACTCAACATCCCCAGCAATGTAGGGATGAAATACTTGCTGAACAAGGCAAACACGTTCAGCGAACCCAAGTCGATAGCGTTTCTTTTCATATGATGGTTACAAGTTACGGTTGCAAATCCGATGAAGGCAGGATGGCCTCCCCTGTTGGTTGGGCACTCCTGCCGCAAAAAAGAATTGCCGGGCAAGCTGATGGTTTTACCCAGTCATCTTGTCCGGCAATCGGTATGCTTGCCCTCCGATGAGGATTACAAAACGCTCCTTCCAAAAATGCGGTGCAAAGGTGGGTCAAAACTTCGAAGTATGCAAATGCCGGACACATCTTTTTTTCGCCAGGCCGCCGGGCGCGGGCGAGCGGTTTGGCTTATTGGAGGGATTGTTATACTTTTGCGCAGCAGACAGGAAAGACCTATGGAATGCAACTTGTGGATACGCGATGAAATGATATCGGTACTCAACCTGTACCCCAAAGGCAACAGATGAGCCGAGAGCCCGTACACGCACTATATACTTTCAATTTTCAATTTTCAACTCTCAACTTTCAACTCTCAACTCCCCCAATGACCCTCTCCCACATCACTTTCCCCGACCGACCCGTGTTCCTCGC
>CALUML010000166.1 GCA_944321745.1 uncultured Bacteroidales bacterium
TGCACGATAATTTGCATACTTATGCTAAATATAGTTAACCGTATTCAACTTTCATATTATAGTTCATTAGACCATTCGCTGAATATCTTTGCCTGCTTTCTGCCTTGTGACGGCGTTTTTTGCCGCCTTTTCTCTCGACATAGCCCGCTATGCCTTCGAGAAAAGCCACCAAAAAACACTCGCCACAAGAGCAGAAATCAAGCAAAGTCTAATGACCAATTTGGGATTATGGGTCTCAATGATTGGAATTACCTCCCCAAAAAAAATGACATAAAAAAGGCGCGAATGGTAAATGCCCGTTCGCGCCTTTTGCGTCACTGTTGTTTTCTATTCTTATTTTTCCCACTTCACACCCATCATGCTGCCGGTTTCCTTGAACTGGCGGTGCATGGCGAAGCAGTTTTTCAAGTCTTGCGGCGTGTGCACCCCGTTGGTCAGCGTGAGGTATTCGCGTAGCACGTCCTTGTATTCGGGTGCCACGCAATTCTCGATGATGAGATGCGCCCGCTGGATGGGCGACTTGCCGCGCAGGTCGGCAATGCCATGTTCGGTGACGATGACCTTCACCGAATGTTCGGAGTGGTCCACGTGCGACACCATCGGTACAATGGAACTGATGGCACCTCCCTTGGCTGTCGAGGGCGTGGTGAAGATGGATATGTAGGCATTGCGGGTGAAGTCGCCTGAACCGCCCAACCCGTTCATCATCTTCTGCCCCAGCACGTGTGTGCTGTTCACATTGCCGAAAATGTCGGCTTCCAGGGCTGTGTTGATGGTGATGAGGCCCATGCGGCGCACCAGTTCGGGATTGTTCGATATTTCCTGCGGACGCAGCACCACCTTGTCGCGGAAGAAGTCGAGGTCGGCGTACACCTGCTCGAGCACCTCGTGCGACACGGTGAGCGAGCAACCGCTGGCAAACTTGACTCGTCCGTGGCGCATCAGCCCGATGACGGCATCCTGTATCACCTCGGTAAACATTTCGAAAGGCGGGATGTCCGGGTTTTCACCCAACGAGCCGAGTACGGCGTTGGCAATGTTGCCCACACCCGACTGGATGGGCAGGAATTCCTTCGGGATGCGTCCGGCCTTCAGTTCCTCGGCCAGGAAGTGCGCCACGTTCGCCCCGATCTGCTCCGTCACGGCATCCAGCGGGCTGAAGCCGCCGGTTTCGTCGGGCACGTCCGTTTCCACCACGCAGAGTATCTTGGCGGGGTCTACCTTGAGCGTGGTCGCCCCGATGCGGTCGGAAGGCTTGTACACGGGGATTTCCCGGCGATAAGGCGGGTCGAGGGGTTCGTACAGGTCATGGAAGCCGCGCAAGCCTTTCGGATGGGCGTGGTTCAGTTCCAGGATGATGTGGTCGGCCAAGCGGGCGATAGTGGGCGAAATACCCGCTCCGGTTGTCAGCACCAGTTCGCCATCGTCGGTGATGTCGCACACTTCCAGGATGGCGAATTTGGGTTTGGGGAGGAAGCCTGCACGCAATTCCTGCGCCAAGGTAGACAGGTGCATGTCGAAATACGAGATGCGCCCGTCGTTGAGGGCGGCACGCATGTCCTTGTTCGACTGGTATGGCGTGCGAAACCACACCGCATTGGCCCGTGCCAACGCCCCGTCGAGCGAGCCGCCGGTCGAAGCACCGGTGTACATGCCTATTTTAAACTCTTTTCCTTCGGCGTGCAACGCTTCCGCACGCTTGGCGATGGCTGCGGGCACCGCCTTGGGCGCACCCGCCGGAGTGAACCCGCTGAAGCCCACCACGTCTCCATGATGGATGTAAGAGGCTGCTTCATCGGCACTGACAAATTTATATTTCTGCATAATATAGGGATTAGTTACGAGTTACGAGCTACGAGCTACAAGCTACGAGTTATATACATATTTATATATATGTACCTTTATGTATGCTGCGGCATATTCCCGATTGCATCGGGACAAGTTCCCGGGACTTGGGGAAGCATTCATCCCCGCCTTTGCCGCACGGCTTCGTATATCATCACCCCGGCAGCGACCGATACGTTGAGCGAGGCAATTTTGCCCATGAGCGGGATGCGCACCCGGTCGTGGCACAGGCGAAGGTTTTCCGGGGCAATGCCCGTCTCCTCCGAACCCATGACCAAGGCCACCGGCCCGGCATAACCCGCTGCCGTATAATCCTCCGAAGCCTTTTCAGTGGCGGCCACCAGCCGAAGTCCCGATGCGGCCAGGAAACGGAGCGTCTCCGTCAGGTTCTGTTCCCGGCACACGGGGATGGAGAGCAACGCCCCCGCCGAGGTTTTCACCGCGTCCGAATTGGCCGGTGCGCCTCCTTTGGCGGGCACCACGAGCGCATCCACTCCGGCACATTCGCAGGTGCGGGCTATCGCGCCGAAGTTGCGCACGTCGGTCACGCCGTCCAGCACCACCACCAACGGGTCGCGCCCCGCCTCATACACTGCCGGGATGATGTCCTCCACCCGCTGGTAAGTCACCGGCGAAATGAACGCGATGACTCCCTGGTGATTCTTCTGCGTCAAGCGGTTGAGCTTTTCCACCGGCACCTTCTGCACGGGAACAACCGTGCCCCGCAGGGCGGCGGCCAGCTCGCGCGACAAGTCGCTGGTCATGTCGCGGCGCAACAGGATTTTGTCGATGTCCTTCCCGGCCTGTATGGCCTCGATGACGGCCCGGATGCCGAATATCATTTCCTTCTCAGGGCGTTGTCTGGTCTTGTAAAATGCCATTGGTCTCTAATTTCATCTTTCCCGTGCAAAAGTAGTCAATTCTTCACTATTTACCACTTCAAGGCGAATTTATTCTTTACTTCCTTTGGCCGGTGTCGGCAAATCATTACTTTTGCAAAGGACAAGGAGGAGGGGTGAGAGGTAAGAAAGCAAGGGGAAGAAGTAGGGCGAAAAATCTTTCGCCCTCCATGCAAGGCCAACGGCCTTGTGGCACTCAGCGTAGGGCATCGCCCTACGGCAGAGAAAACCATCTGCGTTCATCTGCGCTATCTGCGGGAAATAATCTGAAATCTGAAATTTGAAATCTGAAATATAAAGTATGAAAACGTTCGTCATTGGTTTGTTGCTGGGCATGGCCTGCTGGGCATCGGCACAGGAAGTCGGCTCCGGCGGGAAGCGTAGTTATTACGTGAAGGACAAGGAATCGGCGGGGCAAGTGCACGAGGTCATCCCGAAAGCCAAACGGGGATACTACGTGAAAGACGGGAAGCTGGTGAACCGGGTGTTTATCGAAGATGCCGGCCGCCTCGACCGCATGACGCGGGTCATCATTCCCCAGCAACCGGGGCATGAGGCCGCCGTGCTGTATCCGCGCGACATCGACGAGTACGGCTTTCCCGGCGAGGAACGATACGTGAGTTGCATCATCCTGCGCGACAGTGCGTACCACAACGTTTTCCTGGAAGAATTCGTGCACATCAACGACTCCTCCACCCTGTTCTATTACCGGCAGGGGCACGACGAGGAGTTCTACCTGCAAACGGGCGAGGACATCCGCCTGCTGACGGCGGACAACTTCCGCATGTTGTGGGAGGGGATGCTGGCACGCAAGGAAGGTTGCCTGTCGGACGAGCTGCGGCAGGAACTGTCGGCCCGCATCGACTACCGCAGCATCAAGAAATTTCTCACCGCCTACCGGCATTGCAACGAGAACCTCATCCAGCGCGTGCGCTACGGGGCAGCGGTGGGCATCGGGGGCGGGTCGCCCGCCAGCAACACCCAGGCGGTGCCGCCCATGCACTACAGCGGCTTGGGGCTGTCGTGGACGGCGGGTGCGTTCGTGCAGCTGCCGCTCGACCGCTATTTCAACTTCCGCGCAGAGCTGCTATTTGCCTGCCTCGACCAGCGTAGCCCATCCACCCTCGATGATGACATCTACGCCACCTACGAACGCCGCTCGTTACAGCTGCCGCTGCTCTTCCGCTACAACGTGAACCAGGTGCGAGGACGGTTCGTGCCCTACGTGGAGGCCGGACCGCTGTTCGACTTCCGTGTGGGGGGCAAGGTGGAACATCGTTCTATAATAGAAATAGGCACTACTCCGCCAGCTTTTTTCCAGGCCGGGCTGGCTGCCGGGGCGGGCGTGGAATACAAGCTGAGCCGCAAGCACTCGCTCTACGCCGGGCTGCGCTACCACTTCCTGCGGGGCGAGAACACGCAGCGCAACCGCGAGGCGGAAACAACCAACCACCTGCTCTTCGCCCTGGGCTGGGGCTTCTGAGTATAGGGGAGGCAAACGACACGAATAACGCTAACGGGCGCAACGCCGAAACAACGCCCCGCTGCCGACCGGATGGGCAGCGGGGCGTTGTGCATGTAGTGGCGTGGAGCCGATGTGGGACATAACAGGTGAAATGCCCATACAGGCAGCAAACCGGCACTTTCCGGGCATAAGGTTCCTGCTTTGCCCGCATGAAGTTATCGTCCCACCAAGGTGGTACAGGTGTGCCACCCGGGTGGTACAGGTGTTCCACCCGGGTGGGACGGTCGTACCACCCGGGTGGGACGATAACTTTCCCCGCATCCGTGCACGACTTTCCGCT
>CALUML010000167.1 GCA_944321745.1 uncultured Bacteroidales bacterium
CACCTGGCCGAGTTCTGGATGATAGAACCGGAAGTAGCCTTTGCCGACCTGGAGGACTTGATGGCGCTGGAGGAAGACTTCATCAAATACCTCGTGCGCTGGGCGTTGGACAACTGCCACGACGACTTGGAATTCCTGAACAACATGGTGGACAAAGGCCTCATCGAACGCTTGGAACGGGTGGTAAGCACGGACTTCGTGCGTCTGCCTTACACCGAGGGCATCCGGATATTGGAAGAAGCTGTGTCCAAGGGACGCAAGTTCGAGTTCCCCGTGTATTGGGGCTGCGACCTGGCCAGCGAACACGAACGCTACCTGGTGGAAGAACACTTCGGGCGGCCCGTCATCATGATAGATTATCCGAAGGAAATCAAAGCGTTCTACATGAAACAGAATGCCGATGGCAAGACGGTGCAGGGCACGGATGTGCTGTTCCCGCAGATAGGCGAAATCATCGGTGGCAGTGTGCGCGAAGAGAACTACGACAAACTGATGGCACGCATCGAGGAACTGCACATTCCGATGAAAGACATGTGGTGGTACTTGGACACCCGCCGTTACGGCACTTGCCCCCACGCGGGATTCGGCATGGGACTGGAACGGTTGCTGCTGTTCGTCACAGGCATGGCCAATATCCGCGATGTCATCCCCTTCCCCCGCACCCCGAACAATGCGGAGTTTTAAGCTACGAGCTACGAGCTACAAGCTACAAGCTACAAGCTACAAGTGCCATGCGGGATGCGACTACTCGCTTTCCGCTGCCAACTATTCACTACTAACTATTAGTTACAAACCATTAGCCATTCACTATTAGCTACTAACTATTAGCTATTAACTACCGGCTACTCGCTATTAGCTACTAACCATAAACGCAATGGACAAACAACAGACGACAGAACTCGAACAAGTGGTCATCCGCTTTTCCGGTGACTCCGGCGACGGTATGCAGCTGGTTGGCACCATGTTCTCCAACATTTCGGCCATCTTGGGGAACGAAATCTCCACGTTCCCCGACTACCCCGCAGAGATACGCGCACCGCAAGGCACGGTGGGTGGTGTGTCCGGCTTTCAGGTGCACTTAGGAGCAGGCAGCATCCATACCCCCGGCGATGATGCCGACATCCTGGTGGCAATGAATCCAGCTGCCTTGAAGGTAAACGCCAAAGGGGTGAAGCGTGGCGGGGTCATCATTTTTGACACCGACTCGTTCACTGCATCCGACCTGGAAAAGGCGGGTTTCACCACCGACAACCCGTTTGAAGAGCTGGACTTATCCGACACCATACAACTTATCCCGGTGGCCTTGTCCGAACTGACCAAGGAAAGCCTGAAGGATTCCGGATTGGACAACAAGTCCATCCTACGCAGCAAAAACATGTTCGCCTTGGGGCTGATTTGCTGGCTGTTCAACCGTCCCATGGAGCAGGCTATCCATTTTCTTGAGAACAAATTCAAACGCAAACCGGGCGTGCTCGAAGCCAATGTGAAGGTGTTGACCGATGGTTACAACTATGGCAACAACGCTCACTTGTCCGTGTCGCGCTTCGTCATCGACAAGTCGCACGATGTGCAGAGCGGGCGTTACACCAGCATCGCAGGCAACACCTCGGCGGCCTACGGTCTGATTGCCGCCGCCGAGAAAGCCGGGTTGCAACTATTCCTTGGCAGCTACCCCATCACTCCGGCCTCGGACATCATGCACGAGTTGGCCAAGCGCAAAGACGTGGGCGTAAAGGTGATGCAATCCGAGGACGAAATCGCGGGCATCTCCACCGCCATCGGAGCCTCGTTTGCCGGGTGCCTCGCCGCCACCAGCACGTCGGGACCCGGGCTGGCCTTGAAGTCTGAAGCCATCGGGTTGGCCTGCATGGCCGAACTGCCCTTAGTCGTCATCGACGTGATGCGCAGCGGCCCTTCTACCGGGATGCCTACCAAGACGGAACAGACCGACCTGCTGCAAGCCCTCTACGGGCGCAACGGCGAGTGCCCTGTGGTGGTGGTAGCGGCCAGCACTCCGGCCAACTGCTTCCACTACGCCTACATGGCCAGCAAGATAGCGTTGGAACACATGACACCCGTCATCCTGCTTTCCGATGCATTCATCGGCAACGGCACTTCGCTGTGGAAGCTGCCACGGCTGGCCGAAATGCCAGAAATCCACCCTCACTACGTGCAAGACGGCATGCAAGGATGCAAGGTGACCTATCGCGATGAAGCATCGAAGATACGCTATTGGAGCATCCCCGGCACGGAGGGTTTCGAGCACCGCAACGGCGGGCTGGAAAAGGACTATGTGAAAGGAAGCATCTCCACCGATGCGGCCAACCATGAAAAAATGGTGCAGGCACGCGCGGCGAAGATTGCGGGTATTGCCCAATGCCTGCCCGACGTGGAGGTACAGGGCGACCCGGATGCCGACTTGCTTGTCATCGGCTGGGGCAGCACGCAAGGCCACCTGGTGAGTGCCGTGGAACGCATCAACCTCAGCGGCAAACGGGCTGCATTGGCGCACTTCAACTACATCTGCCCCCTGCCCAAGAACACCGCCGAGGTCATCCGCCGCTACAAGCGGGTGGTGGTATGCGAACTGAACAACGGCCAATTCGCCCACTACCTGCGCTCGGAAGTGCCGGGCGTGGAATACCTGCAATACAATAAGGTACAGGGGCAGCCTTTCACCGTATCGGAACTGGTGGAATACATTTCAACTTTAGCTTAACAAATGATGGAAACAACGAAACAATATACAGCAAAAGATTTCAAGAGCGACCAATACGTGCGCTGGTGTCCCGGATGCGGCAACCATGCCATCCTCAACGTGTTGCAAAAATCAATGGCCGAGCTGGGCATCCCGCCCCACGAGACGGTCGTCATTTCGGGCATCGGCTGCTCGTCGCGCCTGCCTTACTACATCAACAGCTACGGCTTCCACACCATCCACGGACGCGGAGCGGCTATCGCCACGGGCGTGAAGGTGGCCAATCCCGGCCTCACCGTGTGGCAAATCACCGGCGACGGCGATTGCCTGGCCATCGGAGGCAACCACTTCATCCACAGTGTGCGCCGCAACGTGGACTTGAACGTGCTGCTGTTCAACAACCAGATATACGGCCTCACCAAGGGCCAATACTCCCCTACCACGAAGAAAGGCTTCGTCACCAAGTCGTCGCCCTACGGCACGGTGGAACGCCCCTTCCGCCCCGCCGAACTCACCATCGGGGCACGCGGCACTTTCTTTGCCCGCACCCTCGACGTGGACCTGCCCACGGCCCAACTGGCGATGACCGCCGCCGCCCGCCACAAAGGCACGTCGGTGGTGGAGTGCCTGGTGAACTGTGTCATCTTCAACAACGGGGCGCATGGCTGGATAGCCGAGAAGGCCACCCGTCCCGACCGCATCATCGTGCTGGAGCACGGCAAACCCATGATATACGGCGTAAACCGCGACAAGGGACTTGTGCTCGACGGCTTCAACCTGAAGGCGGTGACCATCGGGCAGGACGGCATCACGGAAAAGGACATCCTGGTGCACGATGCCAAGACCGAAGACCCCACCCTGCACCTCAAGCTCGCCATGATGGAAGGCCCGGACATGCCGATTGCCATGGGCATCATCCGCGATGTGGACACGGAGACTTACGACGAGGCGGTGGAAAACCAGATCAAGGACGTACAGGCCAAGACCACCGTCAAATGCTTCGACGACCTCATCGACAGCCTGGAGCAGTGGGAGATGTAGCACCACAATCAACAAACGTTCTATTATCAACAATCCGTACACAAAAGGCGACCGGAAATGTCCGGTCGCCTTTTGTGTACGGATGCCCCACTTCAAGGAGGCTATCTTCAGCCCCCTGCTGGCACCAAAGCGACTTTGAGCGGCTCCCGCCCCAAAGCTGCCGCAACTTCCACCCCAAAGTTGCTGCAACTTCTACCCACGAGTTGCCGCAACTTCCACCCCAAAGTTGCTGCAACTTCTACCCACGAGTTGCCGCAACTTCCACCCCAAAGTTGCTGCAACTTCTACCCCAAAGCTCAGCAGCTTCTACCCACGAGTTGCTGCAACTTCTACCCCAAAGCTCAGCAGCTTCTACTCCCAAGCTGCTGAGGGTATGGGGTACGGTCTGCCGAAGTCGTACCCACGGGCAGCCGAGGGTGTGGGGCACGATGTGCGGTGAGGATGGGGTACGGTCTGCCGAGGTCGTGGGTACGGACAGCCGAGGATATGGGGTACAGGTTGCCGAGTTTCCTGGCAGGAGCAGCCGAGGTCGCGGGTACGGCCTGCTGAGGGCATGGGGTACAGGTTGCCGGGCTTCGGGGTAGAAGCTGCCGAAGTTGCGGGTACATGCGAACGGGCGCGGATGATGCCGCACATCATCCGCGCCCGCCTGTGCAACCGGCATGGAGGCTGCCTCACGCGGTGGGTTCCGTCTCGTCCGCCTTCTTCCTGACTTCGTCATCGTGTCACCCAAAAATTTTCATCAAAGAGTTTTGCAATTTTCTGATGCCTTGCCATCAGCA
>CALUML010000168.1 GCA_944321745.1 uncultured Bacteroidales bacterium
CTCAGCTACACCCTGATGAGCAAGCGCAACCTGCTCACCCTCGTGCAAGAGCACCTCGTCAGCGGATGGGACGACCCGCGTATGCCCACCTTGTGTGGTCTGCGCCGCCGGGGCTATTCGCCCGAAGGCATCCGTCGGTTCGTGGACAAGATAGGCTACACCACCTACGATGCGCTCAACGACCTCGCCCTGCTCGAAAGTGCCGTGCGCGAGGACCTCAACGCCCGCGCCACCCGCGTTTCCGCCGTGCTCGACCCCGTGCGCCTCGTCATCGACAACTATCCCGAGGAGCAAGTCGAGATGATGGAGGCCGCCAATAACCCCGAGGACGAAACGGCAGGCACGCACGCCATCGAGTTTTCGCGCGAACTGTGGATCGAACGCGACGACTTCATGGAGCAAGCCCCCGGCAAGTTCTTCCGCATGACCCCCGGCAAGGAGGTGCGCCTGAAGAACGCCTACATCGTCATGTGCACGGGCTGCGACAAGGATGCCGACGGCAACGTCACCGCCGTGCACTGCACCTACGACCCCGACACCCGCACCGGCCTGCCCGGCAGCAACCGCAAGGTAAAGGGCACCATCCACTGGGTGAGCTGCGCCCACTGCCTGCCCGCCGAAGTGCGCCTGTACGACCGTCTGTGGACGGCCGAGAACCCGCGCGACGAGTTGGCCGCCATCCGCGAGGCCGAAGGCTGCGACGCCCTCACCGCCATGAAGCGGATGATCAACCCCGACTCCCTCCGCGTGCTCACGGGCTGCTACGTGGAAAAGTACCTCGCCACGGCCAAGCCCGGCGACTACCTCCAGTTCCAACGCATCGGCTACTTCACGCCCGACCCCGACACCACGCCCGAGCATCTGGTGTTCAACCGCACCGTGTCGCTCAAGGACAGTTGGGCCAAGGAAATGAAGAAATAAGGCCGCCCCGGCAAGCATCCCGGGAAAAGGGCTATAAATGCAAAGGGCGCAAAGGCAAGGATAACAACCTGCCTCTGCGCCCTTCATGTGTCCTATGGCATCACATGCGTTCCCCTATGGGCTGCGTGGGCATCCGTCAAGTTGGGATGGTCATCCCGTAAGGCTGGGATGGTCGTCCCGTAAGGTTGGGACGGTCGTCCCGTAAGGCTGGGACTGTTGTCCCGTAAGGCTGGGACTGTTGTCCCGTAAGGCTGGGACTGTTGTCCCGTAAGGTTGGGACGGTCATCGTGCTATGTGTCAAGAGAACTTAACGTTTCGCTTCGCCAAAGGTATTTGCACGGTTTTTGCACTTTCCCCACCGTGCCGTTGCGGGGCGGAGAGGTATTTTTCCTGAAAAACGTCCCGGTCTCCCCGATTATCGGTACATTTGCCATTACTATTAAACGTACACGCAACATGAAACAGAAAGCATGGATGCTCCTGTCTGCCATCGCGTTGGCTGGCGGGGCTGCCGCCGACGGAAGGGCGGCGTTCGACTATGAACGGCATTGGACGCAGGTGGAACAATACATCACCGACCGCCTGCCCGCCTCGGCGTTGAATGAGGTGGAACATATCCTCGATGCGGCGCGCGCGGAGGACGACTTTGCCCAGCTGGCACGTGCTGCCGGATACCGCGTGGGCTTGGTGGCCGACCGCGACGACGAGGCGGCATACGATGCTGTGCGGCAGTTTGAAAGCCTGTGCGACAGCCTCACGCTCGATGCTCCGCAGGAGGCCGTGATGCGCTCCATGCTGGCCGAGCTGTACCGCCAGTTGTACGAGCGCGAAAGCTACGCCATCGACCGGCGTACGCCCGTGGCAGGCCCCGCGCCCGACGACCCGAGGCGGTGGACGCGCTACGACTTCTTCGACAAGGTGACCGCCGAGCTGTGGCGTTCGCTGGCGCATCCGGACGAGCTGGCCCGGGTGGACGCGGAGGATTATAAACCGCTGCTGGCCAAGATGGACATCCGGGATGCGCAGCCCGACCCGCGCCGCACGTTGTTGGATGTCATTGGCTTGCGAGCCATCAGCCAGTGGCAGACGCTGCCGCACGCCGTCCCGCAGACCGACCCGCTGGACGACCCGCGCCTCTTCGGCCCTGCCGGGGATTTCATTGCCCTGCCCCTCGACACGGCGCACGCCCGCTCCCGCGAATACAACATCGTGGCCACGCATCAAGTCGTGATGCGCCCCTGCATCGAACGGTGCGACACGGCCTCGCTGGTGCTGTGGAACCTCTCGCGGCTGCGTGCCGTGCGCTCCTATTCCGTCCTGCCCGAGGCCGATGCGCTGTACAAGCAAGCGTTGGCGGGCATGGCACGCGACTACGCCGCGAACCCCGCCGTGGTGGACGTGCTGGACGAGCTGGCCGCCCTCTACGAGGAGCATTACCGGGAAACGTATTATCGGGGCAACACGCCGAATGACTGGAAGCGGCGTGCCTACGACTTGTGCGCCGAGGCCGCCACACGCTGGCCGGATGCCCCCCGCATTGCCGTGCTGCAAAACCGCATGGCGCAAATCGCCTGTCCCAAAATGGACTTGGAGCTGCCCCAAGTGGCCGCCCCCGCCGATTCGTTGCGCATGGAACTGACCGCCACCAACGTGCGCGGCGTGACACTATATATATATAAGGTAGATGCCTCGCCCACGGAGTACCACGCCTTCGAGCGCAACCGGGACGGGGACGATCCCTTCCCGCGCCGGCGGCTGGTGCATACGCAGCAGGTGGACGTGCCCTGCGATGCGGACTTCAACCCCTCCACGCTCGCCTTCCGTGCGCCCACGGGCGAATGCGGCATCTATGAATACGCCTTGGTGGCCGATGGCCAGGAGCGGGGCGAGGGCGTGTCGGGCAGCTTCACCGTGAGTCGGCTGGCCTACCTGCGCCGCGCCGACGTGCCGGGGCAGGCGAACGTGGTTGTCGTGGACCGCACCACCGGCCAGCCGCTCGAAGAGGTGACGGTAGACGGGTACAAATCCAGTTGGGACAAGGGGAGATACGTGTTCGAAAAGCAGTTCACCACCCGCACGGATGCCGAGGGCGGATGCCGCATCGATACCGGAGGAGGCAGCTCGTACCTCGTACTCACCTTGGGCGACGACCGCTGGTTCATGGCAGACAGCTACACGTCCTACTACCCCGGCGGGCGCACCGCCGACCGCCCGGAACTGACGCTGCTCACCGACCGCTCCATCTACCGTCCCGGGCAGGTGGTCCGCTTCAAAGGCATTGCCTTCGACCGCCGGGCGCAGCGGGTGCTGGAGGCTGGGACGGCGTTTGAGGTGCGGCTACAGGATGCCAACCGTCGCGAAGTGGGTCGCGCTTCGTTCCGCACGAACGAGTACGGCTCGTTCAGCGGGGAATTCGTGCTGCCCGTGGGGGGAGTGAACGGCGTGTACCGGCTCGTGAGCGACTACGGCTCGCAGTCGTTCCGCGTGGAGGAATACAAGCGGCCTTCTTTCGAGGTCGTGGTGGATAAGCCGCAGGCGGAGACGCATTTCGGCCAGCCTGTCGCTTTCACCGGCACGGTGCGCACCTACGCCGGGCACAGGCCGGACAACGCCCGCATCACCTACCGCGTCACCCGCCGCCCGCATTATTGGTACGCCTGGCGCGGCCTGCCCGAAGAGCCGGTAGCCAGCGGCACGCTCGTTGCCGATGCCGAGGGACGTTTCACGGGCAGCTTCACGCCCGAACGGGGTCGCGACGGCTCGCTCCTCTTCCCCGAACAGTGCTACACCTACGCCATCGAGGTGGCCGCCACCGACAGCAAGGGCGAGACGCAGCAGGCCGTGCAGACGGTCAACGTGGGCGACCGCTCCCTGCTGCTGTCCGCCACCGTGGCCGATTACGTGGACAAGGGGCAGCCGCTGCCTGTCCCGGTTGTGGCGGAGACGCTCAACGGTGTGGCGGTGGACACCGAGGTGCAATACGCGCTCGGCCTGCTTGCCCCGTCGGATGGTTATCTGGAAAATAATGCCGAGGCCGACACTGCCCGGCAGGTGGTGCGCCGGGTGCAGGCAGGCACGTTCCGCTCCGCCGATGGCACGCTCACGCTCGACCTCTCCGGGGCGGAGTCGGGCGAATACCGCTTGGACCTCACGACCCGTGATGCGCAAGGCCGGGACGTGCGGCACACCGCGACTTTCGTTCTTTACGGAGCGGATGATGCCCGTCCGCCCGTGAACGCCTACGCCTGGCTGCCCGATGCCGAGCAGGCCTGTGCGCCGGGCGAGACGGCGGCGGTGCGCTTCGGCACATCGGCGCACGATGTGCATGTGCTTTACGAAGTGTGGCAGGCGGGGTCGCCCGTGGTGCGCCGCTGGGTGACGCTCGACAACGAGATACGCACGTTCACCCATCCCTTCACCGAAGCGTGCGGCGATGCCGTGGACATGCTCTTTACTTTCGTCAAGGACGGGCAGTGCTTCACGCGCCGGGCCACCATCGACCGGCGTGTGCCCGACAAGTCACTCGCCCTGAAGTGGACGGTGTTCCGCGACCGCCTGCGCCCCGGCGATGCCGCCGAATGGACGGCCGCCCTCTCC
>CALUML010000169.1 GCA_944321745.1 uncultured Bacteroidales bacterium
ATGAAGTCCTGCACGATGAGGAAGTAGCCGGGGAAGCCCATTGTCTTCAGTCTATATAGTTCGAAAGTGATGCGGTCGCGTATTTCGTCGGTTATTTCCGGGTAACGCCGCGCCGCCCCCTCCCAGGCCAGCTTGGCCAGGTAGTCGGCCTCCAGCTTGATGCGGTAGAGCTTGTCGTATCCGCCCAGCTGCTTCACCTTCTTCGCGGCGGCTTCGGGCGACAGCACCACCTCGCCCCGTTCGTTGCGGGTGAATTCGTTGAAGAGGTCTTCCTCCGTGTATTTTTTCCGGTATTCCTCCTCCGTGCCGAAGTCGGCGGGGATGTCGAACTTCGGCATCAGGGGTGGCGAGTCGATGGAATAGGCTTCCACCTTGGCGGCCACTTCGAGCGTGTTGTCCAGCACTTCCGGGTGGTCGGCGAAGATGGCGGCCATTTCGTCGGGTGTTTTCAGCCACTCCTGCTTGGTGTAGCGCATGCGGTTGGGGTCGTCCAAGTCCTTGCCTGTGCTTAGGCAGATGAGACGGTCGTGCGCCTCGCCGTGTTCTTCCTCCACAAAGTGTACGTCGTTGGTGGCGATGACCTTGACCCCCAGTTTGCCGGCCAGTTCGAAGATGACCTTGTTCACCTCCTGCTGGTGCTCGTACACCGTGCGGTCTGCTCCAGGCTTGTCGGTGCGGTGGCGTTGCACTTCCAGGTAATAATCGTCGCCCCAGATGCCCTTGAACCAGCGGATGGCCTCCTCGGCCTCCTGCACGCGTCCTGCCATGATTTTTTGCGGTATCTCGCCGCCGAGGCAGGCCGATGACACGATGAGTCCCTCGTGGTAGCGTTCGAGCATCTCCTTGTCCAGGCGCGGGCGGTAGTAGTAGCCGTCTATCCAGGATTGCGACACCAGCTTGCACAGGTTGTGGTAGCCCGTCTTGTTCTTGGCCAGCAGCACCAGGTGCCACCCGCTGCCGTCCTCCTTGATTTCCTTGAGGGTGTGCGAGCGGCGTGCGCAGTAGGCTTCCACGCCCACGATGGGCTTGAACAGCCGGTTCTCCGCTTCGGTGCGGCGTTGCTGCAGGGCAGTGCGCTCGTCGTCGGGCAGGCTGTCGGCTTGCAGTTGCTTGTCAATCTCCTTCAGCTCGTCGCGCACCTTGCCGTTCTTTTTTGCGGCATAGTCCAGCAGTTCCTTGATGCCGAACATGTCGCCGTGGTCGGTCAATGCCATGGCCGTCATGCCGTTGGCCACGCATTTGTCGACCAGGTCAGGTATTTTCGACATGCCGTCGAGGATGGAGTAGTGCGAGTGTACGTGTAAATGGACAAATGAATTCATCGTTATGTGGTTTATTTCAAGAGGGTTTGTCGCCGCAAGACAGCCTGCGGCAGGGCGGTGTAAAGATACGCTTTTTCCCGTGTTTTCCGGCAAAGGGGCAGCGTGAATTTCTCACCCCGGCGCAGATGTTTTCCCGCTTGTGCGGGCAAGTTTTCTAAAAACATCGTGCAAGTTTTCCTGGCTGTGAGCATGATTTTTCGCCTATAATCCATGTTGGTTTCTTGCTTCCAGCCCGGAATCCAGAATTCCTTTATATGAAATCTGAAATTTGAAACTAAAATGCTTACCTTTGCCCCGTAAAATTAAAAACCATTTGTAAGGTTCAAATTATGATTAAAGTAACATTTCCGGATGGTTCGGTGCGCGAGTATGCTCAAGGCGTTACCGGACTGCAAATTGCAGAGAGCATCAGTCCCCGCCTGGCACAGGAAGTGCTGGCCGTGGGTGTGAACGGTGAAACGCGCGACCTCATGCGCCCCATCGATGAAGACGCGAGCGTCAAGCTCTACAAGTGGGACGACGAGGAGGGCAAGCACGCCTATTGGCACTCGTCGGCACACCTGATGGCCGAAGCCTTGCAGGAGTTGTACCCGGGCATCAAATTCGGCATCGGGCCGGCCATTGAAAACGGCTTCTACTACGACGTGGACCCGGGCGACGGGGTGCAAATCAAGGAAAGCGACCTGCCCGCCATCGAGGCCAGGATGCAGGAGCTGGCCGCCCGCAAAGAGCCTATCGTGCGCAGCGACATCAGCAAGGCCGACGCGTTGAAGATGTTTGCCGACCGGGGCGATGAGTACAAGGTGGAACTTATCAACGACCTGGCCGACGGCACCATCACCCTGTACACGCAGGGGGCGTTCACCGACCTGTGCCGCGGGCCGCACCTGCCCAACACGGGACTCATCAAGGCCGTGAAGCTCACCAGCGTGGCGGGTGCCTACTGGCGCGGCGATGAAAGCCGCAAGATGCTGACCCGCATCTACGGCATCACCTTCCCGAAGAAGAAGATGCTCGACGAATATCTCGCCCTGCTCGAAGAGGCCAAGAAACGCGACCATCGCCGCATCGGCAAGGAGTTGGAGCTCTTCATGTTCTCCGACACCGTGGGCAAAGGGCTGCCCATGTGGCTGCCGCGCGGCACGGCCTTGCGCCTGCGCCTGGAAGATTTCCTGAAAAAAATCCAACGCCGCTTCGAGTACCAGCAGGTGATGACGCCGCACATCGGCAACAAGCAACTCTACGTCACCTCCGGCCACTACGCCAAGTACGGCAAGGACTCGTTCCAGCCCATCCACACGCCCGAGGAAGGCGAAGAATACCTGCTCAAGCCCATGAACTGCCCGCACCACTGCGAGATATACAAGTTCAAGCCCCGCTCGTACAAGGACCTCCCGCTGCGCTTCGCCGAGTTCGGCACGGTGTACCGCTACGAGCAGAGCGGCGAGCTGCACGGGCTGACCCGCGTGCGCAGTTTCACGCAGGACGACGCGCACATCTTCTGCCGTCCCGACCAGTTGAAAGAGGAATTCCTCAAGGTGATGGACATCATCTTTATCATCTTCAAGGCATTGGATTTCGACAACTTCGAAGCGCAAATCTCCCTGCGCGACCCGGACAACCGCGAAAAGTACATCGGTTCGGACGAAAACTGGGAACGTGCCGAACGGGCCATCGTCGAAGCCTGCGAGGAAAAGGGGCTGAAGGCCAAAGTGGTGTTGGGCGAAGCCGCCTTCTACGGGCCGAAGCTCGACTTCATGGTGAAGGATGCCATCGGCCGCCGCTGGCAGCTGGGCACCATCCAGGTGGACTACAACCTGCCCGAACGCTTCGGCCTGGAATACACGGGCGAGGACAACCAGAAACACCGCCCCGTGATGATACACCGCGCCCCCTTCGGCTCCATGGAACGCTTCGTGGCCGTGCTCATCGAGCACACGGCGGGCAAGTTCCCCCTGTGGCTCACGCCCGACCAGGTGGCCGTGCTGCCCATCAGCGAACGGTTCAACGACTACGCCTACCAGGTGGCCAAGCAATTGTTCGGCCAGGACATCCGCGTGACGGTGGACGACCGCAACGAAAAAATTGGCCGCAAGATACGCGACAACGAACTGAAACGCATTCCCTTCATGCTCATCGTGGGCGAGAAGGAGGCCGAGCTCGGTGAAGTGTCCGTGCGCCGCCAGGGCGAAGGCGACAAAGGCAGCATGCCGGTGGCCGACTTTGCCAAGATGGTCAACGACGAAGTGGCGCACATGCTGGAGCAGTATTGATGCTACGGGCGAGCAAGAATGCAAAAATCCCCGTTCGGAGGCTTCCGGGCGGGGATTTTTGTTTGCCGTGAAGCGGGGCGGGCGTTGCGCCCTCCCGCGGTGGGTCATTCGTTTTCGGGTTGTTTTTCTTTGTCTACCATTTTCATGGCGAGGTCGAGTATCTGCGTGTCGTCGAGCATCACCAGCCCCCCGTCGGGTCCCGGTTCTATGTGCAGCCCGGTGCTCTGTCCGGATTGGAAGTGCGTGCCGCCGAAATAGTTGCGTACCGTGTCGGTGTCCAACCCGAGTTCTTCTGCAATTTTAGCCATGCTGCCGTGGGGAAGTGCATCTTTGATTTTGCGCAGCTCGTTGAAAGTGATTGTCTTGGTCATGATGCTGTTGAATTATGAGTTAATAATAAATTAGTTCTTCGTTGAAAAATCGCTATAAACTTAGAGGTTTATTTCCGATGCGCCAAATGTTTTTGTGTTTTTTTGCATTTGGCGGGTCCCGCCGTCCCTATATATAAATAGGTAGGGCGGGCATGTCGGGCGGCTACGGATGTTGGCATATACGTTTAATGTTGAATAGCCACCTGTATGTTCAACAGAATGGGCGGCTGTTTTGTTCAGGAAAAGACGGAAGAAATCGGTTGGAAAAGGAAAAAATGCAGTTTTTCCCCGGAAGGGAGGCGGGGAAAAAGCGTACATTCCATTTCGCAAGATGGAAAAATACGTTCCGATAGACGGAAATTTCCGTTACTGCGGAGTCAAATTTCCGTTACTGCGCGGGTAAAATTCCGTTACTGCGGAGGCAAATTTCCGTTAGTGCGGAAAAATGATTCCTTCGCGCGCCCGGGCCCCCTCCCTCCCGGGACCGTTGTCCCCCAGCGCGTTGCGCCCTCCAT
>CALUML010000170.1 GCA_944321745.1 uncultured Bacteroidales bacterium
GCATGTGGCCATCGTGCCGGATGTCACCTCCTACTTCCTGCTGCGCGGCACGCCACGGGGCTACGATTACGAATTGGCCACGGACTTCGCACGCCATCTGCAAAAGCCCCTGCGCGTGCACCTTGCCCGCACGGAGCAGGAAGCCGTGTGCCTGCTGCAATCGGGCACCGTCCATCTCGTAGCCTCTTGCCTGCACGAAACCAAAGAATGGAAAAAGCATTTCCTGCTGACGTTCCCGACATCCGGGTCGCACCCCGTGCTGGTGCAACGCCAAGGGCACGGCAAGGCCGCCACCGTCTGCGACCTGGCGGGACGCACCGTGCATGTGCCCGCCCGCTCCGCCCTCCACCGGCAACTGGCCCGGCTGAACGAGGACATGGGCGGCAGCATCTGCATCGTGCCCGACTCCGCAGCCACCGACTCGCTCATCGCCCGGGTGCGTGACGGCCGCATCGACTTCACCCTGGCCTACCACGAACGGGCCGCGCTGCACCGGCGCTACGCCCCCACCCTGCACATCACCGTGCCCATGGGCTTCACGCAACGCGGCGGCTGGATGACCCGCAAGGACACACCCGCACTGCTGGCCGCCCTGGAGCAATGGCAAGCCCTGCCCGCTACCACCCGCCTGGAACAACGGCTCGCCAGGCGGTACAAGCATGACAACCCCGCTTTGGCCGCCACCGCACCCCGCACGCCCCACGACACGATATCGCCTTACGATGACCTGTTCCGCCGCCACGCCCCCGCCATCGGGTGGGACTGGCGACTGCTGGCCGCCATCGCCTTCCACGAATCGACCTTCGACCCCGCCACCGTGTCGCGCCGGGGAGCGGTGGGGCTGATGCAGCTCATGCCCCGCACCGCCGCCATTTACGGCGTGGACAGCCTGGCCATTTCCGATCCGGACGAAAACATCCGCGCCGCCGTGGCCTACCTCCAGGACATCGGGCGGCTGTTCCGCCACGTGCCCAACCCCGACGAGCGGGCCAAACTCGTGCTGGCGGGCTACAACGGCGGCCCGTTCCACGTGGTGGATGCCATGGCCCTGGCCGAGCGGTACGGGCGCAACCCGCACGTGTGGCAGGACAACGTGGAATACTTCCTCCGCATGAAGAAAACACCTTTTTTCTACGAGGACCCCGTGGTGCAGTATGGCCGCTTCAACGCCCGCGAAACCGTGCGCTACGTCCGCGATGTGCTGGATACGTATGAGGAATATGTGCAGAAATGAGAGGTAAGAGGCAAGAGGTAAGAAGAGAAAGGTAAAAGGAGAAAGGGAAAAGGGAGAACACAACAGGACATCTATGGCAGATGTTCCATGCACAAAATGCCGTGCATTAACATCTTTTATTGCAAAAATAAATCCGAAATCTTTCCTCGTCAGAGAAATAATCCGTTCCTTTGTGAAGGAAGGATGCCCGGGATGCAACCTGCTTGCAACAAGCGGCAGATACCTTTGCACGAACACAACACCAATCATCCAATAAAAAAGACACGTTATGGCAGACATTAGAGAACTGAACCCGAAAGCGTTGTGGCGGAATTTCTACCGCATCACGCAAGTGCCCCGCCCGTCGGGCAAGAAAGACAAAATAGGCCGTTTCCTGGTGGACTTCGGCAAGTCGCTTGGACTGGAGACACTCCAGGACGAAGTGGGCAACGTACTGATACGCAAGCCCGCCACACCCGGCATGGAAGGGCGCAAGCCGGTCATCCTCCAAGCACACATGGACATGGTGCCGCAAAAGAACAGCGACGTGGCGCACGACTTCGAGCGCGACCCCATCACCGCCCTGGTGGACGGCGAATGGGTGAAGGCGCAATCCACCACGCTGGGTGCCGACAACGGCATCGGGCTGGCCGCCGCGCTCACCGTGCTCGAAGCCAACGACATACCGCACCCCGACCTGGAGGTATTCGTCACCGTGGACGAGGAAACGGGCATGTACGGCGCATTCGGCCTGCAGCCCGGCTTCCTGAAAGGGAAAATCCTGCTGAACCTCGACTCGGAGGACGAAGGCGAGCTCTACGTGGGCTGCGCCGGCGGGCTGGATGCTACCATGACGTTCCGCTACCGCGAAGTGCCCGTTCCCGAGGGCGACGTGGCACTCAAGGTGTCGCTCACCGGCTTGAAAGGCGGCCACTCGGGCATGGACATCGTGCTGCAACGCGCCAATGCCAACAAGCTCATGTTCCGCTTCCTGCGCGAGGCGGTGGCCGAATACGAGGCGCGGCTGGCCTGCATCGAAGGGGGCAGCCTGCGCAACGCCATCCCGCGCGAGGCCTTCGCCGTGGTGACCGTGCCTGCCGACGGGGTGGACGACCTCATCGAACTGGTGGAAACGTACCGCGACCTCTTCATCAGCGAATACCGCCACAAGGAAGACAACATCGACCTGACGGTGGAAGAAACGGCTCTGCCCGCCGGGCTCATCCCCGAAGAAGTGCAGGACGATCTCATCCATGCCGTGTGCGCCTGCCCCGACGGGGTGTTCCGCTTCATCGACGACGTGCCGGGCATCGTGGAAACATCGAACAACCTGGCCATCGTGAAGTCCGACGGCTCGACCATCGTGGCCAAATCGCTGCTGCGCAGTTCGGTGGAATCGCGCAAAGAGGAGCTGGCCGACATGGTGGAAAGCGTGTTCGCGCTGGCCGGTGCGCAAGTGGAATTCTCCGGCGGCTACCCCGGCTGGGCACCGGACATGCAATCGCCCATCCTGCAAACCATGAAGCGGGTGTACAAGCAGCGGTTCGGCAAGGAACCCAAGGTGATGATTATCCACGCGGGACTGGAATGCGGCATCCTCGGCACGCACTACCCGGGCATGGACATGATTTCGTTCGGTCCCACCATCCGCCACCCGCATTCGCCCGACGAAAAGGTGAACATCGAGAGCGTGGGCAAGTTCTGGGAATACCTGCTGGCCACGCTGGCGGAGATACCGGCATAGGGGATCTGTAGGTTTTATAACCACAAAGAGAGTTTTTTTAACCGCAAAGAGCGGGTTTTATTTAACCGCAAAGAGCGCAAAGAGCGCAGAGGAGATAAAGTCAACGGTCAACCGTGCCTCATAAATCCTTTGCGCTCTTTGCGCTCTTCGCGGTTAATTACAAGCCCCCTTTAGGGGGTTGGGGGTGTTAATCTTTGCGCCCTTTGCGGTTAAACCCTCTTTGCGTTACATAAGCCCCCTTTAGGGGGTTGGGGGGTCATCTCACCACGACCTTGCCGATTTGCGGCTCGCTACCGGCAGGCGGGAGCACTTCCACCAGATACGTCTCGTCGCGGCGGAGCTGGAAATGTTCTTCGCTGAACACGCTCGTGCGCTGCTCAACCAGCAGCCCGGCCGCATTGTACAGGCGCACGGTGCATCCCACTTGCAACCCGGCTACCACCAACTGACCGTTGCCGGGCGTGTACAAAATCAAGCCACTTCCGGCGTTGGCATCCTGCTTGCGGAACACGATGCTGAAGCGGTCGTTCACTTCGCCCGCTCCGGGCAGGTCCACGCCATAGGCCGTTTCCTTCAAATCGACCATGCGGTCGAGCAGGGCATCCTTCAGCACCACGGCCTCGTAATCGTAGGTATCGCAATCGGCAGGGATGCGGAATTCGAACCGCCCCGGCGCACCCGCATACACCCCTACCGCCACGCTGCCTTCCCGGTCAACAGCCGACAGCAGCGAGTACCGCCCGCCGTCGCGCAACATGTAGATGCGGGGGCAGTCGCTGCGCAGGCTGCGCATCTTCACCCCGTCGTTCATCACATCGTAAGTGCTCTTCGCCTCGGCCGAGGGCACGGCGGTGAGCTGTATCACATCGCCTTCGGGCACTCCTGCCTGCACAAATTCAACGGCCAGGTTGCCATAATAGGCACTCGCCGCCTGCACGGCTTCGGTGCGGACGTGCACGGGCACTTCCTCGCGGTCACGCAAGGTGGCCGTCTGCGTGAACACCGCCGCACCCGAAGCGACATGCCCCTTGTTCAACGTCGATACCGGCCCGGCATAATCGCCGCCCCGACCGGACGCATCGGCCTGTTCATAGGGATAAATCACCCGTCCGTATTCCATATCACCGAAGTTCATGGCGCAGAGGAAAGGAGAGCCGAAGAGGTTCCAGCCCATGTTTTCCGCGTGGGTGAAGCGGTTGCCACCGGCGGATGCCCCGCTCCACGGCTCGCTGTAGTTGTGCTGCGGCAACAGCACGGACTTGGACGCGCCGGTCTCCGTGTAGGCACTGCCGTAGAAGCGCACCGTGTCGCCGGGCGTGCCTTCGAGCAGCCACCCTTCGGTCAGGTTCGTGCGGCTGTCGCCTGCGGACTGCAAGTCCCACGTGGCATTGTCGCCATCGGCCACGAACTTATAATCATAGCGTGCCCGCCGGTCGCCCAGGTAACGGTAGCGGGCTAACTCGCCTCCCGCGTGGAGCGTGGTGCTGTCCACCCGGAACGGCAC
>CALUML010000171.1 GCA_944321745.1 uncultured Bacteroidales bacterium
GCTCGCCGCGCTTGCCGAGGCACAGCGTCATGATGGGGCCGATGTAGTCCGTACGGGTGATGATGGAAGCACGGATGTAAGGCTCCTCGATGTGGTCGATGGCCATGATGTCCGGCAGGCCCGAGGGGTTGTGCACTTCGAGCATCTCACCCTTCTTCGTGTAGACCTTGTAGGACACGTTGGGCACGGTGGTAATGACGTTCATGTCGAACTCGCGGTCGAGCCGCTCCTGCACGATTTCCATGTGCAACATGCCGAGGAAGCCACAACGGAAGCCGAAGCCGAGCGCGACGGACGACTCCGGCTCGAAGGTGAGCGAAGCATCGTTCAGTTGCAGCTTCTCGATGGCCGAGCGCAAATTCTCAAAGTCCTCCGTGTCTATGGGGTATACCCCCGCAAACACCATGGGCTTCACCTCCTCGAAACCGTCGATGGCCGCCGGGGCGGGACGCTGCACGTGTGTGATGGTGTCACCCACCTTCACCTCGCGCGAGGTTTTGATGCCCGAAATGATATAGCCCACGTTGCCCGCGCTCAGACTGGGCTGCGGCACCATGTCGAGCTTCAGGATGCCTATCTCATCGGCATCGTACTCCTTGCCCGTGGCCATGAACTTCACCAGTTCGCCCGTGCGGATGGTGCCGTTCACTATCTTGAAGTAGGCGATGATGCCCCGGAAGGCGTTGAACACCGAGTCGAAGATGAGGCATTGCAACGGTGCGTCCGGGTCGCCCTTCGGGGCGGGGATGCGGTGTACGATGGCTTGCAGGATTTCCTCCACGCCCATGCCCGTTTTGCCGCTGGCACGGATGATGTCAGCGGGCTTGCACCCGATGAGTTCCACAATCTGGTCCTCCACCTCCTCGGGCATGGCGTTGTCCATGTCCATCTTGTTCATCACGGGAATGATTTCCAGGTCGTGCTCGATGGCCATGTACAGGTTGGAGATGGTCTGCGCCTGGATGCCCTGCGTGGCATCCACAATGAGCAACGCACCCTCGCACGCCGCGATGGAACGCGACACCTCGTAGGAGAAGTCCACGTGTCCCGGTGTGTCGATGAGGTTCAGGATATACTCCTCGCCGTCAAGCGTGTAGTTCATCTGGATGGCGTGGCTCTTGATGGTGATGCCCCGCTCGCGCTCCAAATCCATATCGTCGAGCACCTGCGCCTGGAGATCCTTTTCCGCCACGGTCTTGGTGTATTCCAGCAGGCGGTCGGCCAGCGTACTTTTGCCGTGGTCGATGTGGGCGATGATGCAAAAGTTGCGGATATTCTTCATCATGCTCTCTTATGCTTGTTTTTTAGGGAATGCAAAGATAGTGAAAGTCGAGCGCAGAGCAATCAAGTTTACTTGAAATTGCTTTGCCGAGGCGCATCCTATCTTATCCAAAGATACGCATAAAATGCCAACCGACAAGCCGTGGGGGCGGGGACACAGAGCGCACAGAGTTTATTCCAAAGAAGCACACATAGCATCGTGCCACGAACAACCCCGCATTTTCATCGGAGCAGCTATGTGTGCTTCTCTGGAATAAACTCTGTGCGCTCTGTGTCCCACAAAAAAAATCACCACGCCCGCAAGGCGGCAAGCAACGCGTCGTCTTCCTCGGGCGTGCCCACCGTGATGCGCAGCCCGCCCTGGCACAAAGCCACCCGGCTGCGGTTGCGCACGATGATGCCCCGATCCGTGAGGTGCCGGTACACGGTATCGGCATCGGCCACCCGCACCAGCACAAAGTTGGCATCCGTGGGATGCACGCGGAGGATGCACGGCACGGTGGCCAGCCCCTCCAGCAGCCTCGCCCGCTCGGCCAGCAGCGTGTCCACCCACTGCTGCGTGCGGCCGGGCTGCTCCAACATCTGCAAGGCCTGCCGCTGCGTGAGCAAGTTCACGTTGTAGGGATACTTTATCTTGTTCAACACACCGACGATTTCCTCCGAAGCGAACGCCATGCCCAGGCGGATGGCCGCGCTGCCCCACGCCTTGGAAAACGTGTGCAACACCACCAGGCGCGGAAACTCGGCCAAGCGCGGCAGGAAGCTGCAAGAGGAGGCGAAGTCAATGTACGCCTCGTCCAGCACCACGATGCCGGGGAACAGCCGCAGCACCCGCTCCACCTCGGCGGGGTCGAGGCTGTTGCCCGTGGGGTTATTGGGCGAGCACAGCCAGGCCAGCTTCGTGTGCCCGTCCGCCGCCGCTAGCAGCCCGTCCGCCGACAGGCCAAAGTCCTCGCCCAGCAGCACCGGGCGGTATTCCACGTCATTGATGTCGGCACACACCCGGTACATGCCGTAGGTAGGCTCGATGGCCACCACGTTGTCCACCCTCGGCTCGCAGAAGGCACGGTAGAGCAAGTCTATCGGCTCGTCGCTGCCGTTGCCCAGGAAGATGTTTGCCGCAGGCACCCCCTTCACCTCGGCAACGCGTTCCTTCACGCGCACTTGCAGCGGATCGGGATAGCGGTTGTAAGGGGCGTTGTAAGGGTTCTCGTTGGCATCGAGGTACACCGATGCCTCGCCCTGGAACTCATCGCGGGCACAAGCGTAGGGTTGGAGCCGCCGGATGTTGGGGCGGAGCAGTTGTTGTACGTCCATAGAGGATATTTCAAATTTCAAATTACAGATTTCAAATTACAGATTTCAAATTACAGATTTCAAATTACAGATTTCAAATTCCAGATTTCAAATTCCAGATTTCAAATTCCAGATTTCAGATTTCAGATTTCAGATTGATGACCGGTTGGGGTTTACCCGTAATAGCGGACAAAGTTACACATTCCGCCACACATGCGTGCCCAAATGCTATCTTTTTCATTCCGGCAAATGCGCATCCGGGGGCGAAAGTCCCTTAATCCTTCCCTCCCGACACGCGGAAACCGGAAGCAGCACCGCCGCTCCCGGTTTCCTGTGATGGCTTATTCCTTATTATATAATAGCAGACTCCCGTCACGCCTCCACGGCCTTGGGCGGCTCCGGCAGAGTCGGTGCGGGATGCACCACGGTGGCTTTCACGCGCTGGTTCTCCTTGTCCAAGGTCATCAGGATGGTGTCGCCCGGCTGCACCTCGCCAGCCAGTATCACGTCGGCCAGCTCGTCTTCCAGGTAGCGTTGGATGGCACGCTTCAACGGGCGTGCGCCGAATTGCACGTCGTAGCCACGCTCGGCGATGAAGTCCTTCGCCTCGGGCGACAGTTCGAGCTTGTAGCCCATTTCGGTGACACGACCGAAGAGCCCCTTCAGTTCGAGGTCGATGATGGAGAATATGGCCTCCTTGCTCAGCTGGTCGAAGATAATCACGTCGTCCACGCGGTTGAGGAATTCGGGCGAGAAAGTCTTCTGCAACGCCTTCTGTATCACCCCGCGCGAATATTCGGAGGTCATCTTCGTGTCCGTATCCACGTTGAAGCCGATGCCCCGGCCGAAGTCCTTCAGCTGGCGCGTGCCCACGTTGGAGGTCATGATGATGATGGTGTTCTTGAAGTCGATGCGCCGCCCGAGGCTGTCGGTGAGCCGCCCTTCGTCCATCACTTGCAGCAGCAGGTTGAACACGTCGGGGTGCGCCTTTTCTATTTCATCAAACAGGATGATGGAATAGGGCTTGCGGCGCACGCGCTCGGTGAGCTGGCCGCCTTCCTCGTAGCCCACGTATCCCGGGGGCGCGCCGATAAGCCGCGACACGCTGAACTTCTCCATGTACTCGCTCATGTCGACACGGATGAGGGCATCCGGGCTGTCGAACATGAACTCGGCGAGCGACTTGGCCAGGTGCGTCTTGCCCACGCCGGTGGGTCCCAGGAAAATGAACGAGCCGATGGGCTTGTTCGGGTCTTTCAGCCCGATGCGGTTGCGCTGGATGGCTTTCACCACCTTGTCCACGGCCTCGTCCTGCCCGATAATCTTGCTTTTCAGCACGTCCTTCATCTGGCGCAGCTTCAGCCCCTCGGCCTGCGCGATGCGCTGCACGGGTATGCCGGACATCATGGCCACCACCTCGGCCACCTGTTCCTCGTCCACCGTGTCGGGGTGCTGCTGCGCTTCTTCCTCCCAGCGGCGGATGGCATCGTCCAGGGCGTACTGCGTCTGCTTTTCGCGGTCGCGTATGGGCACGGCCAGCTCGTACTGCTGCGCTTCGAGCACGCGGGCCTTTTCGGCACGCAGTTCCTCCAGCTTCTTTTCCAGCTCCTCTATTTCGGCGGGGACAGACACCGTGCCGATGTGCACCCGCGAACCTGCCTCGTCGAGCGCATCGATAGCCTTGTCGGGGAAAGCGCGGTCGGTGATGTAGCGGTCGGTGAGCCGCACGCAGGCCTCGATGGCCTCGGGCGTATAACGCACGTTGTGGTGATATTCGTAGCGGTCCTGGATGTTGCGCAGTATCTGCAACGTCTCCTCGGCGGTGGTGGGTTCCACAAGCACTTTCTGGAAGCGGCGTTCGAGTGCCC